>JAUYEE010000146.1 GCA_030691545.1 bacterium | reverse complement strand
CGAGAAGCCCGGCTGAAGCCGGCTCCGGCGCCATAGCTCGCATAGGCGCCACCACCCGCTAAAGCAGGTGGCTAAAGGTGGGCGCCGGCTAAAGCCCGGCGGGCTCAAGGCATGGTGAGATGGGACAATGTCTTCGCTTTTGAGCGGCCCCATTCGTTACTCGATTTATGAATGTCTGTGCTAAGCCCTCTATGAGGATCGCTTTTCCGGGGCGGTCCTATCTGAGCGGCATCTCCTTGTCGCGCTCTTTCGCCGGCCGGGCAGGCAGCGAGGGTGGACCCGTTTGTGTCATTATAGACGGCTTCGGATGGGCTGCTTGACCAATCGAGTGCTCTGAAAATGCGTTGCCCGGTACATGAGGCGCGTCGCTCATTCCTCGCAAGTGACCGCGGTGCCGCTGGCGCTGACCATGAGCATGTTGCCGCCCTGGCCAATGCTGATGGTCTCGTAATCGAGGTCAACTCCCACGACGGCATTGGCGCCGAGAGCTTTTGCCTGTTCCACCATCTCCTCGATGGCGATCTCTTTGGCGTTCCGCAACTCTTTCTCGTACGCGGCAGAGCGTCCTCCGACGATGTCGCGAATGCCCGCGAAGAAATCCTTGAAGATGTTCGCTCCTAAGATCGCCTCTCCACTCACCAGTCCAAAATATTGAACGATCCTTTTCCCTTCAAGGCTCGGCGTCGTTGAAATCAACACGGCCTATCCTCCTTTTTTCCTGTACCAGCACGCTAATTGGCCCACGTGAAGCTTGACATAGTTCCGCTGTGAAGCATAATGAAATTCGCGCAGGAGGATGCAGGGAGTTCCGGAAAAGGAGTCACGTTGTCAGGCGGTTGTGTCCGAGAACCATGCAAGAATATCATTAGCTTCAAGAGAGATGATGGCAAATGGAAAAGAAGAAGTTTGTTTACTACCAGGAAGAAGACATGTGGATCGGCTGGCTTGAAGAGTTCCCAGACTATAGAACTCAGGGGGGGACTCTTGAAGAGCTCGAGGAAAACCTCAAAGACATATATGAGGAACTGACAAGCGACAGGATACCGCGTCTCCACCGACAGGCGACGTAGCCACAGGAGAAGGCTGTATTGGAACTGAAGAGACAACTGGGTGTTATCCATGTCTTCTGCATAGCATCTGGAGCTATGATCAGTTCCGGCATCTTCGTGCTGCCGGGGCTGGCTTATGCAAAAGCTGGGCCCGCGGTCGTGTTATCGTACATTTTTGCCGGAGCGCTCGCGGCGACGGGGTTACTGAGCACTGCCGAGCTTGCGACAGCGATGCCGAAGGCGGGAAGCGACTACTTTTTCATCACCCGCAGCCTCGGTCCGGCGATTGGCACGATTGCGGGGGTTCTGAACTGGGTATCGTTCTCGCTAAAGAGTGCGTTTGCCCTTGTGGGAATGGCGGCGGTGGTTCGTCTTCTCGTTCCCATTGACATGCGTCTCACGGGCGCAGTACTCGGCCTGATATTTGTGGGCGTCAATCTGGTGGGCGTTCGGGAGGCAGCACGGTTGCAAGTGTCTCTCGTCATGGGGCTTCTGGGGCTGATGCTATTATACGTCTTTCGCGGGCTGCCTGAGGTGAATCTGCGGCACTACGAGCCTTTCGCTCCGGGGGGAATCGGGGCGGTATTCTCAACCGCTGGCTTCGTTTTTGTTTCGTACGGCGGACTCCTCAAGGTGGCAAGCGTGGCAGAGGAGGTGCGGAATCCCGGGCGGACCATCCCCATCGGAATGACCTTGGCACTTGTGCTCGGAGGGCTTTGCTACGCGTTGATGGTCGGCGTAACCGTGGGGGTAGTGGGCTCTGAGCAGTTGAGGAACACCCTGACACCAATCACCGATGGGGCTCTCATTCTGATGGGGCGCGGCGGGGAAATTGCCCTCGCGATCGCAGCTTCCCTGGCGTTCCTCACGACGGCCAATGCCGGAATCCTTGCAGGCTCCCGTTACTTGCTTGCCCTCAGCCGCGACGGCATGCTCCCGGACGGGGTCGCAAAGATAGGGCCAAGGTTCCACACGCCGCATGTGGCCATCCTTGTGACGGGAGGCCTGGTGATTATCCCTCTTTTCGTGAACCTCCATATTCTTGTGGAGTCCGCGTCCATTGGGTTAATTCTCACGAACATGTTCGCGATCCTTTCGCTGGTCGTTCTGCGAGAAAGCAGGGTACAGAACTATCGTCCCACCTTCCGCTCTCCGTGTTACCCGTGGCTGCACATTGCGGGCCTCATCGGCTTTGCCTTTGTGCTTCTGGAGATGAGAGAAGAAGCGTTCCTCATCAGTGCGGTGCTGGCAAGCATTGGGTTTTGTGTGTATTGGTTCTACGGACGCGCCCGTGTCCAGCATGAATCAGCTTTCCTGCACCTTCTCCAGCGTCTCACCGCCCGAGAACTCGTCTCCGGAACCCTTGAGGCTGAACTCAAGGAAATCATCCGAGAGCGGGACGAGATCGTCATAGACCGCTTCGACGAACTCACCGAGACGTGCCCGGTTCTCGATCTGAGCGGCAAGACGACGCGGGATGCGTTTTTCACGAAAGCTGCGGAGACCCTGGCGACCCGAATGGAAGTCCCTGCGGAGACGCTGCTTCGCCGCTTGATAGCCCGCGAAGAAGAAGGCTCTACTGTAATCGCACGGCACGTGGCGGTCCCCCATATCGTTGTCGAAGACCCCGCACCCTTTGGGATGCTCATCGCGCGGTGCAAACCGGGCATTTACTTCAGCGTGGAGGCGCCGGAGGTGCATGCGGTGATTGTGCTGGCTGGATCCCGCACGGAACGCAACTTCCATCTGCGATGTCTAACAGCTATCGCCCAGGTTATCCAGGCGCCGGATTTTGAGTCGCGCTGGTTGGCGGCGCCCGGGGAACAGGCTCTCCGCGACACCCTGGTCTTGTCTCGACGCCCCCGCACATGAAGGAGACAGGAGAGAGCGAGGAGTGGAACAGTCTGAATGATGGCTGAAGCGGCTGTGTGTTGAGGCAGGGGGCCGCCGAAACGCAGGGGTGCCCACTGCCTCCCATCTCCTCCATCCACTCTTCACGCCTGCTTTGGCCAGTGGCACACATTCCCACGGTCCCCTGTGTTGCTTTGAGGGAAGTGTCTGTGTTAGTCTTCTGACCGACTCGGGGAGATTCGGCTTTGTGTATCAGTTGTCCCGCGTCTTGACAGAAAATCAGCGAGGGCCCCGCGCAGTTTGGGAGAGAAAGGATGATAGGACTTGAGAGGATGATGACGGCGTTGCGGCGAGAGGAGCCGGATCGCGTGCCGATTTTTGAGTTGATTATCAATGAGCCGGTGATCAAGGCGCTGCATCCGGACCTTGTCTCCGGCACGAAATATCAGAGAGGGTCGGAAGGCATTTACGAAATCCAGGCCAATTTCATCGAGAGAGAGGACCTCGACGCCATCGTCATCTTCGAGGACATGCGCTGCGAGAAGTGGATTGACGAGGAGCACTACGTAGACGAATGGGGGATCACGTGGCAGATACCGCCGAGCGGCATTCCGTACGTGGTCGCCCACCCCCTTCAGACGGAGAAGGATTTGGATTCGTACGTTGCTCCTGACGCGGAAGCGGATTATCGTTTCGACACGCTGAAAACGGCCGTAAAACGCTTCAAGGGGGAGAAAGCTATCATCTTCCTCGGGCATGATGCATTCGAGTTCTCTCACTACCTGAGGGGTCTGGAGAACCTGCTGATGGATTACATGGAGAACCCGGATTTTGCCAGGCGGCTGGCGCGGGTTGTGATGGACTACAAACGGCGCATCTTAGAGCTGGCTGCGGAGGAAGGCGCGGACATTCTGCTGACGGGCGACGACTACGCGTACCGGCAAGCTCCCATCATGTCGCCGGCGCATTTCCGCGAGTTCGTTCTTCCTTATCTCAAAGAGTGCGTGGACATCTCGAAGGCCAAGGGTGTTCCCTTTATCAAGCATACCGACGGCAATCTCTGGCCGATCTTAGATATGATTGTGGATACGGGCATTGACTGCCTCGATCCACTCGAGCCCATCGCGGGGATGGACATTGGAAAAGTCAAAGAGAAATACGGCGACTGTATCGCCGTCGCGGGGAATGTGGACTGCGGAGAGCTTCTCTCCCGCGGGACACCCGAGGAGGTTGTGGAGGCGGTGAAGGAGACCATCGCGAAAGGGTCGCCCGGCGGCGGGCATATTTTTGCTTCCTCGAACAGCATCCATCCGGCGGTCAAGCCGGAGAATTACAGAGCCATGGTTGAAGCCGCGAAAGAATTCGGACAGTATCCCCTTGACCCGAAGATGGTGGAGGAGTACAGAAGGAAGAACTACATCGCGAAGTATCTTGCGTCGTAATGCGGAGCTCTGGTGGGATGGTCCATGGCAGACTCGGAGGGGTAAAGCCAGAGTTTCTTGATGAGAACGGAACGGCTCAATGTTAACCGTAAGGAGGAAAGGACGTCCATGACTGCGGAAGCCATCGAAAGAGCAAAGGAACATTTTGGCAAGCTCCTCGAGCAGCAGCTCGCGCGGGTCGTGCGCATGAAGAAAGGGGAGGACTGGATTGACTACTCGAAGCTCAAGCCCGTCATTATTGGCATTATCGGGGGGGACGGGATTGGTCCCTACATCGCAAAAGAGTCGCAGCGAGTGCTCGAGTTCATGCTCCGCGATGAGAAGAAATCGGGGAAAGTGGAGTTTCGCGTGATCGAGGGGCTGACCATCGAGAACCGAGCCAAAGTCAATAAGCCCATTCCCGACGATGTCCTCGCAGAAATCAAGAAGTGCCACGTCACGCTCAAGGGCCCGACCACGACGCCGCGAAAGGGCGATCCCTGGCCCAACATTGAGAGCGCCAATGTGGCGGTGCGAAAGGAACTGGACCTCTTCGCCAATGTGCGGCCTGTGCGAGTGCCGAGGGAGGGAGTAGATTGGATTTTCTTCCGGGAGAACACCGAGGGGGCATACGTTCTCGGTCCCTACGGAATTGACGTCACGGAGGACCTGGCGATGGACTTCACGGTCGGCACCAGCCAGGGAGCGGAGCGAATTTGCCGACTCGCCTTCGAATACGCAAAGAAGAACGGCATCAACCGCGTCACCATTGTGACCAAAGCGAATGTCGTCAAGACGACCGACGGCAAGTTTTTGAAAATTGGGCAGCAGATCGCCGAGGAGTACCCGGAAATCGAGTGCGATGACTGGTACATTGACATCATGACCGCGAAGCTCATTGACCCGAAACGCCGCACCCAGTTCCGCGTGGTCGTTTTGCCGAACCTTTACGGAGACATCCTGACTGATGAGGCCGCGGAAATGCAAGGGGGCGTCGGCACGGCGGGAAGCGCCAACATCGGCAAGAGATACGCCATGTTTGAGGCGATTCACGGAAGCGCTCCGCGAATGGTGAAGGAGGGGCGTGCGCAGTATGCCGACCCGTGCAGCATGATCCGAGCGGCAGGGATGCTGCTTCGGCACATCGGCTACGAAAGTCGGGCGAAGAAGCTCGAGATGGCTCTTGACATCTGCGGGCAGTTCGAGAAGAAGATTGAGATGACCGGTCGCGACACCGGAGCCACCGGATCCCAAATGGGGGACTACCTTCTCGAAACGATGCGGCGCCCTGACCTTGAAGAAGCCTGGCAGAGGTATCAGTCCGAAGGGTGAAACCGTTGCTCCGCAGGGCAGGGGAATAAGCGAAGACGCGGCAGAGAGGAGATTCTGACAGGATAACAGGATGGACACGATACTCCATAACATCCTGTTTATCCTGTGAATCCTGTCAAAGACTTTTCGCGTCCCTGGCGGTTTGGCGAGAGAGCGTTCCGTTGCAAACGCCTCTGCTTTCTCGGCGTCCTCTGCGGTGAGTCCGCAGAAAGCGATCTGAAATCCGAATTTCACCGGGGGTTTATGCGCAATCCGTTGTCGGAAGAACGATACCGCTCGCGGCTGAAGGAACGGAAGGAGGACATCCGCGGTCCGTACTTCCGCGACCAGACAGCGATCATTCACTCCCTCGCCTTTCGGCGGCTCAAGCGAAAGACTCAGGTTTTCTTCGCGCCGACGAATGACCACATCTGCACGCGGATCGAGCATTCCCTTCATGTCGCCACAATTGCGGCGACCATCTGTAAAGGGCTGGGTCTCGACGTGGAGAAGGCTGAGGCGATGGGGCTGGGTCACGACCTCGGTCATCCTCCCTTCGGGCATTCGGGTGAGGAGTTGATCACCATGATCGCGAAGAAACGAGAGCCTGCTTCGCGGCCTTTTCATCACGAAGCCCACAGCCTTCGCGTCGCCGATAAACTCGCCAATGAGGAGGGCGGGTTGAACCTGACGTATGTGGTCCGCGACGGAATTGTCTCCCACTGCGGCGAGGTCACCGACTATCCCATCGAGCCGAGCGGCGATTCTCCGGACCTCAGCGAAATCGGGGAGCGTGGGAAGCTGCCGTCATCGTGGGAGGGGTGCGTCGTTCGCATCTCCGACATGATTGCTTACCTCGGTCGTGACCTCGAGGACGCCACGCGTGTCCCTCTCATCCAGGATGAGAATATCCCCGAGCAAATGCGAAAGGAGCTTGGAACGAAGAACGGCGAAATCATCAACACCCTCGTCCTCGATGTGATTGAGTTCGGCAGGGAAACCGGGCGGATCGGCTTCACAGATGAAAAGCACCAACTCGTCATCCGGCTGAAAGATTTCAACTACCGCAACATTTACGACCATCCCTTGCTCCAGGAATACCGGGACTACTGTCGGAGGGTCCTCGACGTGCTCTTCGACCATCTCCTCGAGCGCTACATGCACTGGCGGACTGGACCCGAGGCCCCCGCGGCATCGCGGCGCTTTGTGGACAATCACTTCGCGTATTATTTACGGAGACTCCGCCCCCTTTACGAGGAAGAAGGCGCCTCACCCGTGCAGATTGTCGTGGACTACGTCGCTGGAATGACCGACGACTATGCCCTCCGTTCTTACAAAGAAATCGCCTTCCCTGAGCCGCTTGAATTCCGGGAATGGCAGCGCGGCCAGTGAATTCACCTGCGATAAGATGGGAGAGACAGGATAACAGGATGTGCAGGATGATCCTCACCATCCTCCTGATCCTGTCGGAAGGCAAAGATTTTCTTCGCGGGACCTTTCAGAAGGCTTTGCAGCCGGCGTGGACTTCGCGGGCGCCGAGCTGGACAATGCCCTCGCTTGGTTTGTTGAGCATGACGACCGGGCGGGAACCGGAGCTTTTGCCCAGTTTGTAGCCCGTCGCCTCCAGCGCGCGGAGGGTTTCCTCCGGCACGCCCTCCTCGATGTCGAGCGTTCCTTTTGCGACAATGCCGCCGGGGGAGAAGGAATCGGTGTGGTGGAGCGTGCCGACTCGCAGGGCTTCGGCGGCTTCCTGGGGATTCATGCCGAATTCAATGATGCTCAACAGAATGTTCAGGGTGGTCTGGTCCTGCTTATCTCCGCCGGCGACGCTGATCGCAAGGAATGGTTGGCCGTCTTTTAGCACGAGTGTCGGGGAGAGCGTGATTCGGGGGCGTTTCCCTCCGGCGGGTGAGTTCGGATGGGCGGCTCGTGGCCAGAAGCTCACCAGGCGCGTGCTCAGGACGATGCCGGTATCGCCCATCGGAATGTCCGAACCCCAACCGCTGGGCGTCGCGCAGAAGATGTTTCGTTGGCGGTCTATGGCGACGCAGGCTGCCGTGTCGCGTGTTTCGGACGGGCGGCTTTGCGAGCGCGGGTCGCCTCCGGGGTGGATTGCTGCGAGACGTTGCGGGTCGCCGGGCGGCGCCTCGCGCAGCGCGGTAGCGGTGATGAGCTTTCTGCGGGCGGCGGCGTATTTCTTCGACAATAGCTGCCTGAGTGGGATGGGAGAGAAATCCGGGTCGCCGTAGAACATGTCGCGGTCGGCGAACGCCAGAGCCAGCGCGGAGGTGACGGTGTGGATGTACTGAGGGGAGTTGTACCCCATGGAGTTCAGGTCGAAGCCTTCGAGGATGTTCAGCGCTTCAAGCAGAGCCGGCCCTTGCGTCCAGGGGCCGACCTTGTACACGTCGCACCCGCCATACGTGATGTGAACTGGCGGCTCTATCTTCGCCGAGTAGCCCGCAAAATCCCCCTCGGTGAAAATGCCTCCGTGCTCCCGTGAGAACTGAATGATGGCGTGCGCCACGGGCCCTCGATAGAAGTAGTCTCTCGCCGCGCGAATCCCGGACTCTCGTCCCTGGCGGCCACGCTTTTCGGTTTGGCAGATTGCCCGGAGCGTTCGTGCCAGGTCTCCGAGCCAGGCGTGCTCGCATTCCTTCTCCGCCAGACGGATGGTCGGCTCGAGGATGTCTGCAACTCGGAAGGTCCCATAGCGCTCGAGCGCTACGAGGCATGCGTCGAACTGCCCTGGAACCGCGGCCGTCCAGTCCGTCGGCTCAATCCCGTACGCTTTTGGAGCCGGGCCCTGCCCTGCGACGACAACCACCTTTTTCTTCTTTGCAGGATATATCAACGCGGGCATCTCGCCGCCGAAAGACACCCGCTCCGGGTCCGTCACAGCGAGGGAAAACACCATCGCTACGCCCGCGTCTACGGCGTTTCCACCCTGCTTGAGAATCTCCAGACCGACCTGCGCAGAGGTCGCGTTGGCGGTGCCCACCGCTCCATTTCTCCCTTCGATGAGAGGGAACTGCGTCACAGGTCGTGTCCTTTCTGTTTCAACTCGTTAGCCGAGGACGAAATGTTGGCGATGGCTTTCCTTGCCCGGCGGTTCTCGCTCAACTTTTGTGAAGACGCTCGTCCGACGTTTCCTATCCGGAGAGCGATACTACTCGGGTGTGAAACCTTCTTCAAGTTTGCCGGGCAAATGAGGAACTTTCGGAGATTCCTATTTGGTTTTGAGAGCCGAGTAACATGTGGGTTTCTTTCCCCTTGACCCGGGGAATGCCGCTGCCTATTTTATCTGTGGCAGACGCCACGCTACGGTCTTCTTAGTTGGAGCAAAAGAGATGACACCGAGAATCCGAAAACTCAAGGAGCAGCTCGAGCGCAAGGAGCGGTTCGACAACTGGTTCGTCCTGGAGGAGTTGAAGATGCGCTCGTACCAGGAAACAGAAGGTTTCCCCGTCCCGGTCCGCCAGGCGATGATGCTCGGGAATATGCTCCTTGAGATGCCCATTTCCATTGAGCCGAACGACCTTCTGGTCGGCACGCTGGACGACATCTTCGCGACCAGCTACAACCTGTTCAAGGCCGGGCTGGAGAGCTTCGACGGTTACCTCGGCTATGGCGGGATTTATCAGGAGGTAGCCGGGGCGTTCGACAAGGAGCGCATCGAGCGGGTGCGGGATTTCTGGCTCAACGAGGAGTACGAGCGGACTCGGGCGGACCTTTTCACGCGAGAAGAGCAGCGGTGGATGGATGAAGCAGTATTCTTCGTCGAGCCAGTGACGGGGCACGTGATCTACGACGCGCCGACGGTTCTTGAGGAGGGATACTCCGGCATCCTCGCTCGCGTCGAGGAGAAGCTCGGAGCGGAGCTGGACATGGAGAAGCGAGCATTCTACGAGGCGGCAAGCATTGCCCTCCAGTCAGCGATCACGTTTGCCGAACTATACAGCAATCTCGCTGACGTTATGGCTGGCGAGGAAACCAGCGCGCGGCGCCGAGAGGAGCTGCGGCAGATCAGCCGCATCCTGAAGAGAGTCCCTGCCGGTCCAGCGGAAAGCTTTTACGAGGCCGTGCAATCGTTCTGGCTCACATATGTCATCATGCACATCGAGCAGACGCCAAATCCTTATGCCTTCAGCTTGGGCCGTGTTGACCAGTTCCTGTATCCCTATTATCGGAAGGACAAGAACGCCGGGAGAATCACCGATCAGGACGCCATCGAGCTAATCCAGAACCTCTGGATCAAGATCAACGTGGGACGGAAGTTGTGGGGAGTCTCGCAGAACGCGGTCATCGGCGGTGTGCATTCCGACGGCACTGACGCAACAAATGAACTGACGTATCTCATTCTCGAGGCGACGGACGAACTCGCGATTCCGCTGCCAACGGTGACCGTGAAAATCCACAAGAATACTCCCCCGGAGCTTCTCGACCGGGCGGTGCGCCTTCTGCTGAAAGGGCGCGGTCAGCCGACGATCATCAACGACGATGTCGTCGTCGAGTCGAAGGTCGCGACGGGCGTATCGCTCGAGGACGCGAGGGACTCGGTCATCGCGGGTTGTCAGGAGCCGCTGGTCCAGGGGATGGAAAACGCGCGCACCACAGCAAGCTGGTTCTCGCTGCCGAAGTGCCTGGAGCTGGCGCTGAATGACGGCGTTTCCCTCCTCACGGGCAGGCGAATCGGTCTCCCAACGGGCACGCTCGGCGACCATTCGAGCTAT
>JAUYEE010000086.1 GCA_030691545.1 bacterium | reverse complement strand
GCAATGTCTTTGAAGACCAACACAGATGTCCGACCGTAAGCTGATAGCTCCTCGGCGATTTCCTCTGGTGAATCGCCCGCAAACTGGCCAAGAAAAACGGAGTCGTTCCAGTATGAAACGTACAGGCCCGGACTATACTCGTTCGCCGCGACCTGCGCTCCAACATGGAGCTTGCGAGCCGATTCCCGAAACCAGTTTGCCTCTTCACCCTCGTAACTGCGCCAGTCCTCTATGGTCAACAGCACGTTGTATGCAATTGAAATCAGCAGGAGGGCGGTCAAAGCTTTTCGGCGAATCGTGCGCGTCGCGTTCGGCAAAGCTGCGTGCTGTTCAGAGTGCTCATCCGCGCTCTGACGCTCGCTGCCCCTTTGCAAGTCTCCGAGCACTCGGATGGACAGAGCGACCAACATCCCCCACATTGGCCACAGGAAACGCGAATAAATTACTAGCAGGCAGTAGCCGATTACGTACATGGCGACTGAAGCGAGCGCCCAAAAGCGGACAACCCCCTCCTTGCTCGCCATGCTATGGCGCAGGGGAAACAGCAATAAGAAGCTAACGATCAATCCGCACATCAACAATCCGGCAGGGTCCGCTGACTTAAGGTGGCCGAGAGCGGCTATACCGTTCCGAAAGAGCGTGAACATCTGATATTTGATGCCCTTGAGACCTTCAAGAGGCGACCAGAGCGGCCGACTGGCTCGCACCTCTATCGGATTTTCGGTCACCGCCATCCTTCCGGCGCGTGGGCGATGCAACAGATGATGCGGAAAAGTATCGGGTCTTGCCATGCCTGTGGGACTGAAATCCCGGGCGAAGCGGCCCGCACTCCCGACGGTGAGCATCCCATCATGCACACTTATAACTGCTACCCAAGGTAAGGCCAGAAGCAACGTGCCCGCCATGGCTGTGGCGAAGGGTTTGAAGGACTGCCCCGACGCGAGACCGCGCCGAACCAACAGCCTTTTCAAAGCGAAAGTCAGGCTTAGGTGAGCCGCCACGAATGGGAGCGCGTAGTGTTTTGCCAGATAGGCAAGTCCCCCCACCAACCCCGTGGCGAAGGTCCGGAGCCATCCCCCGCCGTCAATCAGCCGAACGGAACCCGCAAGATACCAAGACAGGAGGCATGCTAACAAGAGGTCTGGCGTCACGGGGGTGGGCAGCATAGTCAGCGCAAGCATCAAGGCAGCGGCGAACCCCACAAATCGCCCTTTGTCGTTGTTCATCGCGCCCACAAGACGTTCAACCCCGAACGCAAAGCCGAGCCCAAACAGGATGCCCAATACCTTCAGGATTAGAAGGGGTTCTACTCCAGTCCGCAGTAAAGGAGCCAAAAGCCACGACAACAGAGGAGCCCACGAACTGTTTACTGCCAGGTCGAACCTCCCTTCAGCGTAATGCCGTGCGACCTGAACGTATACCACCGCGTCGGGGTTTATCTGGTTTCGAGACAGCGCGACGACATGGCCTGCAGCCAGCAAATACGCCATGATGACCGCGCACCTCACGCAGGCTTGAGACCTCAAGAGGCCTTTACGCATAGTCGCAGTCGAAGAGACCATCGTGTTTTTCCTCCCCGTCCTTTGTTAGTTCAGCGTGAATTCGGCGCCACTTCTTCGCGCTTGAGTTGCTCGCGCAGGTGAACGGGAGTTGAGTCTTCTCAAGGATGAGCAAGGCTCTGCATATCTGGTCCAGCAAGGGTGGGGAAATTGAGAGACTTCGCCGGACGCCTATCCGCCGCCACCCGGCTGGCCAGGGCTTTTTCGCCCGTCGCGGAATCCCCGACACGGCCAGCGTCGGGTTGACCGCCTGACGACAATGCTAAAACTTTCCGCGCGGTTGTCAAGCACTATTTCAGACACTCTTCTCAGCGCCACATGCCGCTGCCGGCCCCGCGGCGGCGGGTCCTTCCTGAATCTGGGGACTCCATACTTACTTCTGGAGTGTTTTTGGCTATGGCCGGGGCTTGTTCCCTCGCAGGACGCGTGCTCGCGTGTTCTCGGGTTGCTCGACGAACTGAGCTCCACCCGGGGACGGTCCGGTCTGTTCGTGACGCCAAACGCCGCGTTGGGTGATACGGTGCGGAATTCCCAAAACCACTACTCTCGGCGGCTGTGCCATAAAGCTGTTCTGAAGTTCCCCGATGACCGCATCAGCGAGAGAGATAGGTATAGTATCCCCCATACAGGCCACTCACCTATATCTGAGCCAGCGGAGGATTTCCTTGAGGCCGGGGCGTTTGCCGTACATGAGGATGCCGGTGCGGAAGACCCTCGTAGATGCCCGCAGACACACCCAGATGGAGATGAGCATGACGATGATGCTGATCCCGATTTGCGATGCCGCGGGCGTTTGTATGGCAATCCGCAGCATCATGATCATGGGCACGGTGAAAGGAATCACCGATAGGACTCTTGAGAAAGTGCTGTCGGGCCGCTGGGCAATGTAGAACCAGACCATTAGCGGGAAAACCAACGACAGCATGATGGGCATCAGCAGTTGCTGGGCCTCTTTCTCGCTGTTGCACACGGAACCAACCGTCGCCATCAGCGTCCCGAAGAAGGCATATCCAAGGAGAAAGAAAACAAGCATGTAGCCAACGTTGGGCAGAGACGCAACGTCAAAATCTCGCAGCCTCGCCGCCGTGTAGCCTACTGCCGCCCACAGGACTATCATGGTCAGCCCGACGGCGCCCAACCCTAAGATCTTCCCGCGCATCAGTTCCTTGGGCGAGACGGATGAAAGAAGAACCTCCATAATCCTCGAGTTCTTCTCCTCGATGACGCTCTGCATGAGCGTCTGCCCGCTGATCTGTAGGCCGAAGAACAGCAACATCACAAAGGCGAATGCCCCAAAAATGTTTGTTAGCCCTTGCGCCTTTTTCGCCTCGCCTTTCTTCACCTCCAACCTTTCGATATTGATGTTCCAGGAGGCTTTCGTGCTGACCGCGGGGTCAATTCCCATGTTCCTCAGCCTCAGGTCTATGAGTGCCCGACTGACCGCCCCGTTGATCCTCTCCGACTGGCCGAAGTCTGTCACATTCCGGCTATAACACTGAATCTTGTGGTCGGGAGAATCCTCGTACTGAATATGCGAAGTAACCACCTTCTTCCCGATAACAACGTATGTGTCGAGCTGTCTTTTCTGGACTCTCTCGTTGAGTTCCGTTTGCCTCTCTTCGAGATTCGCGCCTGTCGCTTTGACCTCCTCGACTATGTACTTCGGGCCGCCTCTTTGTTCCTCGAGCATCTTCTTCAACTCGGGATACAACTGTCCGGTCAGGTCAACAATCGCAACCGTTCTCGTCTCTCCTACCCCCTCGATCGCCTTCTTGGCGAGAAGAGTGGGGAGAATGGAGACCCCGGCGATGAAGACGGGCATGAGGAAAATGCCGATCAAGAACGATTTCCTCCGGACGTTCACAACATATTCGCGATGGGCGATCTTGAGGGTCTTATTCATCAGCCTGGCTCACCTTCTCGATGAAAATGCGATTCAACGACGGCTCGACGACCTCGAACCGCGTGACCGCAACCTTTGTGCAAATTTCCCGTAACAGAGCGGATGCATCGGCGTCGCGAGAGAGCTTCAATTCAATGTAGTTCCCGTAATCGTCCACCGACCTGACCCCCGGCATCTGCTTGATGAACGAACCGTCGCCGGAGTACTGGACATGAACCGAATCCGTGCCGTAGCTCCGTTTGAGCTGGCTGAGCGGCCCCTTCACTACGGCGCGCCCCTTGTTAATCAGGCAGATTTCATCGCACAACTTCTCCGCCTGCTCCATGATGTGGGTCGAGAGAATGATGGTTCTGCCAGCGTTCTTCTGCTCCACAACGATGTCCTTCATCTGCGCCGTATTCACGGGATCCATACCTGAGAACGGCTCGTCGAGGACAAGAAGGTCCGGTTCGTGAATGACCGTCGCGATGAACTGCACCTTCTGCTGCATCCCGCGGGACAGCTCTTCCACTTTCTTCTCTTTCCAGTCCCACAGACCCACTTTGTCCAGCCAGTAGTCCACTCTCCTGGCGGAAGTTATCTTGTCCACCCCTTTGATCTCGCAGAAGAACCGCAGCACATCCCCGACCTTCATCTTCCGGTACAACCCGCGTTCCTCGGGGAGATAGCCGATTCTGCTTTTCGCGTCCTCGATTCCCTGCCCGTTGAAAACCGAAATCGTCCCCTCATCCGGCAGGAAAATCCCCAAAATCATCCGCAGCGTCGTTGTCTTTCCGGCGCCGTTCGGCCCGAGAAGACCGTAGATTGTCCCCGGCGCCACGTCCAGCGATAACTCCCTCACCGCCGACACATCGCCGAACCTCTTCGTTACAGCTTTTACACAGACAATGGGTTCCACGCGATAATCCTCAGTAATTCAAATCCTGACATGCACCCGGTCCACAACTCGTGTGCACCGAAAAGCCTATTGGCGACCCAACCGCAGAAGGCAAAGCACAAGAAATGTTCTCGCTGGAGAGTAACCGACCTTGTTGGATAGTGCAAGAGCTAACAAGTTGATAATGCCCTGGCTTGGCCATGCGGCAACACCTCCAGTTTCATACTCTCCGGGACTGGGAGGGGTAGTCCTCCGTCCTGTGTCGCACGATTTCGCCCTCAGTCATGTAGATCACATCTTCAGCAATGTTCGTAGCGTGGTCGGCTATCCGCTCCATGTGGCGCGAGACAGAAAGCAGATGAATCAGGCTCTCCACCCGGTCTGGATGGCGGCGGATCGCGTCTTGAACCTGCAAGTACATTTGGCGATTGATAGCGTCCACTTCGTCGTCCGCAGCGCAGACCTCGTACGCGAGGCGCGAGTCGCCGTTCACCAACGCGTCCAGGCTTTTCCTGAGCATGGCCTTGGTTTTCTCGGCCATCAGAGGGAAATCCAGAGGGATATCTATTGCATTTTGCGTCGCGAGAAACGCGGCTCGTTCCGCGATGTTGACAGCCAGGTCGCCAATTCGTTCCAAATCATTGTTGATTTTCAGTATGGAAACGATGAGGCGCAGGTCGCTCGCAACCGGCTGGTGAAGAGCGAGCACCTTCAGGCACTCCTCTTCCATGTCAACCTCCATGTGGTCAATCTCAACATCGTTATCTATCACACTCTTCGCCAGCTTCTCATCTCTCTCTTGCAGCGCCTTGACGGCTTTGTGTAGGCTTTCCTCGACGACGGCGCCGATCTCGAGTATCGCCTTCTTCATTTCTCTTATTTCTCTTTGCAGGTGCTCCGCCATCTGCTCCCTCCTTCAATGGGAACAACGCCGACGGCCGCGTTTCGTCGTTCCCTTTATACTGCGCATCGGTTCCTCTGCGAACGCAAACTATCCGAATCGCCCTGTAATATAATCCTCGGTGCGTTTATCCCTTGGCCTAGTGAAAATCTGGTCGGTTTCACCAAACTCTATCAACTCACCTAACAGCATAAATCCCGTTTCGTCAGAAACACGCGCTGCCTGCTGCATGTTGTGGGTTACAACTATCAAAGTGTAGTTGTTCTTAAGACCACGCATCAACTCCTCGATTGCTTGAGTTGCCTGAGGATCGAGAGCCGAACAAGGCTCATCCAGCAACAGTATATCGGACCTCACCGCGATGAGCCTCGCAATGCAAAGCCGCTGTTGCTGCTCTAAGGAAAGACTGAGGGCGGGCTTATCCAGTCTGTCCTTCAATTCATCCCATAACAACACCGCTTGCAGGCTCTTTTCGGCAATGTCATCCAGCTCGTTCTTGCCCGCACGTCCGTGAATCCGCGGTCCAAAAACCACATTCTCATAGGTCGAAAGCGGAAAGGGATTGGGCCTTTGGAATACCATGCCGATCTTCCGACGCAACGTCATCAAGTCCGTGTCGGGGGCGATCACATTGATTCCATCAACCATCACGGTTCCCGCTACGCGGACCCCCTCTACCAGGTCGTTCATCCGGTTAAAGACGCGCAACAGAGTCGTTTTGCCGCAGCCTGAAGGACCGATGATAGCGGTGATTAGCCTTTCCTTAAAGGAGGCGTTGACATCCTTCAGCGCCTGGAAGCTGCTATACCACAGATTGAGGTTGTTAACCTGAATCTTCAGCTTATCCAAATCTTCCCCCAATGTAGTCTTCAGTCCGCTTATCGGAGGGCGCCGTGAATATCTTATCCGTGTCATCTAATTCAATGAGTCGCCCGCTCAAGAAAAACGCAGTCTTGTCCGCCACACGCGATGCCTGATGTACATTGTTAGTTACCAGAACGAGCGTGTAGTTTGCCTTTAATCTCAACATTGTATCCTCTATTTTGGCTGTCGAGATCGGGTCCAGACCTGAACAGGGCTCGTCGAACAAAATGACCTCGGGCTCCACCGCCAAGGTCCTTGCCATGCATAGTCGCTGCTGCTGGCCTCCGGACAATTTAGACGCGGGCGTGTCCAGCCTGTCTTTGACCTCATCCCAAAGGTAAGCCTCTTTCAGAGCTCGCTCTACAATCTCTTTCTGTCTCTTCTTGGTTCTGACTCCATGCATCTTGGGGCCGTAGGCGACGTTGTCGAAGACTGACAGTGGCAAAGGCAACGGCAAGGCAAATACCATACCCACCTTTTTCCTCAGCAGATCAACATCCGTCTTGTTGATATCGGCGCCCGAAAGCCTCACGTCGCCGGTCATTCTAAAATTCGGCTTCAGCTCATTAAGTCGGTTCAAGGTTCTCAAGAAGGTGCTCTTTCCACTATTCGCCGGGCCGATGACCCCCAGGATCTCGTTGGCCGGAATGTCCATCGTAACATCGGTCAAGGCGTGCACCGACCCAAACCAAACGTTCAAATCTCTTAACGAGAATTTCACCACCTGTGTCTCTTTCGGAACCTGAAACGGACAACTAATGCGACAGAATTCATGATCAGGACTAACCCTAGCAGGACGAGGGCTGTCCCGTACCTCATTTTGTCGCCGACGTTGGGCACTTGCGTCGAGATGACGTAGAGATGGTAGGGAAGCGCCATAGCCTGGTCGAAAATGGAGCGAGGGAGTTGTGGGTGATAAAACGCAGCCACGGTGAATAGGATGGGGGCCGTTTCCCCAGCCGCCCTCCCCAAACCCAGGATCGTTCCCGTTAAGATTCCTGAAATCCCGTTTGGCAAAACGACGTGCCGGATCGTCTGCCACTTGCTCGCCCCCAGTGAGAGGCTCACTTCTCGAAACGCTTGAGGCACGCTCTCCAGAGCTTCCCGCGACGCCGTAATGATTATGGGGAGGACCATGATCCCCAAGGTGAGGGAACCCGAGAGAATCGAGGCTCCAAATCGAAAGAAAACCACAAAGAGCGCCAAACCGAAAAGCCCATACACAACGGAGGGAACACCGGCGAGATTCACAATCGCGAGCTTGATAATCCTCGTGAGCACATTGTCCTTCGCGTATTCACTCAGGTATATAGCCGCGAATAACCCTATGGGTAGGGCGAACACAATGGCGCCTAACACCAGATACAGCGTTCCGACAATTGCGGGCAATATCCCCCCGCCTCGCATACCTTCCCGCGGGATATCCGTAAGGAACTGCCAGCTTATGGCGGGGAGCCCTTTTCGCACAATGCTCACTACAATGAGGCCCACGGGCAGAACAATCAAAGCCGTAGCCAGGAACAGAAAGAAAAAAGCGATTTTCTCTGTGCGCCGTGGATTCCTCATGACCTTCTCTTATGTAACAGTAGGTCCGCAGTTACGTTAATGCCAAAACTGATGACAAACAAAAGCGTCCCTATGGCAAACAACGCGTAATAATGCTCGCTTCCTACCGCTGCCTCGCCCATTTCGCCAGCGATTGTAGCCGTGAGAGTGCGTACCGGTTGCAGAATACCGTGTGGGATGACCGCGGCATTCCCCGTAATCATCATGACCGCCATGGTCTCCCCAATGACCCTGCCGATCCCTAACATCACCGCCGCGGCTATGCCCGGCGACGCCGCGCGGAGTATCACGCGATGGATCGTCTGCCAACGCGTGGCTCCCAAAGCATAAGCGCCCTCCTTATAGGATCTCGGGACGGCATGAAGCGCATCCTCCGCAATCGAGACAATTGTCGGCATAGCCATAAACGCGAGCATTATCGAGCCGGAAAGGGCGGTCAAACCCGTAGGGAGATGGAAAATCTTCTTCACCCAGGGCACAAGTGTAACCATACCGATAAAGCCCAAAACGATGCTCGGTATAGCCGCCAATAGCTCGATGCCAACTTTTAGTGTTTCTCTTACCGCCGGGCGCGCTACCTCGGCAATGTACACCGCGCAGGCGACGCCGATCGCAACGGAGATGACTGTGGCGCCGGCAGTGACAAGGAGAGAACCTAATATCAGGGGGAGTATCCCGAACTGGGCAGGCTCCGAGATCGGATACCAACTCCTGCCGAGAAGAAAGTGCGAAGGACTAACTGCCTTGAATACGTTCAACCCCTCTTTGACCAGAAAGAGGAAGATTAACGCCACGAAGAGTATGGACGCAACGCCACAGAGAAGAACGATCTTCTGAAGAACAAATTCTTTAAGCCTACGCATCCGTTCTCAGTTCTTGATCGGGACGAAATCGGTCTTCAAAACAATCTCCTGTCCCTCTTTGGAAAGGCAAAAGTCAAGGAACTCTTTGACCGACCCCCTCGGCTCCCCGTCGGTGTAGAAAAACAAGGGCCGCGATATCGGGTACTTGCCATTCACTACGTTCTCTGCCGTGGGGGCAATGTACTCGTCGGTCTCCGCTTTCGCCACCAAGAGAGGTTTCTGGCGACGTGAAAGATAGCCCATGCCATAATAGCCTATCGCATCACGGTTCTGCGCCACTTCGTCGGCTATCGCCTGCGAAGAGGGAAGCATCAGGGCGCCTGGAGCGAACTCCGCTTTGTTCTCCGGATCGCCCTTCCTCAATACGTGTTCTTTCAAATAGACGTGCGTCCCTGAATTCACCTCGCGCGAGAGAATGACGATCTCTGCATCCACCCCGCCAACAGCCTTCCAATTTGTAATCCTTCCTGTGAAAATCCGGGCGAGTTGGTCAATGGTCAGCTTACTAACCGGATTCTTCGGGTGTACAACGATTGCCAATCCATCCATGGCGACCTGCGTCTCGTAGGGGTCAACCCCTTTTTCTTTTGCCCGAGAGATTTCTTGTTCTGTTATGTTTCTTGAGCTGACGGCTATATCGCAGGTGCCGCTAAGGAGAGCGGCGATGCCTGTTCCGGAGCCGCCGCCAGTCACGGCAACGAAATCCTCCGGATTTGTTTCCATGTATTTCTCTGCCCACGCCTGGCCCAAATTGACCATGGTATCCGAACCTTTAATCTGAATCGGCTTTTTTCGAGGCCCCCCACACCCGGGAGCAAACAACATACAAAGAACCAGCATAATGGATAACTTTTTCATATTCTCTGATTTGCCTCCTACTAAGGGCATCCTGACTTTGTTTCCGTGCTCTCCAATCGGAC
This sequence comes from bacterium, assembly GCA_030691545.1. GTDB lineage: Bacteria > Auribacterota > JABMQX01 > JABMQX01 > JABMQX01 > JAUYEE01. Next base: position 16,724 of record JAUYEE010000086.1, on the reverse strand, counting down.
GGATACCGCTGGCTCTATCCGCCCCTGACCGAAGTAATGTGGTTCGCTACTCCTTTGATGGCTGAACCGCTCGCCCTTCATCACAATCGCCGTGTTATGGCTTAATATGCTTCAACGTGCAGAATTCTTCACCGATCGCGCTTCACGTGTCTAAGCCAGGTCGAGTCGCTTATTATAGGCTTGGAAATCGGAAACCACGATCCGCTGCCAGGGCGATTGTAGAAAACTCCGTGGCAACCTGGTCGCGCATATCCGAATGAGGTCAGCAATCTCTTAAGGGTTTCCCCGATCGGCTCCAGATCATTCGCCAGAAGCTCTACTGTCACCGCCATTTTCAGCCACCTGGTCGAGAATTCGCGCGTCGAGCTCTATCTTCTGCTTCGATTCCGGCGTCTTGAAAAGAAGAATGAACTCATGCACTTTGTTGACCCGAAAGACGGCCGGATACCCCAAAGGCCGGAGGTTGTTGTAGTCGGATTTTCTGTTCCATACGATCAGGTCATCGTAAAGGAAGCCGATGTCGCTCATCATTGCCGCGAGGTCGCTATGAAGGGGATAGAATTGCCTTCCCTTTCGCAGGTCCATAACCACAACGACGCAATAACGATTGGGTCGTATCGCAACAAAAACCTGCCGGAACACATTTTTTAGCTCGTTGAGAAAATCGCTGTAATCTGGGATCGTGCTCAGGTCATTCGTCAGATTGCCGTAATGGCGGACCGTTTTATAGTCCGCCGTCCGTTTCTGTCCCAGGATATTCCAGTAGGGCGGCGAGGTCACGCACAAGTCAACCGTCCGGGGTTTGACATGGGAGAGCAGTGTCCGCGCGTCGGCGACAATTAGCAGAGGCTCCGGACAAGGGTTCTGGCGGTCCCAGAGCGTTCGCAGACCCTGACAGCGCCTCCGCGATAGCTCTATGTATTGAGCAGATGTGTCGAAACCGATGGCTTGTTTGCCTTCCCTCATGGCCCCGATTGCAGTACTGCCTGAGCCAACAAACGGGTCCAAGACGACTCTGTGTCGCTCGAGCGTCAGCATCTGAATGAGCCGCTGAACCAGCATCGAAGGAAACATCGCGGGGTGGTGCAGTTGCGATTCTTCAGCCGTCTTGCGGATGTCGTCCCAGACGCTGATGGAATACCTTAGCCACGTGGCTCCGTCCAGTTCATTGCAGCGCCTTGGCGCGGGGTGTTCCCCTGTCTTTGTATCGGCTTGTCCCTCCTGGAATAGCTCTGTCTGCACAACTTTTGTCATTGTCACCCTCTGGGTTTCTCCGGATGTGGGACGCAACCGTCCCCTGAGTGACACCCCGTACCCCCTCCGCGCCCAAGCGAACGGTCACTCAAGTTCGTCAGCTTGCCAACCGAAACTGGAAAGCCGTCAATCTCCTCCACCGGGCGACAGAACCAGTACTGGAAGTAGTAGCCGTCGCCTGCCTTTTCTTCGGGAGACAACCCGTCGTTCAACTCGTCCTGCACTTTCAAACCGTACCCTCGGGCCTCGTCTTCCGAGGTGAACACTTTCCACTCGCTTCGGATGAACTCAAACTCCAGGCACCTGATGTTGATTATGACTTCGTATATCTTTTCCACGAGCGAAGCCTCCTAAACCCTGAACGGTAAGCCGTCCTCGTCTTGACCGTCAGAACCTGTCAACACACTACAGAACCTGCCCGCGCCTGTCAACAAGCCCAAAGGCTGCTCCGCCCCGCGCTCAAGGCGCGCTCTGCGTCCCCAAAAGCCCGGTGACCTCCGCGTGGTACTCCTGAATGGACCTGACTGTCAGGCCCTCCTTGATGAGGGCTTCGATGCCCTGGACGGCGGCGGCGAAGCCCTGGAGCGTCGTAATGAGCGAAACGTGATACGCGACGGCGGTCGTGCGAATGATAACTTCGTCCTGCCGACATCGCTTCCCGGAGGGCGTGTTCGCGACCAGTTGCACCTCATGGTTCTTCAACAGGTCCACGACGTTTGGGCGACCCTCCGCGACCTTGAAGACCTTGGCCGCATCCACGCCCTGTCGTCTGAGGAACGACGCTGTTCCCTCGGTCGCCACGATCTTGAAGCCAAGTTCCGCGAGCTTTTTTACCATGAAAAGTGCTGGCCTCTTGTCTTTGTTTTTGAGGGACACGAGCACGGTTCCCGATGTCGGCAATGGAGTCATAGCCGCCGCCTGGCTCTTGGCGAAGGCCATTCCGAAGGTCGTGTCAATCCCCATAACCTCCCCGGTTGATTTCATTTCCGGGCCGAGGATAGCGTCCACCCCCGGGAAGCGCGAAAATGGGAATACAGCCTCTTTCACCGCGAAATGGTTGATGGCGACCTGTTTTGTGAATCCAAGCTCCTCAAGCGTCATCCCGCACATGACCTTCGTGGCAATCTTCGCCAAAGGCACACCCGTCGCTTTCGAGACGTAGGGCACCGTTCGGCTCGCTCGCGGGTTGACCTCAAGAACGTAGATGACCCCTTCGCGGATGGCGTATTGGACGTTCATCAACCCTTTGACATCCAGCTCCTTCGCCATACAGACCGTCTGCCGGGTCAACTCCTTCGTCTCGTCGTCTGTCAGGGAAAACGGCGGCAGCGAGCACGCGGAATCGCCGGAATGAACGCCCGCCATCTCGATATGCTCCATGATGCCCCCGATGACGACCCGCTCGCCGTCCGCGACGCAATCCACATCAATCTCAATCGCGTCCTCCAAGAACTTGTCCACCAGCACCGGCCTCTCCGGCGAGGCTTCCACCGCCCGTTCCATGTACCGCTTCAGCTCCTCCTCATCATAAACAATCTCCATGGCGCGACCCCCGAGGACATAGCTGGGTCGGACGATGACCGGGTAGCCGACCTCCCTCGCTATCTTCAGCGCATTCTCCACGGAGACAGCCGTTGCGTTCGGCGCCTGCTTCAGACCGAGCTTCGTTAGAAGCTGCCGAAACCGCTCCCTGTCCTCCGCCCGGTCAATCGCATCCGGCGACGTGCCCAAGATTCGCACGCCCGCTTTCTCAAGCGGAACCGCGAGATTCAATGGCGTCTGCCCGCCGAGCTGGACAATCACCCCTTCCGGCTGCTCCTGAAGGACAATCTCCAGAACGTCCTCCCGCGTCAGCGGCTCGAAGTACAGCCTGTCGCTCGTGTCATAATCGGTCGAAACCGTCTCGGGGTTCGAGTTGATGAGAATCGCCTCGTAGCCCATCTCCCGAAGGGCAAAGACGGCATGACAGCAGCAATAATCGAACTCGATTCCCTGCCCGATGCGGTTCGGACCGCCGGATAAGACGATGACTTTTTTCTTCGCAGACACGACTTCGGGACCTTCCTTCTGAGATGAGACAGCCACCCCGATGGCCGAAGGCCGGTCTTTTGACGCTGCCTCGCGCCTCGCCCGCAAGATGGCGGGTACAGGCGCCTCACAGTTGTTGAATGGCGAACCTGTTTCGAGTTTAGGTGGAGCACACTTGTTTGTCCAGAGAAATGAGGATTCATCGTCAAGGACTGTGGACTGCCGCAAGGAGCATCTTCAGCATTAGAACGCGTGAGAGCACATTCCGCACTCCCCTATCGCTAAGCTTCGACGCTTGACAATCCGCGGTACTTCGCTACACTGATAACGAAGTGCGATTGTAAGCAAGCAGTTGAACATACGTTACGCGAAGTGCCGCGAGTCGCGGGTCAAGCCGTAAAGGTCAAAGCATGTTGACTTACAAAGCTATGTACAAGTATCTGGACGAGGGTGTCCATGCCGAAGTTCTTGACTTCCCCGGAGTAATCTCCTTCGGCAAGGACCTGCAGGAGGCCCGGCGGATGCTCGCCAGCGCCTTGGTGGACATGGCGGAGACCAATTTGCTTCACGGGGAACCCTTGCCTCATCCTGACCCCGCCAGCAGCGACCTCGAGGCCGACATAGAAGAGCCGATCCATTTGTTGCTGTCGGCGGCATCCCGCGTCTCAGTTGTTCCCCACGGTGCGGGAAGATGAAACGCCGCGAGTTGTTGCGACATTTGCGGCAGCATGGATGCCGATTCGTCCGGGAAGGCGCGGAGCATTCGATTTGGCAAAACCCCGCCACAGGCAGTCGAACGTCGGTGCCCCGTCCCCGCGAGATTCCGGATTACACGGCGTCCCGGATATGCAGCCAACTGCGCGTTCCTTCGCCACTGTAATTCTCGCGGACAGCCCCGACCCGTCGTCAGCCCGTCTCCTCGACTTCACTGGTTTTGTCGCCCCCCCATCAGACTCCCCCGCCGCTTGGCGAGAGAAAAGCAGTGGTTCCTCATACAGGATAGCACGATAAGCGGGATGGTCATGCTCTGAATCTAGTTAATTTTGCCGCCAGAAACCCCTCCGTTGGCTCTGCCTGCCCATCCGGGCCCTTTCGTCCGTTGACGTTCCATCCCGGAGGTCCCCCGCCTAGACAGGCAAGCCCCCGACAAAGGCGGCCGTCCCGGTCGTAGGGAGGCCACGCTTCAAACGTGTGCAAGAAGTGCAAGTTGTCCAGATGCCAAGCCATGCAGAATTTGCACAGTCCATTTTGCGCATTTCCCTGAAACTGCGCATGTTACATTCTTGGCCCAAAGGTTGCTCTCCTCACCCTTGCGACAGGCGAATGAATGCAAGCCTGAAAACTCGTGGCAAAAACTGGAATCAGTGCTTATAGGAGGCGAGACGATCATGGTGGCGTCAATGTGCAGAGAGGCGAGAAACACAGTTACCTGGCGAAAACCCACAGGCTATGGGGCGGAACGAATGAACGTCGAAGATTGGATACAACAATGGCGCGAGCGCTTTGGCTTCCTCGGCGTGGAGGTCCTGGTAGCCGATGTAGCCCAGTCCTCCGTGGTCATTGACGTCCCGGCTCGGACAATCATCCTGGCGCCCTCCCTCAAGTTGACCTGTGCCGAGAAAATACTCCAGAAGGTTTTCGTCTGGTGGCGACATCAATCCGGCATCGCGGGGCGCCAACCGTGCTCTTTCCTCAGTTGCTGAGACCGAGTAACTTCCCCCGCCGCGAGCGGCGAAAAGCAATTCCCACATCATCAACGCGGCGGGGGACTCGGTCTTCCCCACCCCTCCCGCCGACAAGACCAGTGAACCCCCTCCCTTGACTATCCGTATCGAGTCAGACAAGGCAAGTCCGCATTTCCGGGGCAGTCGGTCATGAACTTGCCTTCACCCGGAGACAATGAAAATGCCCTGCTGTGCGGGCATCCCATGTCAGGGTGCTCACGGACGAGATCTCGTGGTGCCGCATGGAGTGCTGAAGCCATGCTTCAGCCTTACAAGGCGGGAGCAAGCTCCCGCACTCCAAAGCCTCGATCATCCCATCTAAACGCGCAAGCTACTCTCAGGGCAGCGATCGGACGAGTGCCTCTCGCCCCATCTAACGCGTCGTGTTGCCAAGTCGCCCGGAATGAGTTACCTTCTTTGCGCCTTGTAAGGGCAGCCACACCACCGTAGGAGACCGCACTGTGAGAGCGCCGAAAACACGATCCGCAGCCGTCCTGCTTCTAACACTGTGCATGGGCATTTCCCTGATCTCCTGCCGGCGGCTGAGGGTCGGAGGCGACGTCGAGGACATCGAGTGGGTGATTATCACCTGCCACACGGAGGGCTTTGCAAAACCGTGGGTCTCAAGATTGACGCCCAAAGAAAACGGCGGACTCATTCGAGAGCTCCTCGACGCCATCCACTCGGCGAGGTGGAAGGGCGGCTCGGGAACCGCCGGAGACGGCTTCATCGTCTTCAAGCTCAAGGGGAGCGGCATCCGCTCGTATAACTTCGCACCGTGGGAACCCGGAGGCGAGGTGGAGATTCGCCCGGGGTTCCGGTCGAAAGACCTCGCCCGCCTTCTCACCCGAATCGGTGACGAGGAGGCTGGGTGGAGGCGCGGCGATTCCATTCCCGGCATCAAAGTTCGAGCCATCGAGGTCTGGCAGTACGGCCGCAGGGTGAGTGAGTTCGCCGCGGATTCCTCTTCTTTCGCTCCGCTGCGGGCAGCCGTCTCCGAGGTGTTGAAAGCGTTTGACCCGCGTCTGTGCATGCCGAACCTCGCGCGACGCGACCCCAGGCAGGTGGCTCTCTACCAGGGCGCCCCGCAATTTGTCGTGCTCCTCGAAGAGCCGCTCGACATGTACAAATTAGTGGTCTGGTGGAGAATTGACGACCCGGATGTGCCGCAAGTTCGCTACGAGAGGTTTCGCTCGTCGGCCATCATGATGTACATGGAGCGATTCGAGGACCGCATCGGCTTTCACTACGTGGCGTTCCAGTCTGACAGGGAAACGGGCACGCGGTACGACTGGGAGGTCACGGAAGGCTCCGAAGCCGCCAAAGCCATCGGCAAGCCCGACGCCCGTCAGGCCTTCGAGAGCCTCCTCGACGCGTACAACCAACTCGCGGGCTCGTGAAGATAGGGGTCAGGGGGCCGCGTCAGGTCAAGACTTCCGGGAGAGTGGCCGGAGCCCGACCGCTGGTCCCCGGGCGGCGAGATTTGCGAAAACAATATCTTGACCGCTCGCGCGGGTGGTGGTAAAGAACACATTGTCATGTGACGTTGTGACAGCTTTTCGAGGCGCCAACTATAGGAGGGGAAAAGCCATGAAAAGCAAGACAGCTCTCCAAGCAAGGGGTACGTCTGTTTCCATCCTTCTCGCCGCAACCGCGCTCCTTCTTCTGCAAGTTCCTGAGGGGGGGGGGACTTACAGCCGCTGAGCCCAATGAAGCCATGAGCGAAGTTCCCGCCTCCACAGCCGCCGCCGATTCCACAACCGCCGAACTTGTCAACCTGAGAAACGCCTACACCCGCGTCTGGGAGGTCGCCCGAGAGGTCGAGACGACACTTCCCGGCGGCCGCACCGCCGTCGAGACGGTCAAATCCCGGATTTGCGAGAAGGCATCCGGCCTATGTTACAAAGACGCGGCCGGCGAATGGGTTCCTTCCGTCCCCGAATGGCGGGAGACAGCCGACCGCTTCGTGATAGACCGGTGCGGGTATGGCTTGTTTGTCGGCAAAACCGTCGGCACAGGGGTTCGCTACGCTATCTATGGCGAAGACGTGGCGTTTCGCCCGGCTCGCCTGGCGATTTCCAACGGGGCAGATGAAGCCCAGCTCGCAACTCTAACTGCCGACGCACAAGGCTTCATCGTGCCTGGCTCTCCGTCGGTTCTGAGGTTTGCCAACGCGTTTGGCCCCGGCTACGACCTCGAATACGTCGCGGAAAAGGACGGCTTCCACCAGAACCTCGTCATCTGGGCTGCGCCGAGCGCGCCCCTGGGCCTCGCTGCCGATTCCTGCGAATTTGAGATTTGGACTGAGGTCGGCCTCGACAGTTATCTGTCCGCCGCCGACGCTCAGATCGTCATAGGGACGCAGGTGGCCCTCGACGTTGACGGAGTGGCGCGCGTTCCAGCTGGCCCGGGGACGCCGATAGAGTTTTGCTCGTACCACTCTTCGGGTCAAATCTTGTCATGGTTTCTTGCGGACTCGCCGGTGTGGGATGGCTCCGCCGAACCAGCGCCGCGCCGCCGCACCTGTGCAACGAGAGAGCTTCGGCGGGACGCGGAGTCGGGGAAGGTGTGCTTGGTTGAGAGGTTGCCAATCCATTACTTCAACGGCGCGGAATACCCCGTCGTTCTGGACTTCGTTTCCAAGAACGGAGATTTCGGCGGGGTGGAAGAATGGACGCCCGAGAACACCTACTACATTTCAGGCGACCTGAACATCTCCGGGACTGTCACTATTCTTCCGGGGACGGTGGTCAAGCTCAAACCCGGGGTCAGCATAAACCTCGTCAAGGTGTCGCTGAAGGGGCAGCCGGTGAAACGCGGCAAGGTAATCGCCAGGGGGGAGCCTTACGACTACATCGTCTTCACGAACGCCGCGGATAATACCTGCGGGCAGCCGATAGACCCGCCGCCGCCCAGCGGCCGATGGGAGCGCGTCTTCGACATCTATGCCGGGTCCTCGCCGGATACTGTGATCCAATACTGCAAACTCGGACATGGCCAGCTTGGCATCTATCTGCGTCAGGTTTTGAACCAGCCAGTATCCCATAACATCTTTCGCGACATGTATTCCGCCATCCAACCCTACGGCATCTCCTCTTTTCAGTTCCACAACAATCTCGTCGCCCAGTGCACCTCCTATGCCATTTACGCGTACAATGTCACGGATGGCGACTACACGAATAACACGATCGATTGCGCCGGGGCGGCGTACAGCGTGGGGCTTTGCGACCAGGGCTCGACGTACCTCACTGCCACAGATAATCTTTTCTCCAACTGCCACACCGGTCTGTCCACTAACAATTACTACTACTCCGTCCTCGACCACAACGGATTCTGGCGGTGCACCACGCCCGTCTCAGGTGCCCAGATGGGCCCGAACAGCGTAGTGCTCGGCTATAACAACAACCCGTACGACCCGTGCAGCGTCGGCGAATTTTACCTCAACTGGAACGTCCCGGGGGGCGGAAGCCTCCGGGATTGGCAGGCGCCAGGTGCCCCGTCGCCCCGTAGCGCCGAGGCGGCCGGGCTTCTCGGCGAGCAGTTCACGGTCAACAAACCGAACGCTGCCCCTGCCCTGATTACGTCGAACGTGACGTGGGGAAAAATCGCGACGGACACGGGCATCGTGGACATCGGCTACCACCACAACCGCGTGGACCATGTTGTGGACGACATAGACACGGTTGTTTATAACGGCGCCCTCACGATCGAGCCGGGCACGGTCGTCGGCATACACGGTCAGGACAGATGGATTTGGGTGGATTGGTGCGGCAGGGTCATCCTAAACGGCAACCTCTACACGGGGGATTGTCCCCTGATCTGCTCGAAGAGGTGCGTCTCGATGGGGATCGAGTCAGCCCACAAGGACGCGTCGGTCTGCCCGGGCGGCAACCCCAACGATGGCCAGATCGGCCTATTGCTGCTCGACTACAGCGGCTTTTCCTCGCAAATACTGGGGGTGATATTCAGGGGCCTGTACGTCGGCGTCTCCAGCAACATGAGGACTCCGGAACCGATAGCAAACAATCGGTTCTTTGCCTGCTTCCTCGGCGTGGACGTATGGGACCTTTACGGGGACGGACTCCCGGACGTGCGCAACAACCTGTTCTACGATAACTTCCGCGCGATACAAGTGGCATCGTTCTATCCGGGGACCCGTTGCACAGTCCGAAATAACACGGTTGACCGCTGTGGCGGAGGCGTCAAGGTTTACGGCAGTGAGTATCAGTACGAGGAATTTTGGCCGTGGGTCTTCATCCACGACAACCTGTTCACTTACACAAGCCCCAACTACGCCATTGACGGCATGGAGCACTGGCGCGGCGCAATAACCCACAATGGGTTCTGGGGCAACGACCAGAACTATCCGGCTTGGATGGAGGTCACGGATTCCGCCCCCATAACGTCTCATCCCTACGAGGGCGATGGACAACCGCACGGCCGCTGGTACCTTGACCAGGATTGTGGCGCTGTGGACGCGGGTTCCGTAGCCGCCTGCACCTCGACCCTCAACCTCTACACGACATGCACGGACGCCCGGTACGATCAACTGATGGCGGACGTCGGGATCCATTACCCCAATCCGGATGGGCCGCAGAACCCCAGTTCCAGCGCGCCGACGATCAACATCGAATCGCCCGCCCCCTACCAGCTCGTGACGGGAGATTGCCTTGTCGAGGTCAGCGTTGAGGACACCCTTGGTCCCACCCCGGGCATTGACCGGGTGGAGTTCTATGTCGATTATCAGCCCGCTGGAATGCTGTCCGAGGGGAGGCCAAGACACACATGGCAGTCTCATCAGCATGGAAACGGCACGCATCTCGTTCAGGCCGTCGCGATAGATTTCGACGGTGAGGTTGCTACCTCGGCCCCCGTCACGGTGGACGCGGATAACCTGGTGCATTCCTTCCGCATTAGCCGGCAGGAGGTGGAGAACTTCGGCGGGGGCAGCGGGCCGCTCTATTTCGAGGGGCTCGTGAAACCTGGGGCCACCTGGTCCGCATACGTCCTCGACGAGCACGGGGCGACAGTGCGTAACCTTGGGTCCGGCGCCTCGGACGGATTCACCGGCGCCTGGTACGGGGAGAAGGACGATGGGCAAGCGGTCGACGGGGGACTTTACACCTTGGAAGTCGAGGCGTCCGAGCAGTGTTTCCAGCACGTTTGCTGCGTGAACGACGTCCCCTGGGATGAGTGCATGCTCCTCATCTTCGCCCCCATCGCTGACAACGAGTACGACAAGGAACTCGTCGAGCCGGTGATAGACTGCGCCAGGGCCAGGAACATCCCTTACAGGGTCCATTACGGCCAATCCGCAAACTGGTACTGGCTCTCGAACATACTGAGGCCGGACGATACAACAGCGTGTCAATACTTCTACATCAGCGCCCACGGCGGCCGCGATTTCTACGGTAGCTTCAGGACGGCCTTCCGCATCGCCGACGGCAGAGTTTACTCCGATATCACTGGGGTCAACCATCCGCCTGACGGGGGCCCGGCCTACAGCCTCGCTGACCTGGGGCTGGCTGAGACAACCAAAATGAAGTTCGTTTGGGTTGACGCGTGCAACTGCGGGCACCCGGCTCCTTTCCTCCCGCAGGAGCCTTATGGCAACAACGACATGGCGTGGCAGTTCGGGATATCCTCAGAGCATTGGACCCCCGACTATGACCAGTGCTACCTCGCCTTTAGCGACCTGATCCCTGAGCCGAGTGCTCCCGACGGGGCCAAGGACAGGCAATACACGAAGGAGTTCTGGGATCGTCTTGCCGTGAACTACTATGTTAGCCAGGCTTATGAGAGTATCTGCTGGTTGGAACCCCTTCTCTGGCACATGACGTATTATAGCAGACCCGACTATGGACAGTACGTGTGTCCCCACGCCGTGGTCCTCCCAATGCACCCGTGAGGGCCAGGAGATGGGGTTCACGCTTGGCGGCAGATTTCGCGGCTTCGTCATCCTCGCGGCCGTGGGCCTGCTCTTGTGGGCGGCCTATGACCTGCTCTGGCCAACGTACTCCGGGGAGAAGTACCTTGACCCCGATGAAGTGCGCCTCGTTGCCATCTCCCACGGCAGGGAGACGTACGAAGTCCATCGTCAGAGAGCTTCGGGTGTATTAGGGCAGGTACTCCACGCTCTCAACGCTGGCCGTCGCACGTTTCCGCAAAGGAGGGTGGACTTCGGTGAGGGGATGATCGTGGTTCACCGTCAGCGCGGTCGGCCGATTCTGATCGAGTACGGTCGGACAAGACCCGAGGGCCCTATGCTCTTCCGCGATGAGACCGCGGCGACGTATCCTTCCTGGACGGTTTACCGGTGCCCCGCCCTGGAAAAGGCGATCCTTGCTGTGCGGACATCCGAGAACTGCGCTGCGAAGAGGCCAAAGGTAGCGCCGGAATCCGTCAGCCGCATTGTCGTCAACTCGCCGGGTCCGCCCCGCACTCTTGCTCCTTCGGACGGCCATGCGGCCAGTGTTCTCAACGCCCTGAACGATTTCCTCTCCTCGGTCGATACCTCCTTCTACCGTCTTCCGAATGATGAGACATTGCGCTCGTTCTATATGGGCGAGGTCAACCCGCAGACACACCTCACGGGCACGACCGGGGCGCTGCTTACAGTCAATCCGCCCCTATCCATGCATACGAACATGATGTTCTGGGAGCGACAATCGGGGCCCCGGGCGGAATATCACGAATTCAAAACGGACATGATCCTCATATCGGACGCATTGACGATCAAGGACTCGTATTCCCCCGAACCCCGGAAAGTCATCGGATTCAGCTCCGACGAGAAGGCGAACAGGTTCTACCTCTTCGACGCCGACATCCCTCGCACACCAGAACAGGCAACTGCAATCGCCGAGAAGTGGAACAAGATAATGCGGGCGATCGAGGACGCTGTCGGGAAGCCCGGTCTCCCGCCGAGCTGATCTTCGGTAGCTCGCACTTGCGGCAGGCCAGTGCCCATGAACTGGAAGGTCGCGGCGGAGTCGGTGCCTTCGGCGGGCTATGGCGAGACCTCCTGGACGGATGGCCCTGACTCCGGCACAACCCCTCCGCCATCCGAAGTCTCCCAGCGCTTCTACCGCGTCTGCGAAACCGAGTGACCGCGCTCCGCGCCCGTCGCGTCTTTGCCAAATGACTGGATGAGTTGCCGTATTGTCGCGCTCTTTCAGCGCTGTGTCCGCGGCCTGGGCGCAGGAGCTACGTTGGCGGCCATGAGGATCGGCGGCCACAAAACGTTTCAACACCCCACGCAGGAGTTGCCTCGCGATCCCTCTGTGGCAGGTAAGCCAACAGACACCCGCCCCATTGTCAAAAGATTTGAACCCTCGCCGGGCAGGCTGCCACATGCTATCGCAACATCGGTTTGACAGAAGGGGATTGGCAGCGTATGATTTGCGCATCAGTGGGCGCCGAGGAGGGTTTCCTCCGGCGAGCCAGGCAGAGTGGAAAGCGCAGGGAAAGTCATGGCTTCGTATCATCGGTCTTTTCTTTGGCGGTTGGTTTTTTTTGGCGTGCCGGTTGCCGCGTTCTATTATTTCTTCTGGCAGGTGAGCAACTGGGAGGAACCGCTGGCGGGGCCGGCAGCGACCAACGAGGGCGAGCTGACGGAAGGGTATCGGACAATGGCTCTGATTCTCGGGGCAGTGGCGGCAATCCCTTATCTCGGCTTGATGTTGCGATTCTCGGATCGCGTGCAAATCACGGAAGAATACGTCCGCAGCCGGAGATTGTTGACGAACCGAACGATCCTGTGGAGGGAGCTAATAGAGTACGAGAGCTTTCCCAACTACATCCATCTGGCGCCGGCGGACGAATCGCTGGGCATCTACATAGACTACCACATGACGTTCCGCAAGCCGATGGAACTGGCGAGGGTAATCAGCCGTAAAGCGCGGGAAGCGGACGCGAATCGCAGCGGGCGCCGCCGCCGGAGGCGGTTGCTGATCTGTGAACTGGGATTGGTTCCGACAATCGTGCTTGTGATTGCCTCGGGATTGTTTTTGTTCTTCCTGAGGCAGCGAATCGTTTTCGTGGGGGTGTTTGCGGGGATCGTCCTGGCGCTGGTCAGTGCGTGGGTCTGGGTCACAACGCGGCGTCAGCCGGACCGCTGGAAGTCGGGGGGATCCATCTATGTTACGCTTTTCCTCCTGGCTCTGATTCTGCCTCCGCTCTACTTCACCCAGGGACTCATGGCAAAAGGGTACAAGACGGTGGCGATGTTTGGGGCTCTGTATCTGGTGGGTCTCTTTGCGGGGAGCGGGGTTATGATGGCTCTCCTGCCGAACCGGGCGAAAAGGTGATCCTGAGAGGCATTTTGCCGTGCCTGCGGCCGCCGAAATCCGTCACCGTGTGCCTTCATATTCCTTGAACAGGAGATGGGTCGGCGGTGGGTCTATCACCAGAAGGTCCCCGGCAATGGGGCGCAGACCGCTGGCCGCGGGCTGTGTCGCCTGCCCATAGAAAATCTCTTCGGTCTCGCCAATACCTCGCACCAGGAAAAACACCCCGGACCTGTTTTGAACCTGCCCGTCGAGTTCTGCAATCACATCCCCGAGCGACTCGCCTTCACGGACGGTTCGGCTCTGAGTGCTGCCGGAGCCGCAGTCTTTCACAAGGTAGGCGTTTTGGCCAACAAGGAGATCGTGAGACGTGCGATTGATTAAGAGGCAAGTCTCTTTGTAGGTGGCGTCGCCCTGAAGCGCCCTGATGAGCGCAGCGAGGTCAGGTCTCTCTTGGCTAAGGGAGCAGCCGGATAAGGCGAGGGCGGACAGGGCGACAACGAAAAGAGATTTCACTCGGTCAAATCTCCCCTCTGAAGGTGAAGTGATTTAGATTACCCGCGAAACAGGGGGCTTACAAGCAAAAAAAGAGCCACCCATCGGGGCATGGGTGGCCCTAGCTCCTAGCAGGTAACCCGACTGTCACGCCGAAGCGTAACTCGTGGTTTTGCGTGCCTACCTTTCGGTAGGGTTGCCTTTTTCTGCTATGCGCGTTGCCGTTTGAACGAGGTAACGGGGATCTTTTGTTGGAATGCGGCAACGCAATGGAGTTACACAGGTTGCGTGCCAAAAATCGTGGGGCTGTTCGTCGGGTCGCAACGGACTGCCGCAGAAGGAGGTGCAACAATATGCCCGCGCGGAGAACCGGTGGACGTTCTGACAGACTTGCCGGTATGGTAAAGTTGACTTAACATAATTATCAGGAATGAGAAAATACCAGCGGCAGAGAGCCCGCGCTCAAACCCGAACCGAGCCCGGCGGCTTTGACGGCGGTGAGATGCTCGTTGCGGGGCGGTCGCACTACTTGTGCGCCAAGTTTAGGCGGCCTTTTGTTAACGGGAACTCAGCTATTGTTCCTCCGAGGTCGCCGGGGCTTTCGGCGAGTCCGGCTCGTAAATCTCGACGCCAGGGTAGCGGACGGCCCACAGAAACCATAGCCCAAAGGAATAATGGACTTCGCCCCCTCTTTCATCTGTGGGGTAAGAAGGGGCGTCCTTGTGAATTACGACCTTCATGCCGTCGAAGGTGTCGTGGATGTCTCCCTGGACTTTGTCGAGGACAAGAAGGGGATAGGCTTTCGCCCTCCCGTTCCTTTCGAGAGCGATGGCCGGAGCGTTCCAGGGAAGGCGGCTCGTCCTGCCCTGCCACCCTTCGACAGGCAGCGGCAGTTCCTCAAACATGTAATATTGCTCCGCCGGGTTTTGCCGGTAATGAACCGCGAATTCCGTGTCCAAAGACAGTATGGTCGTACCGGGGTGGCGCTCTTTCCAGACTTTCCACGAAACGAAGAGGAAGGGATAGTCGTTGAGCCTCACGCCGTTCAATTTGCCGGCGAGGCAACGACCTTCGGGGGGCCACCAGAGGCTTTCGGTTTCTTTGTCGTAAAGGAGAAGCCCGCCGTTGTAAATCAGCCCCAGATTAGCGAACATGAGGACAACTGCCGAGCCATCGGCCTGCCGGACGCTCCGCTCGAAGACCTTCGGCGTGATTGTCAGAGGGTCGTAAACCACGGCGATTTCCTTTCCGCCGCAGAGGTCGTTTAGGGCAATGTGCGGGTTAAGCATCCGCAATGGGTAAGCCTTCTCTTCGCCATTGATTCGGGCACCGAGGACGGCATCCTGGTCGCCGAGGGGGGATTCGTCGGGGGATACGAATTGGAGTTTCTCAAGGATGGGGAATTTGTCGGGATTGAGACTCCCCGCGAGAATCTGGCGAAGGTCCACGGACCGGTCTGTCACATCGAAGTCGCGATCGAGGAATGGACTGGAGACGAAAGTCCCGCCATCACGAGTAAGGGTCGTTGCCGGAGACGCTTCAGGCTTCTCGGGCTCCTCACCGTGATGATGGTGGTCGTCCGCGAATTCCTCCGGGTGCTGGAACCAGTGGGTAAACTGGAGGACCATTCCGATACCCAGAACCAGCAGGATCAGCCCTGCGATGCAGTACGCCGCGATAATGACCTTTGTCCGTCGCAACATGATTTAGACTCCCTGCCAATCTGCCCATAACTCAGGCACCTTCTTTTGAATACCACCAACGGGCGCTTTCCATCAACGTTGTTTTTTTCGAAGAGCTTGCCGATAACCGTGGCGAACTAACCGAGACTCAGGACACGGGGAACCGACCTCAGGTCCGCTACGATGTAGTCGGGTTTGACGGAACAGGCAATGGCGCCCTGAGGATTGTACCACACCGCAGCAATCCCGCAGGAAACGGCTCCGGCAATGTCGTCGTCGAGGCTGTCGCCGACCATGGCAGTGCTCTCCGGGGTCGCCTCCAAGAGTCGGAGAATCGCCTGGAAAATGAGGGAGTGCGGCTTGCGATAGGCGACGTCAGAGGAGCACAGCACGACATCGAAGAAGTCGAACATCCCAAGTTTCTCGAGCGCCAGTTCCACGCACCGGCGAGTCAGGACGGTGTTGGAAAGGACGCCGAGCTTCACCCCGTGGCCTTTCAGAACACGAAGACAATCCATGGCGCCGGATTCGGGCTTGGGCTGGTACTGGCGAAACCAGCACTCGAAGGCGATTTCCTCGATATCTCCGTCGAAACGAATGCCGAGGCATGCCTGGAGCAGGGTCAGATATTGAGGCAATGTGAAATCGAGTCCACTCGGTATTCTCCGCTCGAGCATGTCCTGAAAGACTTCCTGGTCGAAGCGCAGAAGGTCGTCCGGCTTGAGGTTGTGCGGGGGAATCGCGCGAGAGAGAAGAAACTTCGCCCCCTCCTCGAGGACTGGCTCGGATGAGCGGATGAGCGTGCTGCCGAAATCGAAAATCACGGTGGATACGGGCACTTGTCGGACTCCTTGTGCGTATCATGCGTTGGATTGAAGACTGAAACGGCATTCTGCCCCCTTCCCGCGCGAACGGCAACTGAATTTTGCCCCCGACGATGACTGCTGAGTTATAGCGATAGGGGTCATCAACGGGTGTGCAATGGGTATTCCCGGTTTGGGACTGCGCATTCGACGAACCACGAAGACACGAAGACACCATAGAGGGAGATTTCCGTGTCGCTTCGTGCCTTTGTGTCTTTGTGGTGATCGCTGCTTCTTTGTCAGCGCGTTCCCTGGCCGTATCTTCCGGAAAGGGTCCGGACACCCGGCTGACCACGACAAACGAGATGGGGCCAGTGCGCCAGCACGGGCAGGCCGCGGTGACTTCCCTGCCGAAAGTGGGCCATTACTCTTGACGTGAGGGAGACAAAGGTA
>JAUYEE010000030.1 GCA_030691545.1 bacterium | reverse complement strand
TATCATTTGTCAAGGAAAAAAAGAAAGAAACCATAAATGCGAATTTGCTCCCCCACCATCCCTGTGCCTAACATCACCCCAACTCCCCTATCTTCAGCCCTTTACTGCCCTACCTCCCAACCCACTTTCGGAATCGCTGGGGGGTCCATGGCTGCCCGGAATCGCCGACCTGCCGCCCACAGCCTTAGGTATTCCGCGGATGTCGCTTGAACACGAACGGATCGAAGGATAGACTCGACTCTTCGCGCTAACGGCTTTTGACTGAGGGAGAACTGTTGATGCAACGCAGGGACAAACTCCGGGTTTCTTCGGACGCGCCGGGAAGGAGTTGAATCACATGGACCTGACGGACCTCAACCTGGATTGGCAAGGCTGGTTCGCTCGATGGGAGGCGATGCAGAATTGTTACGTCCCGCGACGGATAGAGCGATTTGACCTCATGTTGAAGCTGCCGGGTTTGCCGCGCGAGGCTGAACTGCGGATTCTCGACGTAGGCTGCGGCCCGGGTTCCCTGTCTTTCTTCGCTTCTCGGCATTTTCCAAACGCCCGCATACTGGCGGTTGACTTCGATCCTGTTCTTCTCGCGATGGGACAGCAGATCGCCGAGAAGTCGTGCGGCCGCGTTGAATTCGAGCGCGTGGATATTCGTGAGCCAAGATGGTGGCAATCGTACGACAGCCAATTTGACCTGGTCGTCTCGGCTACGGCCCTCCACTGGCTGAGTGCTGAGCACCTCGCGCAGACCTTCCGGCGTATTTTCGAGGTTCTAAAGCCGGGAGGTTGGTTTTTCAACTCGGACCACGTGGCAAGTGGGGACCCGCGCACGCAGTCTTCATACCGCGAGATGTTGGAGAAGAGGCGGCAAACGGCATTCTCTTCAACCAGGGCTGACGACTGGAACGGATTCTGGGAAAGTCTGGGGCACGCCGTCGGTCGGCTCGACCTGGCAAAGCTTCGCAATGTGAACCATTTTTGGGAAGGCACCGACGACGGCCAGCCGAAGGAGTTTCATCTTGCTGCATTGCGACAGTGCGGTTTCGAGCAAGTCGAAACGTACTGGCAGGACCTCGGCGAGGCCATCATCGGCGCCCGCAAGGCGCGGGGCGGTCCTTGATCGCAGCCGCGATAATCAAAACGGCCGGCAAGAGCACTAACAACGCGAGAGGCGGGTTGCATGCGAGGGCCCAACAATAAAGCCGCCTCCGAGCGAGAGACCGCCCCCGTGCGCGGCGAATGACGACGGAGCGCTCTCGCAGCGTGGGGAACACACGGCATGCAGGATGTTGTTTCTTGATTAAGCGGTGCAGGATACATCAGTTGGCGCATGAAACGTCGTGAGAGTTCGGGGTTCGTCGGCAGAACGAGCCTCATTGGTCATTACGTCAGTTGCCTGTTGGCGAAGGAAAGCCCGTCGCCACCTGTCACAAGTGAGATTCGTCCATGACATCGCCCCAACCGGAAACACGGAAAACGGTCACCTACAAAGTGCAGGGACTGGACTGCGCCGAAGAAGTTATGGCACTGCGGTCAGTGCTGGGGAATGAACCGGGAGTCCTCAACCTGGATTTCGATATTCTGAACGCGCGGATGACGGTCGAGTTTAACCCGGCCCGAATTGCCCCCGACGACATTGTGCGAGCAGTAGCCTCCACCGGGATGAAAGCTCTTCCCGCCGAGGAAACAGTGAAGCAAAAGGCGGGGTCCTTCTGGCAGGAGAACGGGCCGTTCCTCATGACGTGCGCCAGCGGCGCCCTGATGGCGGCCGGCTTCCTCAGCCACTGGCTCATTCACGGCAGCCTCCTGCACGCCATCGGCATACACGAAGGCAGCCCGCATGTGTTTCCCACCGTATCCGTCCTGTTCTACGTTGCGTCCATGGTGAGCGGGGCGTGGTTCGTCATCCCAAAGGCGATCCTCGCCGCGAGGCGGCTCCGTCCGGACATGAACCTGTTGATGACAATAGCCATTGTCGCGGCGGGATTGATCGGCGAATGGCTGGAAGCCGCAGCCGTGGCATTTCTGTTTGCATTAGCTCTCTTGTTGGAGCGCTGGAGCATTCACCGAGCCCGCCGGGCAGTCGAAGGTCTGATGGAGTTATCTCCGACGACCGCGCGATGCGTTCTCCCGGAAACGGGGCTTGTTGTCGAAAAGCGAGTCGAGGAAGTCCCCGTGGGGACAACGGTGCTGGTTCGACCGGGAGAGAAAATTCCGCTGGATGGGAATGTCACCCGTGGGTTTTCCTCGGTAAATCAGGCTCCGATAACCGGTGAATCCGTGCCGGTACCGAAGAGCGTGGGCGACCAGGTCCTTGCCGGAACAATCAACGAGGATGGCGCCCTGGAATTTCAGGTGACCAGACCCGCAAGCGATACAACCCTGGCTCACGTGATTCACCTGGTGCAGGCAGCGCACGCGCGCCGGGCGCCCATGGAGAGATGGGTGGATAAATTCGCCCGCTATTACACGCCGGTCATGATGGGCATCGCGATAGGGATCGCCGTTCTCCCGCCGCTGGTTTTTTCAGGGTCCTGGCTGGAGTGGCTGTATCGCGCCCTGGTCGTGCTGGTGATTGCCTGTCCCTGTGCGCTCGTGATTTCCACACCGGTCAGCATCGTCTCGGGTCTGACTTCCGCGGCTCGCAATGGGGTTCTGATTAAGGGCGGGATGTTTCTGGAGGCCCCGGTGCGCTGGCGGGCGATTGCCCTCGACAAGACCGGGACCCTGACGCACGGCCAACCGGAGGTCCAGGAGGTGATTCCTCTCGATTACCATTCGCAGAGGGAGCTTCTCGAAATTGCCGCCACGCTTGAGTCGCCGAGCGACCATCCCCTTGCCCGGGCGGTCCTCCGAAAAGCCAAAGCTGAGGGAGTCGCCCCTCGCAGCGCTGAGAACTTTCAGGCAATCAAGGGAAAAGGCGCCCAAGCCGAGATAGACGGTGGCCTCTTCTGGATCGGCAATCATCGTCTCATGGAGGAGATGGGAACAGAGACCCCGGACGTCCACGACCGAGCTGACCAGTTGGAGAAATCGGGCTCCTCGGTCGTCGCCATCGGGAACACGCAACACATCTGCGGTTTCATCACAATCTCCGATCGAGTTAGGACAGAATCTCCTGAAGTGATCCGGCAGATGAAGCAGCTTGGCATCCAGCGCGTTGTCATGCTCACCGGAGACAACGAAGGCACCGCCCGCACCGTCGCGAGCTGCATTGGTGTGGACGACTTCATGGCGGAGCTCCTCCCTCAGGACAAACTCGATCGTGTGGAGTCGCTCGTCGCCGAGTACGGGAGCGTGGCCATGGTAGGAGACGGCGTGAACGATGCCCCCGCGATGGCTGCCGCCACGACAGGCATTGCCATGGGCGCCGCAGGCTCGGACGCCGCCATCGAGACCGCCGACGTTGTTATTATGACCGACCACCCCTCCAAGGTGCCGCAGGCCATCCGAATAGCCCGACGCACTCGTCGCATAATCTGGCAGAACATCGGCATGTCGCTGGGAATCAAGGGGCTGTTCCTGGCCCTGGGTACGGTAGGCATCGCCACTCTTTGGGGCGCCGTTTTCGCCGATGTCGGCGTGGCCGTCCTGGCCGTCCTCAACGCGG
>JAUYEE010000021.1 GCA_030691545.1 bacterium | reverse complement strand
ACCCGGTGGGTGTATTTCGTGTTCTGTCCACCCTGGTCGCCTCCCTAATACTTTGCTAATTACCCCGTTGTTCTCCTCTTGGTTTGGCCCGCCCCAGAAGTCATGACGCATCCTATGGTTCTCCTCGGCCAGCAGGTGGGTATTTCCATATCCGCTCGTCATGCTGCGGTACTGTGCGCACCCCGTTACCGCGGTTGATAAGCTCCGCAGGATTGTCGATTTCCAAAAAGGAAATCGAGGCTTGAGGCTGGCCGTGCAGATGAAAGATCTGCCTGATATGTGGCTCACGATAGGGGGCATATGCGTTACTGCCGCCAAATGTGCCATTGTTGGCAACGACCACTAACTGGAACATGTGATAATGAAGGGCTAAAGCCATCTGATCGAAGGTATTCACGTCTTTGTTCAGAGCGGGGACAATGAAAACATCCGATGTGTCGCGAAGATCGGAAGCGAGCCGAATGTCAGTGGCATCGTAACAGACAGAAGCAGTCAGCCAAAGGGGGGCATTCGCACGTGTTATATCCCACTCGTAGCCAACAAGCCACTGGCATGGGCGGAACCCTTGCAGAGTGCGAGTTGGATTATTCTTCTCCTGCTCTTCTGGTGCGAGATGATGTTTCCCTTGCCTGCGACGCAATACTTGAAACCCGCGTTCGTTGGACCAAACGGGTATTAGCCAGAGAGCAGAGTTAATCAACGGTTGTCCCGGAAACAATTCTTCGTAAGTCAGCCCAGCCAGAACTATCGCCTTGTGGGCGCGAGCAAATGGCACCAGATGGGTTTCGACGTCACGAGGGTGAACCGACAACTCCGGAAGGATGAGCAAGTCAAGTCGGCCATCGCTTCCCTTGTGCGTCTCCCGCAGATCGAGCATACGCTCAACCGCAGCAATAGCGGCAGACAAGTGATTGCGATGACGTCTTCGAATCGTTGTCCCAGACAGCGAAAGGTCGGAGAGGCTGAAATCGTCGGGCGTGGGAATGACCGTTTGAACAACGCATATTCGAAGTGGCCGGTTTGTTGTTGACCTTTCTGGCAACTTGGAAGAAAGTGGCAACATTAGAACGTTTGACATCCGTCCCCGCATGTCTGCAAGCTGTCGAATTCTCATCTCGATGTGGGCTCGGGTTTCTTCAATTCCAAGTTGGACCCACGCGCAGAAATCAGAAAGTTGACATCCGGGCCATCTTAACAAGGCAAACAGCAAGTCTTCAGTCCAGTCAGAAATGGGCAGCCAATCGGCGCCAAACGCAGAATGCCCGCTGTAAAATCCGTAGCGTCTTACATACCAATGGCTTTCTGGAACCCGGTAAGTAACATTTTTTTCTTTCCAATTAGAGGGTCGAACGGCCCGCGTGAAATCATGCCTGGCCAAGAGGATAAAACGTAGCAAATAGCCAAGCTGCAGCCGCCACCAATCTTTTTGAGGGCACCATTTCGGCGGTCGATAGAGGGAATCACTCGGTGAATACTTACTCGCCAGAACCTCAGCCTCGGAGATGGCGATTTCTTCGGCACTTGGTTCATCGATGCGTATAAAAACATCGCATGGCGTAATTACCTCCACGGTCCCACCCAAAGGCCACACCGCAAGGCACTTTTGCAGAAACCTAAGCAGTGGCAATTCGCTCCTGAGCGCCTCTTTCTTGCTAAGAACAAACTCGGCAAGTGATATCCACCCCTCACGCCTTACATTAGGACGTAGGCAGAGATCCTGGCGTATTCTCGGAGAAACCAACCTGGCAAATTCCTGGTTGGTGTCGAAAATCTCAAGCCCAAACGAGGGGTCGCGTTCTGCGATCAGCTGAGCTCGACGGGGCGTGATGCTCGCGTTCACCAACTTGACTGCTCGGTTTGCGTCGAGGAATGAGCGGCGGCTTAAAATCGCAAGCGCTGCAAAATCCCGGTCCCCGATGCCTTGAACATCGCCTTTGAGAAATCGAATTAGCTCGCGGTAGTGTTTAGTCTCAGGATTGCGCCCACGGCGCCACCCCGGCGTGCCTTCTGGATCGTTTACCGCAATGAAAAGCAGGACCTGCTGTTTCAGATACCATGGCAGAGTCGGGGATGGAAGAGTCGCAAGGCGCTTTGCCTCCGCGAGAAGAGCCCCGCGATAAGCAGCAACGTCGATACCGTCGGGGAGGCGTTCATCATCCTCTACGAAACCTGTTTCGGTCGCACCGGCTCGGAAAATCTCCGCAAGACAATACCATGCAACCCTGCGCGGCGCTTTCCGCCCCCCACCTTTTGTAGTGTATTGGCATAGTAGCTTGAACACACGTTCGAGGACATCGGCCGCCGGCCAAAGATCCAATCCGATCCGGAGCAATCTCACGTTCGATGGGTCCTCTACCCAGTTCTCGATAAGCCCCAATGCAAATGTCCTTGCCTCATCGTCGAGATCAGTCCGTGTTCGGGCCAAACGTAAAGAGCTAACAGCCTTCTCCATGGTTCTGTCATCGAGGACCTCTTTAGATGCCTCCCGATCCTCCAGAAGCGGCCTAAGAGACCGGAATGTTGATCGAAAACGGGCTGCAGCAAACCTTGCGACAGTTTCATCACCCACATCTGGAATTGGGGCAAGATCCCACCCTTGGTCTTCAGTTCTGTCCTTCGAGTATCGAGATTGAGACTTTACCAAGCTTTGAAGGGCATCAATAACCTCCTCGCCGCCGATCGCATCAAAGCCACCTGAAACTGCGCGTTGGATTCGATTCATCTTGCGGCTCTGTCGCACCAAGGGCCGCTCGCCTCCTCGGAAGAGTGCTGCTCGGGTCTTGTCATTGGACGGGATGAGTCCTATCGCACGGCGGTTTAGAAGTTTTTGGAGCCATGCAACCACATTGGCTTCGATCTCTTTGAGATTTAACTTCCCCTTTACGGATAACACCAGTCGAATATCATCCACGTAGCGACATGCATCGTGGAGAAAAACGCCATTTGTGATCTCCCCGGCGATGTGTTCACGAAGCTCCTGGTCAAAATCAAGCAGAACGACGTTTGCGAAGAACCCAGCGGCTACCAGCCCTTGGGGAAGAGCCACCATAGAGAAGTCTGGAATTTCAGATTGCGTTGCGTAATTGGCAACCTCAGGTTTATCTTTCTCATGCCATTCCCAACAAAGGATACGACGGGCCATTTCGAAAAATCTGGGATCATCTGCTGGCTGTCGTAGAGAATCGATCTTCTCAGCCAGCAGTACCGGACAAACCCTATCATAGAATTGCCGTAAGTCGGACTGAACGAAGACTACGCACCTGCCTGGATCGATCTCGTCAGCGACAAGCTCCGGCCGGGATAAGAACTGACGGTAGTCTCGGAAATATTCCCGGTAGAGCTTTGTTGAGCCCCACCGGTGGCGTAACTCAACGCCGTGGTCATCACAGAACAGCCGATTTCCATACGATATTACCCTACTGCGCTCTGCCGGGTTTCTGATGGAGACTCGCGGGTCTCCCTGTAAGGTCTCCACTCGGTCGGCCAAACAAAGCATCAGAGCGGTGGCTGCGACTTGATCCTTAAAGCTGACATGAGCTAAAGGCCGAAGCTTCCGCGCCGTTTCGGCTTTCTTGACAGGCTCCCATCGGCCGGATTCGGCGGCCACGCGCCATCTCTGGCTTTTCGGAGCCGGGACGATTCGCAATGAATCATTTTTCCACTGATCTGGAGATTGGAGTTGCTGGGCCACCTCAGAAAGGAAATCCGGCAAATTTGCAGCAGCCAAGTCGAGAGCCAGCGTATCCGCATACCAATTGTGAGACCGGATAAAGGAGGCGGTTTTCTTCCAAGCATGGACGAGGACGTGCTCCTCGCCCAGCAGATCCAATCTTGGTTCGAGCGTTTCGGGGATCATGATTTTCCTCCGCGCGGTGGATGACAGCACCGGGGGTCGGCTGGGGGTGGGTCGAGGCGGGTCTGGTAGGGCTTTCCCGTCCACATTGCCTCAGCCATCTCGTCGTAGATTTCGAGGATGACGCGTTTGGTGCGGTAGCCACCACACTTCTCCTCGGTCCGTTTGTCAGTTTGTCGGGGTCGGACCAAGCCGTCCTGTTGCTGATCACGCTTTATCATCCCAGGAATGCCGGTTCTTAGAACTTGAGCCGACGTCTTCATGGTCAGTAATGCCCTTTTAAGGGCCTGGGGGGCTCCCTACGTTATGGGCCATGCTCTTCTTTAAAAAGACCTTTACCGTGCCAAAAATAGCACTCTGAGCTCTATTTCCTGGCTAATTTTCGGCACTCATCACCCCTTTAAGGGTGTTGTCTTGGTCAGACCCAACTCACTGCTCAAGCTCATATCAGCATAGAACTTCCACAAGCTCAGCGATTACCTGCACCTCGCCCTCGGCCTCGCACGTCAGTTCAATGGGCTTGAAGTTCGGATTGTTGGGCTTCAGCGTAATCCTTAGATGACGCCAGGTTCCGTCAACCGCTGCAACCTTTTCACTCTCATACCGTTTTACCGTGTATCGCTCTCCGCCTTCAAAATCGACTGGATCACGTAACTGCACCAGCACAGTCTTTCCCTGCCGTGTACCGGTAACAGGTGCCACGAAGAGGCAATATGATCCGTCGGGAATCGCAGGTTCCATAGATTTCCCTACCACTTGAGCAACGAACATACCCTTTCGCAGTTTGCGCATTGTATCGATTTCCACCCAATCCCAATCACTGTCCTGCACGTTTTGAGGATCGCTGAATGCACCAGCAGCCGCTTTAAGTGGTATGAGCGGGACACAGGATACATAGCGTTCATTTTCCCGAGGCTGGACAACCCGGAGTTTAAAACGCACGGCCGACTCCGCTGCCTTTATCGCTCGTGAAAACCACGACGTATTGGTACGCAGAGAGTCCCTCAGTTCATTTGCGCCCAGGTATCCGGCAAGTTTCCGGAAATGTCGCGACATCGCACCTTCGTCGTCAAGGTCGCTGACCGCGATCTCAATAACCTCGTAGCAATTGTTCCGGAGCCACGAACGTATCCTCTGATCCTGCTCAGCCCTTTCAGGATTCCCATGGATGTGTCCGCTCAGTCCATCAAGATAGATGCAGATGCCTTCGTCCTTTCCGTGATGGCCAGCTTGGTAGATTACATCTGGCGTCGTCGTTCCGATCGCGCGATCGAGTCGTATCTGCTCACCACGTATCCCTTCTTCAAATCCTGCAGCCAGGAGCAAATGCCGAAGTTTCCTCTCTGCCTCGTTTACCGGATGGCTCCCCTCAGCTGGTGCTTGAGCAGGCTGCATGGGAGGGATGTCGTGGCTTTTTTCGAGGCGAGGCCCCCAGGCATTGAGGCGCTCCAGAGCAACATGCCTGTTCAGGTGTTTGTGATAGTATCCATTGCGGAAGGTCTGAAGACAGTCTATACAGGAGGTCTCACAGGCTGCCGGGCAGTCCTCCACGACTTCGCGAGCAACAGCCACTATCTCCTCGAATCGCTCGCAGATCTGGTCTATCAGACCTGACCCGCCAGGCATGGGGTCCCACAAGAGGGCATCCACCTCGTCCCGGTCCACATGACCGATGACCAGTATTTGCAGGTCGTCCATGTGCATGTCGAGTACCCGTGTCGCAGCAAAACGCAGGGCTTCAAAAACGCTGTAGGCGGTCGTCTGGTCTTGACATGCGGGAAGCGATAGCGCATCAGCTACAACGTCTGCGTAGAAGCCAACTGGTTCAACCACCCTTCCGCAACGTTCCTTATGGGTCTCATCAAAGTACTCCCGCTGCCGATCCGAGGATAGTGGAGAAATGCTTTGTCCGCACACGGTGCAGACCGGATAGCCGAAAAGCGGCGTCGTGCGGCCAGTGGCGCTGGAAGCTCCCACATTGACAAGGCGAAGCCTCACGCCACGGCGGCGGTGTATGCCCTGTTCACCCCATCGGTATGCTGTGCCGCCGTTGTGCTGATCTCGCTCCAATCCGTAGACTGCAACACCCATCTGGAAGCGCAATTCCTCGTCATCGGAGATGTGCGATTGGTGAACGAGGTCCACGTCGCATACCGATATGGTCTGCAGTACTGCGGACCCCAATGCGGATGGGGCGACACCCACTCGCGTCTGTTTGACAGCCTGATGCTCGGTCGATATTTCGAATACCGGCATTTCAATACGCTGTTCATCGATGTCACGATGAAAGCGGCGTGCTACAAACCGGTTGCCGTTCGCGTAGATCAGATTGCCCGGCACGTATTCACGAAGCGCAATGCTCGGAGTGCGCGGCAGCGCAAACTCCATAGCACCTGTTCGCCAAAAAGGGATCTCTGCTGTGCCCAGCACCGACCCCACCTCGAGGCCGTAACCCGGCAGGAAACCCTCGGCAGCAAACACGCCAAATGTGTTGACGTCATCGTACCCCTCAGCCTCGCGCCGAGTGCGTTTCGCGGTGCCCTTGAGGCGCTTGACAAGCGAATCACATCGACGGAAGAGAGCTTCGTCTTCAGCATCTAAGTCCCCTTGTTGCTCTCGCAGGCCGTTCAAACGACGGATCTGGTCCAGCGCCCAGCGTAGTCGTCGGCGCAGTCTGCTAATAACCTCATCAAGCCCCCCAACCATTTCGCTCACGTGTGCCCGCAGGGCTTCGGGACGCGTCACTTCGGCGTCTTCTTCAGGCCAGCCCTGCCTAAAGGCCCCTTCGATGAAGTTGACAAGGTCATCCATATTCTGGGCGATCAGCAAGCGCAGAGAATTAAAATAAAAAGGCTTCTCGCGGACGAGGCCGTCTTCGAAGAGATAAGCCGAGACACGGTCGGGCAAGCAGGTCCGAAGTGTATCGTCTATATTCTGACGCTCCTTTGCAGACCTTGCAGCATCATTGACGTACTGGTGCAACCGCGTCACGCCGGCGGCGTGTACGTGTTTGGACACCATGAGGTCGTTTCGCAGATTGAAGGCGGGTGGGTCCACCCTTCCGGCAAGCAGCTTCAGCGGGTCGGCAAAGTACGCTCGGTCGTGCGACACCGGTCGGCAATAGGTCAAGTCGACGGCCATTCGGTGGCGACGCCCTGCACGTCCAGCGCGCTGCCAGTAGTTGGCCGGTAACGGTGGTACATTGCGCATCAATACAGCGTCAAGCTGACCGATGTCCACGCCCAGCTCCAACGTAGGTGTACAAACGAATGCGTTGATAGCCTCCGATTCTCCTTTGAAGAGGTTTTCAAGCCGTTCCCGTTCATCGTGGGGGACCATAGCCGTGTGCTCTTCTGGCCGGAGCATGGAATAGCCATGGTCCAGCACCTGCAGATCGTAGTTGTCGGGGTCTTCCCGTACAAATTCGAGGTCTCCGTCGCATCGCCAGGCCATGCACTTCTGCAGAGGCGTCCGGCGGGTATTACGCCGACGACAGCTCTTGCATCGCCAGACGCCGTGGTTTGATCGCAGTCGCAACCGGTCGGCGTCGACTTGATACACACCGCTGACATTTGGCAAAGGGTTGCCTTTCGAACCCTTGAGGCGAACTGGTTTTAGCAGTTTCTTATCAACCAGAAAATCAAACAGCCCCTTTAAAAACTCCTCAGTATTGTCCGCCGGCACCCTCCATTTTTTTGCTATCTGGCGAACCGTCGTGTCGCCCCCTTCGCTGAGCCACTGGGTCACGAGCTCCTTTTTTTCAACAGGCTCGCGATGAAGTTTGGTACCCACGGGGCCACCAAGCTGCGGCAGGTAGCCCTGCTGGACCTCAAGGTCCCCGTCCATCCAGTACTTGGTAAAGATTTCCCGCTCAGGGTCGTGCAATACCCTTTTTCTTCGCAGGTAGTCGAGCAGGCTCGCCACGCCGTCCCTCAGGTCCTCGGCAGGCAAACCAAGCATGTCCGCGTTTCTTTGTATCCAGGGCAGGGCGGCATCAAGCCCCTCGTACTCAACCTTCATCCGCCCCCAGGGCTCCAGACCGATCGCCTGACGGGATGATAGTGTGACTTCCCTTAGAACCTGGATGCGCAAGAACTTCCGCCGCTCCTGTTCGTGTCGTCCGCCACCCCCTTCTCTCCGTACCACCTGCCATACCTCGGGAACGAGAGCGCGGGACAGTGACTCATCCTTCTCGAGCACACCGTCGAGGTGCATGGCAAGATCACCGATCGAGATTGGCCCGTCCTTTAAACCCTCGGCCATTAGCGCTCTAAGGCGGAAGCGGCGTGCGTGGTCCTTCATCCACCCGGCCTGGAAGGCAGCATCCTGGCGATTGTCACAGAAGACAAGCAGCCTTGGCCGTTCCGAATGGTGGACCATGTCCTGAGCAAGAACGTGCACATCGGCTACATTGGTGGCCCGCACCGGACGCGCAGGTTCCCTGTAGCGGCTACCCATACTGCGCCCATTGGCGCCGCATGACAGGCAGCTCGTGAGATAGCCCGGGTTGTCCTCTTTCTGCCGGATGGCAGAGAGACGGACGGTCTCTTCGCTTACACCACAGTGCAGACATCGACTAACCT
>JAUYEE010000017.1 GCA_030691545.1 bacterium | reverse complement strand
GCGAGGGAGTTGGAAGAGCGGATTGAGGAGAACGTTACCGCACTCTTGGAGACGCCAAAGTGAACGATAACTTCCGCCTCGGCTCGTGGCAGGACGGGTATCGCTTGAGCGATGGCTGCAAAATCAAACATGGCTTTGCCTTCAAGGGCGAATTCATGAACACACAGGACGATGACAGTCTGCCCGTCGTTGTCAATATTGTTAATTTCCAATACACTGGGGGCTTTCGCTTCGAGTCCACGAAAGTTCAGCGATACGTCGGCGCATACCCGAAGGAATACGAACTCCATCCGGGCGATGTACTGCTCGTCATGACCTGCCAAACACCGAAAGGTGAGATTCTAGGCGTGCCGGGGCGCATTCCAATAGATGGGAAGCGATACCTTCACAATCAGCGAATGGGTTTGGCGGTCGTACAAGACAGAGAGGCGCTGGACCTTGGGTTTCTGTACTACCTCTTTCTGTCGCCGCAGTTCAATACTCATCTCTTCAAGACGGCTACTGGTGCGAAGATTCTCCACACGGCACCCGGCAGGATTGAGGACTACCGATTCGCCCGACCACCGATGGAGACGCAACGGCGGATCGCTGCCATCCTTTCCTCATACGACGACCTGATTGAGAACAACACCCGGCGCATCAAGCTTCTCGAAGAGATGGCACAGATGATCTACCGGGAGTGGTTCGTCAACTTCCGCTTCCCCGGCCACGAGAATGTGCGGTTGGTCGATTCGGAGTTGGGGCCGATCCCGGAAGGGTGGAGTGTTCGGAATCTCTTTGATGTAGCCCACGTCACCTACGGATACCCGTTCAAGTCCAAGCTGTTCGCTGAAGGCGGTGACGGCATCCCGGTTATCCGAATCAGAGACATCAAGGCAGATTCCACAAACACAATGACGACGGAAGCCGCCGATTCGAAGTACATCGTCAACAACGGCGACCTGCTGGTTGGCATGGATGGCGATTTCCACATGGGTAAATGGGCCGGGAGAAAAGCCTACCTCAACCAGCGAGTCGTGCGGTTTCGGCCCAAGCTCAATCTACCATCATACTTCCTGTTTCTTGCACTGCAAGCCCCAATTCATCATTTCGACACCACGATAGTCGGAACAACCGTTGCCCACCTGAGCGACCGTGACCTTCGCTCGGTCAATCTACTTGTACCAGCCGATGACGTTCTCGAATGGTCATCGGCCATGTTCGATCCGGTCTTTACGTTGGAGATTGCCCTGAAGCTCAAGAACGCCAACCTTCGCGCCACCCGAGACCTTCTCCTACCCAAGCTCATCTCCGGCGAAATCCCTGTTGACAACGCCCGGCCCGGCGGCGCGGACCCAAGTACACTGGTGAAACAGAATGGCTGAGATCCACCTGACACAGGCCGAAGCCGACGCCCTGCTGGCGATGGAGAAGCATCGCGTTGACGACCAGGCCTGGAACTACGGCGGGCTTGCCGGATCGGTGGCGATTCCGCTGATTTCCGCGGACCGGAGGGAACACTTTCTCCTGGACATCTGCCGCGGCCGCATAAACCTTCAGAAAGGCACGTATCAGAACCGGGCGCGGCAGGCGGTGATCCTGGCGCGGCTGGACTTCGGGGGCGCTCCGCACCGCAACCCGGACGGGGAGGAGATTCCCGGTCCGCATCTGCATCTCTACCGGGAAGGATACGGCGACAGATGGGCCAGCCCGCCGCCGGCGGACCGCTTCGCGCCGGGCGCGGATGCCTGGGAGACACTCCAGGAGTTCATGCGCTTCTGCAACATCAGCCGGCCGCCCACTCTCCAACGGGGGCTTTTCGCATGATTGAGGAAATCGAGCGCTTGATCGGACAATACGTCGCCTGGCTCAAGGACCGGACCTCGCTCCGCCAGCTTAACGATTGGGTGGAAATCACGACGCCGTACCTGGACCGCCACAACGACTACCTGCAAATCTATGCGCGCCGAGAGAACGGAGGGCTCCTGCTCTCCGACGACGGCTATGTCCTGGACGACCTGACGAGTTCCGGCTGCGCGCTCGAAAGCGCCAAGCGGAAGAAACTCCTGGAGGCGACACTGAACGGATTCGGTGTGCGCCAGAACGGCAGCGCGTTGGAAGTCCACGCGACCGCCGACAGCTTCCCCCGGCGCAAACACGACCTCATTCAGGCGATGCTCGCGGTGAACGACATGTTCTTCCTGGCCGCCCCGGTCGTGGCGAGCCTGTTTCTCGAGGACGTAGCGGCATGGCTGGATCTGCATGAGATCCGCTATACCCAGAAGGTGAAGTTCACGGGCAAGACGGGTTTCGACCATCTGTTCGACTTCGTCATCCCCAAGTCGAAATCTCAGCCCGAACGGCTGTTACAGGCCGTAAACCACGCCGACAAAGATGCGGCGATAAAGCTGGTGTTCGCGTGGGACGACACGAAAGGTGTGCGTCCCGCGAAATCCCGCGCCTACGCCTTTCTGAACGATTCGGACCGGCTGGTGCCCGGCGATATCGTCGAGGCCCTCAGGAACTAC
>JAUYEE010000323.1 GCA_030691545.1 bacterium | reverse complement strand
CGAAGTTCATCCCTCCGGCCACCGACTCCACTCGCACCACGTGCTCTCCTGT
Source organism: bacterium (assembly GCA_030691545.1). Lineage (GTDB taxonomy): Bacteria > Auribacterota > JABMQX01 > JABMQX01 > JABMQX01 > JAUYEE01. Next base: position 4,480 of record JAUYEE010000323.1, on the reverse strand, counting down.
CGTCGCCTCGATCCGATCCTCGAGCTGCACGTAGATCAGCCTGTGCCAGCTTCCGGTGGAGAAGGAATGTGTCCGTCCGATCAGGACTTCGTCCCAGTACACCGCCATCGTGCCGGAGCTCGGCGCCGCCACTCGCAACGCGATGTCAACCCAGCCGGCCTGCGTCACGTTGAAGGTGTACCGCCACCAGCTTGTCACGTCTATCCACCCAATGTTGGTGTGCCACACGTCGGTGGTCCCGTCGTCCAGAACCGTCTCAATCCCGATGCCGGCTGGCGTAACTTCATTGGGGCGATAGGCGTTCGGCCCCCCGGTGTTGGGGTGGAAGTAATCGTACTGGGGATCGAGATCGCCGGCCGTCGGTGCCTCGTTAGCCGTGCAGCCTGGCGTATACGGTTCTCCCCCGCAGTTGAAGTCCTCCGCTTCACGAATTTCTCTCCCTTGTTCTACCTCCGCCTGCGTCAGAGGCGTCGCCTGCGGTGTCGGGCGAGACGTCGGGCCCTCGTCCCCCACCCCATTTGTCGCCGAGACCTGGTAACTGTAATTCTCGCCCGCAACAACCGAACTGTCCACGTACGATGTGCCGGCGGTCGTAGCCAATAACTCCCAGTCGCCCCCATTCACGCTCCGAAACACGCTATAGCTGCTTACGCCCGGCGTCAGCGGGGCACTCCAACTGACCACCGCGTCCATGAACATGGCCGCCTCCACATACCGAGGAGCCGTCGGAACCGGATACATCGCACTGTCCCCGAGAATGTCGGAACTCTGCCCGGGGAACGACACCGTCCCCGAAAACGCCAGGGCTTCCGTCATTCCCTCTGGCGGCGTCACCGTGTAGCTGAACGTTTGGGCTTTCACGTTGCCTCCGATGAGACTCCACCGAATTTGTCCGCCGCCCACCGTGGCGCCAGGGGCATTGACATCGCCCGCGCTCAGACCGGGGGGAATCTGCTCCACAACGTCCACACTGGGCGGTGTGCTCGCGGGATTCACCCGAAGCGACACTTCCACCGGCACCGGTACACCCGTCTGGTAGGACCCCGCCGGCAAGTCCCTGGCGCCATAGGCGTTCGCCAGCACCAAGGGGAGTTCGTCAACCCAATGGTTGTTATTCAACCCGCCAGTGGCTCCCGTGAAGCCGAAATAGGCGTCGAAGCCTGTGTAACCCGCGAGGGTGTAATCAATGGCGAGAGTCCGAGGCATCCCCGCGCCTTCGTTGGTCATGTACACCTGGAGATGTCCGTTGTCCATCTCGACCTCGACATCGAACCAGCCTGCGTTCTCCATGTCAATCGGCGGCGTGTAGGAGACGTATCCGCCCGTATTCTCAGCGGTATGGACCTCCGGGTTCTCAAACGAGACGCGGTTCGTGGCCGGATTCGGATACTCGTCGAAGACGATCCCGTAGCCCCTAAGTCCGCCGCCTAACCAGCCCAGAGCACCGCCGCCTCCTCCCATAAACGACGGCCCTCTCAGCCAGCCGAAAACCATGCCGTCGGCGCCATCTCCGTCTCCGATGTACAACTTGAATCTCGCCCGAAATCGGGTGCAATCAATCGGCTGCGTCAGAAAAGCGGAACCCGTCTGGCTGTTCACATTAGGGGTAATCTCAAGAACGCCTCCCACATCATCGTAGTTTGCGCTTCCTTGAAGCCGCCAGTCGGCTGGGTCGAAAGGCTCCATGGTAATAACGGAGGCGGTCAGAGAGTTGTTAACCTTCACCACAACCTCATCGGTGCTGGTGCCGCCGGCCCCATCGTTCACATCAAGCCGGAACGTCAGCTTCTCGGTGTGACCCCACAACACCGGCGCCGTGAAGGGAACCACCGCATTGGCATTGCCGGTCACGCCCACGTTGGTCCCTGCCGTCTGCGTCCACAAGTAGGTGAGAGTCCCTGTGGTGCTTATCGAGGCCGAACCGTCCAGCGTCACTCCGCTTCCATCCAGCACCCACTGGTTGGGCCCCGCCACCGCCGTCGTCACAAGGTTCTTCACTAAAATCTGCACGTCCGCATCCGTGCCCGTGTTCGTCCCATCGCCGGCTTGCAGGCTGAACACGTACACCGTGTCTGCCGCCACGTGCGGCGCCGTGAACGACGCCACCGCGCTCGTGGGATTCGTAATCGTGATACCGCCGGGACCCGTCCACTGGTAGCTCGTGATCGGTCCCGCGGCCGAGAACGTCAGAGTCCCATCAAGAAGCGCCGTGCCTCCTTCCGGATACTCCGCATCAATACCTTGAACCACAATCGGACCCTGCGTCTGAAGCCCGAACACCTCCAACTCCGAAATCGAGGTAAACGTCGCCGTCCCCCCGGGAGTCCCGGCGATACGGATGCCATTTCCTCTCAGCGTCGGAATCGTGAGGTCGTATCGGGTGAACGCTTTCTTGCCAGACTGAGCATTTGTGAAACTCATCTCCGGATAGATGTCCAAAATCGGAGCATCATTCCAGGTGGTCCCAGCATCGGTGGTGTACTGCACCTTCAGGTCAAGGAACCAGCCGCCATCGCCGAACATGCTGCCCGTGTAGTACGCGACGTGGTCAAGAAACAGGGCGCTTCCCCACAGGTAGCCCCAGTAATCCTCTCCCTTGAAGACGCCGTTCCAGCTATCGTTGGTGTCGTTATAGGCGATGTTGTTCATCCCCGCGATGGCGTAATGGGAGACCGCGTACACATACCCGCTCGGCTCTGATGTACCCCCCTGAGCCGCTGGGCGGGCCAAATTGCGCATCCCGATATACGGGACTTCCGCGATTGCCGCGGGGTCGGCGGAAGCTCCATATTTGTTCTTGCCGCGAATCGCGATCGTGCGGGCCTGCCCATCTGTAAGCCCTTTCACCTCGTAAGTTGTGTTCGAAATGGTCTCGAGCCAGTAGATGTCGTCACCTGACTTCAAGCCAATCTCATATTGTTCCGCGTCAACAAGCGCATCCCACACTGTTCTGAACCCAAGGCCCGACGCTCCGAGGTCCAGAGGAAGAACCTTGATGTTGCTCGGGGGGAGTTTCGGGGCATTGATCGCTGTCACCGTCACGCTAACGTCATCAAAGGTCGTACCCGTATCCGGGTGATTCACTGTGAACCGAAACGTCAAAATCGTCCCGATCTCCAGTTCGGGCGCGTCGAACTGCACCTCAAGATCCCCCGTAGGCGTCAACGTCACCGCCGGGGAACCTCCAATCTGCGCCCACGTGGCGAGTGTATAGCCCGAAGGGGCGCTCCCAGTGAGAGTAACCGTATCGCCGCCATAGACCCTGAAATCGTCCGGGGCGGTTGCGCCCTTGTTCAGCATGAAGTCATCAATCCAATGGTTGTTCGTGGCCCCGCCGGTTGCCGCTGTGAAGCCAAAATAGGCGTCGAACCCGGCGTAACCGGCGATGGTGCCATCGAGGACGAGGGTCAAGGGGTAACCCAGGGACTCGTTGCTCATCCACATTTGCAGATGGCCGTTGTTAAACTTTATCTCAACGTAAAACCAGCCTGCGTCCTCCATCTCAGGGATTGTATCGTTGAAGAAGAATCCGGTTTCCCCAGCTCCTTGTGTCCCGCTCACGGCCGCGACGTAGTTCTCCGGCTCCGGGGCGCCACCGGTGTAGGTGTCAAACTTGACGGCGTAGCCGTCGAGTCCCCCGTAGAAGCCTAATGAGCCCCCTCCTCCTCCCAGGAACGTTGGGCCTCTCACCCAGGCGAAGGTTAGCCCGTCGGCGCCGCTGCCGTTTCCTATGTATAACCTGAATGACGCATCGAATTTCGTAGCATCAATCGTCTGCCTCAGAAACCCAGACCCCTCCAGGTCGCCTCCAGCAGAGGTGAGCACGAGCCGACCGTTGGTCTCGTCGTGGCTCGCTCCATCTCCTGTAAGCAGCCACGTAGCAGGATCAATGGGATCGTTGAAATCCTCAACGACCGAAGTGGGCCGTGCGAGGTTCGGAGCCACGACCACGCAGACAGCCGCAAACAAGCCGAACATTCCTGTTAGAAGTCTCGAGTTCATTGTGTGTCCTCCAGTTTTTGGGATAGTCTTTCGGCCGCGTCAGGTACGCAACATTATTTCCTGCATATTCAGTAGATTAGACAGCCCCCGAGCGCGGGGCACAGGGGCCGTCTCGCGCTTCAATTCGTGACCAATTACTGCCCGAGCACGCGGTAGTACCCGGTCTTGTCCGCCGGAATCGCCTGGGTGAAGCTGGTCTGGGTGAAGGGGCCCGCAATCTTCGTCCAGGTCCCCTTCACGTTGGTGGTGTACTCCACCGAGTACTGTCCGGGACCAAAGCTCGTCCAGCTTATCGTCAGGTTCGGCGGCGTCAGCACGATCTCCAGCGGCGGTATCTCCTGAGGCAACTGTACCCCGGACACCCGAACCTTGTCAATCGCGAACCAGTAGTCGTACTCCGCATTGAAGAAGTGGAACTTCAACTGAATCTACTTCCCATCGTACGCCGACAGATCGAACATCTCCGGGTCGCTCAGCT
>JAUYEE010000149.1 GCA_030691545.1 bacterium | reverse complement strand
TGCGAGTCTTAGGTTCCCCTCTGAGCATAGGTCAATGGTACCATGTGGTGGGGACCTATGACGGAAGCGATTTGAGGATCTATCTGAACGGCGCCTTGGACATCAACGAGGATAACCCCACTGGCAGCACACCTCACTCCGGGCCAATTGATACCTCGAACTGGCCCCTGTACATAGGGAGGGAAACAACCTGGGATGAATGGTTCCATGGCATCATTGACGAAGCGGCCATTTACAGCAGGGCCCTATCCGCGGAAGAAATCCTCCAGCACTACCAGAACGGCTTGTAGGGTCAAGGATACGAAACTGAGGAGGTGAACCAAGCTCCTACCGCAGACGCGGGCGACAACATTGAGATTCTCAGTGAGGATCAGGCTTGTACAACGATTCTTGGGATGGCCACTGATTCGGATGGAGATGTGATCGAATATCAGTGGCTGGAGGAAGGGGTTTTGCTTCTTGACTGGACTCCGGTGGGACCAGATGGGGAGGCGTCTCTGGACCTCGGGACGCTGCCTTGCTTCTCTGTCGGGGATCACACGCTGGCGCTCAAGGTGAGTGACGGAGACCTCGTGGCGTCGGAGGAGATGATTCTGACGGTCGATAACTCGCCTCCGGTGGCCGTGCCCGCGCCGCTATCCCAACTCGTTAAGATTGGGATTGATCCGATTACAGTTGTTGCGGATGTGTCTGATTTCGACGGCAACCTCGTTGCCTTCGAATGGCGAAAGGAACCTGAGATACTGCACTCTGGGATTGTCTCTCCGCCGCAGGGGGGAGGCACTGTGCCCGTTCCAGACCTGTTTGTGCCAGCGGGCGATGTACGGTTCCCAGTCGGTGTACACAGCATCGAGCTTAGAGTAAGTGATGGCGTCAACGATGCGGTCAGTGTGTTCGTTTCGGCAGAGGTTATCGATTCTATAGCCCCAACGCTTGCCCCCGTCCCAAGCGCGACCATTCTCTGGCCGCCGAATCATCAGTTGCAGCTCGTCACAATCTGGGCCAACGCGCTTGACAACGGAGGGGGTACGATTCACTTGGACGTATCGGTCGAGAGCAGCGAACCGCCAGACGCGGATGGCGATGGCAACACAATTCCCGACCACGAGGTCGTGTCGGTAGACGACGTGACAGGCGTCATTGAGCTTCTTCTTAGGTCAGAGCGGTCAGGAAAGGGTGACGGTCGTACGTACATAATCGTCATCACGGCTACAGACGCGAGCGGAAACTGCACGCAGGGCGTTCTTGAAATCCTCGCACCGCATGACAAGCGGAAGAGTTAATCGCCATTAGCCTGGCAGAGGCTGGGACGAAGGAAAGAAAACCGCAAGAGAAGCGCGGGGTGGTTTTTCAGGACCATTTGACGGACACACGGCCGCTTGGCCGTTGTGGTCGTCTGGCCGTGTCCTTGAAAGCTTCCGGAGAACTCCGTGCGCCGAGGGCACGCGGGGTTAGGGTCATCGTGTACGGTTTATTGGTAAGGTACTCAACCCAAAGGAGGAAGAACCGATGTTGCACAGACGAGTGAACGTTTTCGTTTGCTTAGCGGCGCTGGTACTTGGTGCGGCGTTGACCGTTTGCCTTTGGCAGGGACCTGCAGACGCAATGTCTGTAATAGTGGACACCGTTGACCAGGGTGAAAGTCACATTGATGCCTGGGTCCACATTGACGGTTGGCGAGCCACGCCGTTCAATGTGGAGATCAGCGAGGGGGGATGGCTAGGTGGCTCGCTAAGCTATGGTTACTCCCACATCCGGGGGCGGGACTCTCGTTTCGGAGGGAAACAAGTACCTTGTGGATCCTGTGACCGGCGAAACAGCGGCCGTGCCAACCCCCGGATCCACGCGGGTGAATTTCCTCGTCGAGCCTCTTGACGTTTATGTTTCCATGGTTGACGAGGCGGGGAATCCGGTGGCGGGGGGGAGTGTGAATTTCTATGGTCTGGAGGGCTGGACAGGGTGGGAAGGGCTACCCATCACCATTCTGGCTGCCGATGGGTGGTATGTGTCTGCACGCGCGTCACTGGGATGTACGGACAGTCCACCAGGTACGAGGATGATCCAGGCAGGGATGATTAACGAATGGGAGTTGCCTGATGGGTACGATGCTGTGCCATCGGGAGATGGGAGCACGAAGCTGCACGTGGTTGTCGAGCCGCTGGACGTCGAGGTATCCATGGTTGACCATGCGGGGAATCCAGTGTCGGGAGGAAGCGTGAACCTTCCCATTCGCGGCGAGGCACAAGGGCATCAAAGCCTTCCACTCATGACCCTGGCCGCCGACGGGTGGTGGCTTAGTGCGTCTCTGCTATGCGGTTATTCCGGCAGCTGGGGACAGAGCACGATACAAGGAGGCATGATCAACGAGTGGCACCTGCCTGACGAGTATCTGACGGTGTCTTCTGGAGACGGGAGTACGAAACTTACCTTCGTGGTACAGCCGCTCGACCTTCTCATCGAGGTCGTTGACGCTTCCCAGCAGCACAATCCGCTCTCTTGTGGTCAGCTATGGGTTAACCCGTGGGCTACGCCGGAGTGGCTGGGGCCTCTCTCGGTTTCTGGTACGGTGCCCGTTGCCGATGGATGGTGGGTACAAGTCGACGCAAGGGTGTGTCAGCAGTTCTTCGGCAGAGTCTTTAAAGTGCGAGCCGATCACACCCAGTTTTTGCATCCTTCCCCTGGATCGCCCTGGGATCCCTCCCCCAATGATGAAGTCGTGCCCACGCCCGGACTTACAGCCGTGAAATATGTCTTCGATGTCGTCGAACCCAGCATCACCATAGTTTCGCCCCTGCCGCAAGCGTATCCGACTGGTGAGTTGATTCTATTCGAGTTCTCTGCAACGACCAACTCGGGGGCGCCGATCACGAGCGTGACAGGCATCGTTGACGAGACGACATGGGCGGCGAGCGGTGAATGGTACGGCTTCCCAGACGGGGAGCACGTGCTTCGGGTGCGTGCGGAGGACGCGAATGGCAACTGCGCCTGCAAGAAGGTCGTGTTTGAAGTCGGATTGTCCCTCAAGTATCTATGGCTTGGATTCCTGCCGCCCTTGACTATTGAAGACAAGGCTTTCAAGCAGAAAAGCACGATTCCCGTGAAGTTCCGGATAAGCGACCTTCAGGGCAATCCGGCCCCGGATTGCGTGGCCACCCTGGCGATTTACTACCTCGAGAACTCTGCGCCGGCCGGAACTGCCGAGGTAGTCTCGACCGCCGCGGGCGACTTGGGTAACCAGTTCCGATACGATCCTGAGGAGGACCTGTACATCTTTAATCTGAGCACGAAGCCGCAAGGGTACTATCCAGGCTGGACGTACGAGGTCGTCGTCACCCTCGACGACGGCCAAGAGTTCACGACCACGTTTGCGTTGAAGTAGTCGCTTACGACGCAGCGACCTTTGCCTGGTTCAAAAGCGCGCGCCTTTTTGCCCGCGCAAGAATGTAGATGAAATAGGAGAAGAACGACAGGACTTATGGGTTTTGTTTCACCACCGTCAATTTGAGGAGGGAAAAGAAATGCGAAGGGAATCGATTAAAGCGTCGGTGCACTTCTTTGCCGTCTTGGTAGGCCTTTGTCTGCTTCCTTTCTACGCGGAGGCTCAGACGATCAACGTCACGGTGGATACCGTGGATGTGGGCGGGGCGCATGTGGCGGGCGGAAAGGTGTGTATCAACGGACTGCAGGATACCCCGTATGCGATCTCCATGGAAGACGGCCAATGGCTGTGGTTCGACGCATGCTGGGGGCGCACTTGGCTCAGTGTCGGTATTCAGGTCTTCAGGGACTTCACTTACACCATCGATCCCATCGCCGGTGATGGCAGTGCCGAATCCCAGGGGGTTACGTCGGTGGAACTTGTAGTTCGCCCGGCACTTGCGACGGTGGACTGCGTGGACCCTGAGGGCAACTCACAGTCCGGGGGCAACATCGTGTTGTTTAGCCCGGCCGGTGCCTGGCATCCCGGAGTGGATTTTCCTCAGGAGATGTGGATAGCGAGC
>JAUYEE010000068.1 GCA_030691545.1 bacterium | reverse complement strand
AGGGGTGGAGATGGTGATGCCGGGAGATAACGTGAACCTGACGGTGGAGTTGATGACGCCGATAGCGATGGAGAAGACGCTGCGGTTTGCGATCCGGGAAGGCGGACGCACCGTGGGGGCCGGAACCGTCACGGACATCCTGGAGTGAGTCGTGAGAGAAATTATTACTCTGGCCTGTTCCGAGTGCAACCGCAGAAACTACACCACGACGAAGAACAAGAAGGCGTCGTCGGGACGGCTGGAGCTGAAGAAATACTGTAAGTTTTGTAGGACGCATACTCCACATAAAGAGACCCGCTGAAGGTCTTTTCAGCCGAGATAGGCCAGTAGCTCCAACGGTTAGAGCACCGGACTCCAAATCCGGGGGTTGGGGGTTCAAATCCCTCCTGGCCTGCCAAAGGAATCGTCTGGCGTTCCTGCAATGGCACGGGAAGTCCGGCGAGGCGGCGCCAGGCGGAGCACAAATTGCAGTCCTGACTATTCCCAATGAGCTCTCGGGTGAGGTGGGAGGTTTTTTTGCCAATTTTGCCGCCAAAGATGCCCGCGGCGCCCTCTGTGCGCGACGCGGCAACACGTTCCGGGCGAAAGGACGGCAAAACGACAATGAGCATTGAGACGGAGAGCAGCGTGTGATCTGGTGGTTGATCGGTCTGGGCGTGGTGGCCGGATTGCTTCTGGTGAAGGCGACGCGAGCGTTTGTTCTGTCACTGTTTTCGCGTATCCGGGGTTTCGGGACTGGGGTGACGGAAGAGATGAAGAAGGTGTCGTGGCCGTCCCGGACCGAGTTGAAGAATTCGACGGGGTTAGTGATTCTCGCAATGCTGATCCTAACGGTTCTTATCGGGGTGATGGACCTGATTCTGCACGCGATCATCGGGCTGGTTCTTTGAGGTGATGCAGGATGGCGAAACGCTGGTATGTTGTGCAAACGCTCTCGGGACAGGAAAGGAAAGTGAAAACGTCCCTGGAGAACCGCATCCAGACGGAGGAACTGGGGGACATGGTTTCCGAGGTGATTCTGCCGACGGAGAGCGTTTCGGAGGTCAAGGGCGGCAAGAAGAAGATAACCACCCGCTTGTATTACCCCGGTTACCTGTTGGTTCACATGGACCTGAACGAACGGACGTGGCAGTTTGTGCGGAACACCTCGGGAGTGCTGAAGCTTCTCGGGGACAGAAACCCAACCCCGATGGCGGAGAGTGAGGTGGAGGAAGTCCTCGCGGCTTTAGCCGAGAAGAAGGAGAAGGTAAAACCGAAGGTCCTGTATGAGGTGGGGGAAACGGTGAAGATCACAGAGGGGCCCTTTGTCAACTTCAGCGGCGTCATTGACGAGGTGAATCCGGAGAAGGGGAAGCTGAAGGTGAAAGTCTCGATCTTCGGTCGGGCGACACCAGTGGAACTTGAGTATTGGCAGGTGGAAAGAGTCTGACCCTCTGAGAGGGTTATATTCGGTCCGAGGTGTGGAGGCGGCCGCACCGCGGCGTGGGAGAGCTCAGAATGGCCAAGAAGATTGTCGCAACAATTAGACTGCACATTCCTGCGGGGCAAGCCACGCCAGCCCCGCCGGTGGGGCCGGCTTTGGGTCAACACGGCGTGAATATTATGGAGTTCTGTAAGGCGTTCAACGCCATAACCAAGGAAAAGGCGGGGGGACTGATCATCCCGGTGGTCATCACGGTGTACCAGGACAAATCGTTCACGTTTATCACGAAGTCCCCGCCGGCGACGAACTTGCTGAAAAGGGCCGTGGGGCTTGCAACCGGTTCCGCGGAGCCGAATAAGCAGAAGGTCGGAAGAATCTCGCGAGAAGACCTCGAGAAGATCGCTCAGCAGAAAATGGACGATCTGAACGCGAGGGATATCGAAGCGGCGATCCGTATCATCGAAGGAACCGCGAGAAGCATGGGAATTGAGGTGGTCTCCGGTGCAGCGAAGTAAACGATACAGACAAGGCGCCGAGGCGCTCAAGCAGGACGCGACGTATTCGTTCCCCGAGGCGATAGACGTGGTGCAGTCTTTCCCGAAGGTGAAGTTCGATGAGACGATGGAGCTGGCGTTCAATCTCGGAGTGGACCCGAAGAAATCGGACCAGATGGTTCGGGGAACCGTGACTTTGCCGAATGGTACGGGGAAGAAGCCCCGAATCGTTGTGGTCACGGCGAGCGAGGACAAGGCCAGTGCTGCCGTGGCAGCCGGAGCCATGGAAGCGGGACACCAGACCGTCATTGACAAGATTTCTCGCGGATGGTTCGATTTCGACGTGCTCGCCGCTACCCCGGACGTCATGAGAGACCTGGGAAAATTAGGAAGAATCTTGGGTCCGAAGGGATTGATGCCCAGTCCGAAATCGGGGACCGTGGCGGAGGATGTGGTGCGGGTGGTCCAGGAGGTGCAGAAGGGCAAGATCGAGTTCAAGGTTGACCGCCATGCGAACGTTCACGTCCCCGTCGGCAAAAAGTCCTTCACCAAAGAGATGCTCTTGGGCAATTGCGAGGTTGTTGTGACGGCGGTGTTGAGGGCAAAGCCCCACACCGCGAAGGGGCAGTACGTTCGGTCAATGACGCTCAGTTCAACGATGGGTCCGGGCGTCAGGCTCGACGTCAAAGGGATACTGGCTGGAACGAAGTAGGTAAGCAACAAGCAGGCAACTCCTTAGCATATTGGAGAACGTGTGAGACCCGAGAAGGTATTTGCGGCCCAGCAGATAGGAAAACTGATTGAGGAATCTGGGTCTCTCATTCTGACGAGCTTTGGCGGTCTTGACAGCGCAAAGATGACCCGGCTGAGAAGAACGATCCGCGAGAAGGCCGGGCGGTACTTTGTGGTCAAGAACCGGCTACTGGCCATAGCGGCAAGGGAGCATGGCTTGGACGGCCTGTGTGCTTTGTTGAAGGGGCAGGTTGGCGTCGTCTTCGGCGGCGACGACTGGTTGGGGACTCTGAAGACCATCACGGACTTCGCGAAGCAGAACGAGGAGCTGAAAGTGCTCGGGGGGGTCTGCGAAAGCAAGGTGCGGACCGCGCAGGAGATGGCACTGCTCTCAGCGTTGCCCCCGAGAGAAGTGGTCGCCGGTCAATTCATCGGCACGCTGGTTTCTCCGCTATCCGAGTTCGTGCAGGTGCTGGGCGAACCCGTCAGGTCGCTCGTGCTTGTTCTCGGTTCCCCTGGCCGTAGCCCTCGGGCAGGCGCTCAAGAAGGGAAGGATAGCCCGGGGTCGCAGGAAGGGAATTGAGGCGAGAAATGACTCGGAACCACGAAGGACACGAAGGGCACGAAGGACGCCAGCATCTATCCCCCTTCGTGGGTTTCGGGTTTCGGGTATGGGGTTTCGGGTTTCCCGGTCGCCAGACCCTATACCCCAAACCCTAAACCCTGCGACAGTAGGGTGCACAAATAGGGATGTCCGCTATGCCGACGGCGAACAGACGGCGCAAGCCCCATTGCTGGGGTAAGAAAAATTTGGGAAAGATTTTATTCACAACTACCACGAGGAAGTCGGACTAGGTTCTATCCGAGGAATCGGGCTACCGCCGGCCTGCCCGCGTGTGCGCGGGGGGCTGGTGGAACGGAAAGGGCTGTAGCCCGCTCCAGGCGACAGTAGGGTCAAAAACCAGGGATGTCCGCTATGGCGACGGCAAACAGCCAAGAGAAAAAGGAGTCTTCAATAGGAATGAAGGCGAAAACCGAATCAAAAAATGACCAGTCGGAGAGGAGAATGACCAAAGAAGAGCTTGTTGAGGCAATCGAGTCTCTGTCGGTCCTTGAGCTGGTGGAGCTGAAAAACGAGTTGGCGGAGCGCTGGAACGTCAGCCTGGCGGCTCCCATGGTAGCCACGGCTCCAGCCGCCGGCCCCGCGGCCGTAGAAGCTCCCGCAGAGGAGGAAGTCACCGAGTTTGACGTAATTCTCGCCGCAACGGGGGAAAAGAAAATCCCCGTGATCAAGGTCGTGCGGGAAGTGACGAGCCTGGGGCTGAAAGAGGCAAAGGAACTGGTGGAATCGGCTCCGTCCGCTGTGAAGCAGAAGGTCAGCAAGGAGGCGGCACAGGAGATCAAGGCGAAGCTTGAGCAAGTTGGAGCAACTGTCGAGGTCAAAGCGAGTTCCTGAGCCCCGGTTTGGGGTTTAGGGGTGAGCGTCTGGGGTATAGGGTCGGGTCCTCCCCGGCGCCAAACCCTACACCCTAAACCCCATACCCCAAAAGGAGAGCATCGCATGAAGTTGGTCTCAGAGGAACGAATACGATTTGGCAAGCGACCGGATACGGTCGAAGTTCCCGACCTGATTGAAATTCAGAAGAAGTCGTACCCGCGGAGCGCGATTCCTCGGTAAGAAAAGATGGAAAAAAAGCCTCCCTCAGGAGAGCATCGCATGAAGTTGGTCTCTGAAGAGCGAATACGATTTGGCAAGCGACCGGATACGGTCGAAGTTCCCGACCTGATTGAAATTCAGAAGAAGTCGTACGGGGACTTCTTGCAGCCGCACAAGCACCCCTCAGAACGGAGTCTCCAGGGGCTGGAGGCGGTGTTTCAGGAAATATTTCCGATCCCCAGCTACGACGAGAGTTGCATATTGGAGTACGTGAGCTACTCGCTGGGGGTGCCGAAGTATGACGATGTGGAGTGTCAGCGGAGGGGTCTGACGTATTCTGTGTCCCTGCGGGTGACATTTCGGCTGATTCAGAACGATGTGGTTCGGGAAGAAAGCGTGTACATGGGGACCATTCCGGTCATGACCCCCAGGGGGACGTTCATCATCAACGGAGCCGAGCGGGTCGTTGTCAGCCAGTTGCACCGGTCGCCGGGCATTTGCTTCGAGAAGAGAACCCAGCCAAAAGGAGACGTCCTTCACTCCTTCCGGGTCATCCCGTACAGAGGCTCGTGGCTGGAGGCGGAGTTTGATTCGAACGATTTGATCCACGTGTACATTGACCGCAGGAGAAGGCGGCGAAAGATTCTGGCGACGGCTTTTATGAAAGCCCTCGGCTACGCGAACAATGCGGAAATCCTGGAATTCTTCTTCCCCGCCCGTAAGGTGTCACTGGAGGCGAAGTCGAAAGAGAAGCTCCTGGGGACGTTCCTTGCGAAAGACGTTGTCAACGAAGCCGATGGGTTGGTGTACGGGCGAGCCGGGGAGGAGGTCACCGCCGAGCTTCTGGAACGACTGTCCACGGCGGCTGTGAAAGAGGTTCACGTTGTAGAAGGGGTGACGGCGGAGCATCCGGTCATCAGGATGTTACAGCGCGATGAGACGGAGAATCACGAGGAGGCGCTGATTGACCTCTACAAGAAACTGCGTCCCGGGGATCCAGCGACGGCAGCCAATGCGCGGGCGATGATGAAGCGGTTGTTCTTTGACGCGAAGCGGTACAACCTTGGCAAGGTTGGACGCTACAAGCTCAATCAGAAGTTGGGCCTCAACGGCTCGGAGGCCGGCGAGGAGAAAAAGGATGCCCTCGTGCTGGCGAAGCGTGATTTCGCGGAGGCCGTTCGCTACTTGATCGGTTTGCAGATGAAAGGTGCAGGGAGTGTTGACGACATTGACCATCTGGGGAACCGAAGGATCCGCTCGGTGGGCGAACTGTTGGAGAACCAGTGCCGGATAGGCCTTGCGAGGATGGAGAAGATTATCAAGGAGCGGATGAACCTGTTCGACCTCACCTCCGAGACCGTCACCCCCCACAAGCTGATTAACCCGAAAAGCCTTTCGGGAGTGATTCGCGACTTCTTTGGGCGCAGCCAGTTATCCCAGTTCATGGACCAGACCAACCCCGTCGCGGAGCTGACCCACAAGAGACGCCTCAGCGCGTTGGGTCCGGGAGGATTGAGCCGGGAGCGCGCGGGCTTTGAAGTGCGGGATGTTCATCCGAGCCACTACGGTCGCATTTGCCCCATCGAGACGCCGGAAGGTCCGAACATCGGGTTGATTGCGTCGCTGAGCACCTACGCGAAGATTAACGACCTCGGGTTCATTGTGGCGCCCTATTTCAAGGTCGTGAACGGGCGGGTCACCGACAAGGTCGAGTACCTTACGGCGGACGTGGAAGAAAGACACGTCATAGCGCAGGCGAACGTGGAACTCGACAAGCGGGGCAAGTTCCTGAACGAGAAGGTCTCCGCTCGTTGCCGAGGGGAGTTCGCGATGGTTGATTCCAGCACAGTGGGCTACGTTGACGTTTCGCCACGGCAGTTGGTGAGCGTTGTTTCGGGGTTGATACCGTTCTTAGAGCATGATGACGCCAACCGCGCGCTAATGGGGTCTAATATGCAGAGGCAGGCTGTGCCGCTGTTGACGACAGAAGCCGCCCTGGTGGCGACGGGCCTGGAGGCTCGGGCGGCGGTTGATTCCGGCGCCATGGTGGTGGCCCATGAGGACGGGAAGGTAAGTTACGTGGACGCGGACAGAATCGAGGTTCGTCCGCTCAACCGCAGGCGGGAACCGAAGGTTTATCCCCTGAAGAAGTTCATGAGGTCAAACGCCGGGACGTGCATCAATCAAAAACCGTTCGTACGCGTCGGGGATGACTTGAAAGCCGGAGATGTTCTTGCCGACGGGCCGGGTACATCCCGGGGAGAGCTTTCCCTGGGCCGAAACGTACTGGTGGCGTTCATGCCCTGGGCAGGTTACAACTTTGAGGACGCGATTGTCGTCAGCGAACGGCTGGTGAAGGATGACCTGTACACCTCCATTCACATCGAAGAATTTGAGATCGGCGCCCGCGACACCAAGTTAGGATGCGAGGAGATCACCCGCGACATCCCCAACGTGGGCGACGAGGCGCTGAGGAATCTGGGCGAGGACGGCGTTATTCGAGTCGGAGCAGAGGTCCGTTCGGGAGACATCCTCGCGGGGAAAATAACGCCCAAGAGCGAGACGGAGTTGACCCCGGAGGAGCGGCTGCTGCGAGCGATCTTCGGGGAAAAGGCCGCGGACGTTCGGGACTCCTCTCTGACGGTCCCCGCGGGCACCGAGGGGATCGTCATGGACACCAAGATGTTCTCCCGGAAGGACAAGGTGTACGCGACGGAGGAGGAAAAAGCGGAGGAGAAAGAGCGCGTTGACGAGTTGACTGCGGAGTACAACGATAAATTAGATAAGCTGAATTCGGACTTCATGGAGAAGCTGTCGGCGATTCTCTTAGGCGAGAAGCTCGATGTGGAGATTGTGGACTCGCAGACGGGAGAAGTAATCATCTCTCCCGGCAAGAAGATAACCCGCAGACACATTGAGGCGTTGCAGTCGGCGAGGCTTGAGCATCTGTTGATGCCGGATGACGAAATCACGGCGATGGTCAAAGACATTTTCATGGAGCATCGCCAGATGATAGAAGAGCTCCAGATGCGACACAACCGCGAAATCGAGCGGCTCAAAAGGGGGGACGAGCTGGACCCCGGCGTCATTAAGCAAGTCAAGGTGTACGTCGCCTCGAAGCGGAAACTGCAGGTGGGAGACAAGATGGCGGGTCGCCACGGGAACAAGGGGGTCATCGCGAAGATTGTTCCCGAGGAGGATTTGCCCTTCATGCCCGACGGGACGCCTGTGGACATGGTTTTGAATCCTCTGGGGGTGCCCTCGCGAATGAATGTCGGGCAGGTGCTGGAGACGCATTTGGGTTGGGCGGGGCATGAACTCGGGATGAAAGTGACAACCCCGGTCTTCGACGGCATCAAGGAGGACGAAATCAAGGGCTTGCTGAAAAAGGCCGGTTTGCCCGAGGACGGCAAGACCGTCCTGTACGACGGACGCACGGGGGAGCCTTTCGACCAGAAAGTGGTGGTGGGCTATATCTACATGATGAAACTGTCTCACCTGGTGGCGGACAAAATTCACGCCCGGGCGATCGGCCCGTATTCTCTCGTGACGCAGCAGCCCCTCGGCGGCAAGGCCCAGATGGGCGGGCAGCGTTTCGGGGAGATGGAGGTGTGGGCACTGGAGGCGTACGGAGCGGCCTACGCGCTTCAAGAGCTTATGACAGTCAAGAGCGATGATGTGACAGGACGGACAAAGATTTACGAGTCCATCGTCAAAGGAGAACAGGCCTTAGAAGCGGGAACGCCTGAGTCGTTCAATGTCCTGATCAAAGAGATGCAGAGCCTTTGCCTGGACGTGAGAGCCGAGAAGGACTGACCAGCGGAGAGGAGTGCGAGCGTGACAAGGTGTTCCATGTGTGGTTTCGAGGAGCTTGACGACCCCAACAGGGACGACGAGCAGCAAAGTCCGAGGCACGGTCAGGGTTCAGGGTTGAGGGTTCAGGGTATAGCGTCGGACCGGACGCGCCTACGTGTGGGTGGGGGCCGCTACGAGAGGCGACTACACCCTAAACCCGATACCCCAAACCCCCAGGCGTGATCAGGGTTCGATGTGCTGGCCGAGAAGATGTGACCCCTTCAAAGGAGGCGAGCTGAGCGTGGGTAGTCGAATTTTTGGGCACCCGAAAGAAAACATTTTCGACAAGGTCACCGTGCGAATTGCCTCTCCGGAAGTCATCCGGTCGTGGTCACGGGGCGAAGTGAAAAACCCCGAGACGATCAACTATCGAACGTTCAAGCCGGAGAGAGGAGGGCTGTTTTGCGAGAGAATTTTCGGCCCCACCAAAGACTGGGAATGCAGTTGCGGCAAGTACAAGCGAATCAAGTTCAAGGGAGTGGTGTGCGACCGCTGCGGCGTGGAAGTGACTCAGTCCAAAGTGCGCCGGGAGAGAATGGGTCATATCGAGCTGGCCGTGCCGGTGGCGCATATCTGGTTTTTCAAGACGATGCCCTCCCGAGTTGGCAACGTGCTGGGGCTTTCCACCCGGACGCTCGAACGGGTCATTTACTATGAAGACTACATCATCGTGGACCCGGGCGGCACCCCGCTCAAAAAGAAGGACCTTCTGAGCGAGGCGGAGTACCGGGAAAAGATGGAAGAGTACGGGAAGGGGTCCTTTGTCGCCAAGATGGGCGCCGGGGCGATCAAGGAGCTCTTAGAGTCGGAAGACCTCGACGACCTCGGCAAAGACCTGCGAGAGAGGATGGGCAAGACCTCCTCGAAAGCAGCGAGACTGAAGCTGAGCAAAAGGCTGAAGATTATCGAGGGTTTCCAGAAAGCGAGCATTCGGCCGGGGTGGGCCATGCTTACGTCCGTCCCGGTGATCCCGCCCGACCTGCGTCCTCTTGTTCCGTTGGATGGCGGGCGTTTCGCCACCTCGGACCTCAACGACCTCTACCGGCGGGTCATCAACCGAAACAACCGGCTTAAGAACATTTTAGAGCTGAAGACTCCGGAGGTCATCATCCGCAACGAAAAGAGAATGCTCCAGGAAGCTGTGGATGCGCTCTTCGACAACGGAAGGCACGGTCGCCCGGTTATGGGCGCCGGAAATCGGCCCCTCAAATCACTCAGCGACCAACTGAGAGGCAAGCAGGGACGGTTCCGCCAGAACCTGTTAGGAAAACGCGTTGACTACTCCGGGAGGTCCGTCATCGTCATCGGTCCCGAACTGAAGCTGCACCAATGCGGGCTTCCCAAGAAGATGGCTCTCGAGCTGTTCGAGCCTTTTATTATCAAGCGATTGAAGGAAAGGGAACTGGTTTACACGATTCGAAGCGCCAAGAAGATGATCGAGCGGGAGTCCCCGGAAGTCTGGGACATCTTAGAAGAGGTCACAAAGGGACACCCCATACTCCTCAACCGCGCCCCGACCCTTCACCGCCTGGGCATTCAGGCGTTTGAACCGGTGCTCATCGAGGGGAAGGCGATCACAATTCATCCCCTGGTCTGTACGGCGTTCAACGCGGACTTCGACGGCGACCAGATGGCCGTTCACATTCCATTGAGTATCGAGGCGCAGATGGAAGCGCGGACTCTGATGCTGGCGCCGAACAACATCTTTCTCCCTTCGAGCGGCAAGCCCGTCGCGGCGCCAACGCAGGACATTGCGCTGGGCTGTTACTACCTCACGCATGCGAACGAGGAGGGAGAGTGCAAGCCGGTGCGGTCGTTTGCGGACGCCGATGAGGTTCTCATGGCGCTGGACCGGGGGAGCGTCAAATTGCACGACTGGATTCTTGTCCGGATAGACGGACAGCGGCTCCAAACCACCCCCGGCAGGGTCATCTTCAACGAGATTCTGCCCCGCGAGGTGGGGTTTGTGAACGAGATTGTGACGAAAAAGAAGATTGGAAACCTCGTCTTGGGTTGCTACCGAGCGGTGGGCCTGGAGAGGACAGTGAAGCTTCTCGACGCGATGAAAGACCTGGGCTTTTCTTACGCGACGAAGGCCGGTTTCTCCATCAGCGTGGACGACTTGATCGTCCCCGAGAAAAAGGAAGACCTCATTGAGAAAGCCCGGGCGGAGGTTTCTCTCGTCGAGAGCGATTATCGGGCCGGTAATGTGACCGCGGGCGAAAGATACAACAAGATCATAGACATCTGGACTCACACGACAGACAGAATCGCAGACGCGCTTTTCCACGACTTGAAGTATAACCGAGGGGCGGAAGGTATGAACCCCGTGTTCGCGATGGTGGATTCCGGAGCACGGGGCAGCCGACAGCAGATCCGGCAGATTGCAGGGATGCGAGGGCTGATGGCGAAGCCATCAGGCGAAATCATCGAGGCTCCGATTACGGCCAGCTTCAGAGAAGGGCTGAGCGTGTTGGAATATTTCGTCTCGACGCACGGCGCCCGGAAGGGGCTGGCGGACACCGCGCTGAAGACGGCGGACTCAGGTTACCTCACGCGAAGGCTGATTGACGTCGCCCAGGACGTCATCGTGACTCGCGAGGACTGTGGCACGCTCAACGGCGTGGTGGCGCGGGCTATGGAACAAGGGGGCGAGGAGATTATCCCTCTGGGAGAACGAATCTTAGGGCGGGTGCTCTTAGAGGACATCGTGAACCCGGCCACGAAAGAGGTCGTTGTCCGCGCCGGCGAAGAAATCAACGAGGCCGCCGTGGAAAAGATTAAGGAGATGGATGTCCGTCAGGTGCGCATTCGCTCTGTCCTCGCCTGTGAAGCGAGAGACGGTATCTGTGCCATGTGCTACGGGCGGAACTTCGCCACCGGCAAGATGGTCGGGCTGGGCGAAGCCGTCGGGATCATCGCGGCGCAGTCCATCGGTGAGCCGGGAACGCAATTGACGATGAGAACCTTCCACATCGGAGGGGCCATCCAGCAGATTTTCAAGGAGCCTCAGATCGTGGCGAAGGGTGACGGGACAATCCGCCACACGGGATTGCGTCTGGTCAAGAACCCGCAGGGCAAGTTTGTGGTTCTGAATAAAAACGGGTATGCGAGCGTCGTGAACGACCAGGGCCGTGAAACGGAACGGTACAACCTGGAACTCGGCGCCATCCTGCGCTTCGCGGACGGAGAGAGGGTCAAGAAAGGACAGGTCATCGCCCGCTGGGACCCCTACAACGTCCCGGTGCACGCAGGCCACAGCGGCGTCGTTGAGTTTCTTGACATCATTGATGGGGTCACTGTCAAGAAGGAGGTCGAGCAGCCCGGCAAAGCGGGCGGCGTGGAGCGACTGGTAGTTACGGAGCACAAGGAAGACCTCCATCCTCAGATACTCGTCAAGGATAAGAAGACCGGCGACGTTGTTGGGTATCACTGGATTCCCGCCGGAGCGCACATCGTCGTCAAAAGCGGCGAGTATGTTGTCGCAGGGACGCTGTTGTCGAAGACGCCGCGAAAGATAGGCAAGGTGAAGGATATCACCGGCGGTCTGCCGCGTGTCGCGGAGTTGTTTGAGGCGCGAAAGCCAAAGGATGCCGCGGAGATTGCCAAGATTGATGGCGCGGTTGAGTTTCATGGCATCGAAAAAGGAAAGCGGAAGCTCGTGGTCAGAGACGAGGCCTCCGGGATGGCAGAAAGCCACCTCATCCCGGTAGGGAAGCATATTACAGTCTATGAAGGGGCTCGAGTCAGCAAGGGGCAGCAGTTGACGGAAGGACCCGTGATCCCGCACGAGATTCTCGAGGTGTGCGGCCCAAGGGAGCTTCAGGAGCATCTCGTCAATGAAGTTCAGGCTGTCTATCGTTTACAGGGGGTGGAGATCAATGACAAGCACATCGAGGTGATCGTCCGGCAGATGCTGAAGAAAGTCCGCATCGTCGAGCCGGGGGACACCGATTTCCTTTATGGAGAGGCTGTGGACAAGGTGAAGTTCGCGGAGGCCAACCAGGAGGTCATCCAGCGAGGAGGGAAGGCAGCGGAAGCGGCGCCTCTGTTCTTAGGGATAACAAAGGCCTCCCTCGGCACGGAGAGCTTCATTTCCGCGGCCTCGTTCCAGGACACCACGCGCGTTCTGACGGAAGCGGCGTCCACGGGAAAAACGGATTACCTGCGGGGGTTCAAGGAGAACGTGATCATGGGACACGTCATTCCCGCGGGGACAGGTTTTCCGATGTACAGAGACCTTATTCTGATGAAGCAAGCGGTAGAGGAAGAAAAACCACAGGTCGCAACAGGAGCCTCGGAATGAACATTCCGGGGTTTCTTGTCGGTCCCCAAAGGGCAAGGAAGACTCGTAATGCCTACAGTTAGCCAGTTGGTCCGCAAAGGAAGAGAGAAGAAACGACACAAGTCCAAGTCGCCGGCCCTCGGTTCGTGCGCCCAGAGGAGGGGAGTCTGCTTGCAGGTTCGAACGATGACCCCGAAGAAACCCAACTCCGCTCTCCGAAAAATCGCCAGGGTCAGGCTGACGAACGGGCACGAAATCACGGCGTATATCCCCGGCGTGGGACACAACCTCCAGGAGCACTCGATTGTGCTCGTGAGGGGAGGCCGAGTGAAGGACCTCCCGGGCGTCCGCTACCACATCATTCGTGGGACGCTTGACGCCATGGGAGTCGAGGGCCGCAAACGAGGACGGTCAAGGTATGGCTCGAAGCGACCAAAGGAATAACCTGCCCGCGTACACGGGCTGAAGGCCCCTAACCGAAGACGCGGCCAGGGGCGCCTTTTGATCAAGAGGGTCTGTGAATGTCGAGAAGACGAGTCGCAGCGAAAAGAAAAGTAGTACAGGACCCGCGGTACAACAGCGAGTTGGTGGCGAAACTCATCAACTGCATGATGGAGAAAGGGAAAAAGAGCCTGGCGCAGCGCATCCTCTACCAGTCGCTGGACATCATCCATCAGAAAATGCCGGATCAGGACGTAATGGAGATTCTGTCCAAGAGCGTTGAGAACGTGAGACCGGTGCTGGAGGTGAAGTCAAGGAGAATTGGCGGCGCCACTTACCAGGTTCCCGTCGAGGTGCGGACGGACAGGCGGACAAGCCTGGCGCTGCGGTGGGTCATTCAGTTCGCCCGGGCAAGAAAGGGTGTCCCCATGGCACAGGCTCTGGCGTCCGAATTGCTCGAGGCGTACCGGGGCGAAGGTGCGGCCGTCAAGAAGAGAGAGGACACCCATCGAATGGCGGATGCGAACAAAGCCTTTGCCCATTATAGGTGGTAGAGTGCCCCGC
>JAUYEE010000052.1 GCA_030691545.1 bacterium | reverse complement strand
ATGGTATCACATCGGAGGTCTGCCGGAAACTGAGGACGAATGGACGTGGCTCGCCGATGATACGAATTCACCCTATACGCATGTCATCCGTGGCGACAAGGCACTAACTCTCGCGTACAGGGCACAATACTTCGACAGGAGGATGCGTCTGGGCCCCTTTGGCGACCCGGTAGTCGTTACCATTTCAGTATAGAGAAACCGGCGCCGGGGTCTGTGGACTTCGGGAGACCCCGGGTGTGGTTACGTTTGAGCTGTGGCGCAGCGCGCCCCCCCGTGCCTGCGCTCCTGCGGGTCGCCCCCATTGCGTACCGGAAACATGGACAAGACAGACGATGGCGAGATCGTGTAACGCTGGCATCCTGCCCACGCTTTTGGCCGTTGGGGGGCGAGACGCCCCCCAGACAGCCGCCGAGACGGCGGCGTTACCCTCCGCAGCCGAGGAGGGCCCCGATGTATCTCGCAAAGCCGCGAAGCACGCAAAGCAGGATATTCCATCGCCGCTCGGTGAGGCGCCTCTTGGCGTCTTGGCGAGAGGACAACCAAGGCAACACGCGCCGTGAAGAACAGCCGTAGGCAGTTAGGATTTTGGCTGACCGGCTACAAAGGCAAAGTCGTCTGGGACACCTCTAAACCCGACGGCCAACCCCGCCGTTGTCTCGACACCTCCCGCGGCAAATCCCTCTTCGGCTTCGAGGCAAAAGTCCCGTTCGGCGAGGGCTTGAAAAAAACAAGAAGTTGGTTCCTGAAAGCGCGGCATGAGAAGCAGCCCGTTATCGAGCAAGGGCACGCAGCCAGCACGCCAACAACTTTCTGGGCAAGCATCCCACAGAGACTGCGACACGTCAAATCCTAACAGCGGTCCTCAAAACACGAAACATGGTTCTTATTCCAAAGAAACTCTCGCGAACTGGCAAAGCCGGAATGCTCGCCGTAAGCGGCGGGATGGCGAGCTTCACTAGTTTGTTGATGGCGAGCGTGCTGTCCCGGCTCTTCACAAAATCAGATTACGCTGCTTACCGGCAAACCCTACTCACTTATGGTATGGTGGCTCCCATCTTGGGGCTTGGTCTGGGGCAGGCACTCTACTACTTCATTCCGAGAGAGCCTTCGAAAAGCCGAAGTCTGCTGACGGGGAATCTGCTGGTGTTGTCCGCCATGGGTTTGCTTTTCGGGGCCGCGATGGTTCTTGGCGGGAATAGGATTCTATCGCAAGGCTTCAGCAATCCCAGTCTCGGTAAACTGCTACTGGTCTTCAGCCCGTACGCCTTCTTTGCGCTTCCCCTTTCCGGCCTGGGGGCATGCCTCATGTCTCTGGACAGGGTGAAGACCCTCGTGGCTTACAACGTGTTGCACCCCGCGCTGATTCTCGCTGTGGTGGGCGGAGCGGCTCTCCTGTGGGGGACACCCATTGCTGCCGTCGCGGCCACGACAGCGGCGGCACTCCTGTGGTTCGTCGTGGGAATGATCGCGATGTACTCTGCATGTCCGAAGGGGGATTGGCGGCCCAGCATTCGCGATATTTCGCGGCAGGTTACCTTTGGCATTTCACTCGCGGTGGCGGGGGTTCTCGGAACCCTCTTCATGAAAGTGGATAAGGTTATCGTCTCTGCGATGTGCTCGCCTTCGGAGTTTGCCGTTTATGTCAACGGGGCGACTGAGGTGCCGCTCATTGGCATCATTTCGGGTTCGGCAACCGCCGTTCTCCTGCCGGAGTTCTCGAGGCTCTTCCGGGAGGGCAATACACAAGCCGTGCTCGACCTATGGCATCGAGCCATCGTGAAGGCCGCTCATATCCTTATCCCCTTGTCATGTTTTCTGTTCGTCCTTGCTCCGGAGATAATGACCTTTCTTTTCTCGTCTGCGTACCGCGGCAGTGCGTCCATTTTCCGAATTTACCTGATTGATCTTCCCCTGCGAGCAACCGTTTACGGGGCGGTCCTAATCGGCGCCGGGAAGGGGCGTGCTCTAATGTATAGGTCAGCAGGAGGCCTAGCTCTGAACGTTCCGCTGAGCGTCTTCTTTGTTCGTCTCATGGGTGCCCCGGGTGCGGCACTGGCTACGGTGTTGATCATCTGCGCATGGACGGTGCCTTTCTCACTTTACCACATTCAAAAGTGTGTTGGGGGCAGCCTCAGGACGCTGATGCCGTGGGCCGAGGTCTTGAAGGTGACGGTGATGTCGCTGGGACTGGGGGCAGCCCTTCAGGCATTACGTCTTCTTCATTTACCAAGCCCGGTCTTCATAGCCTCGGGTGGCTCGGCCTTCGCTCTTTTCCTCATCTGGATGCTGGGCCGCGGAGAAGTTCTCAGCCCACGGGAGCTCATAGGACGCCTCAAAACCATTGCAGGGTGACAGATGCCTGAGAGTCTGTACGAGATGCGCAAGCGTACCAAAGAAACCAAGGACACATCCGCGAGCGGGGAGGGCCTACCGTACTTCGAGGACGGGTACGACAGCAAAGCGCGTTTCTGCTCCTACTGGCATCAGATCCACGAGATTGTGTCCCTCAAGCCGCGAAAGGTGCTCGAGGTCGGGATCGGCAACGGCTTCCTTTTGGACTATTTGAGAAAGAGGGGCTACAACGTCACGACGGTGGACATAGACGAGGAGTTGAATCCGGACTACTTTGCCTCGGTGCTATCTCTCCCGTTCGAGGACGACTCGTTCGACGTCGTCGCGTGCTTCGAGGTCCTCGAGCACGTTGCGTATAGCTCTTTCAGTCAAGCTCTGCGAGAAATCCACCGCGTGTGTCGCGTAAGTGCCGTGCTCTCGATTCCCGACAGCAGCAGGATTTACACGTTCTGGCTTCGTGCGCCAAGAATAGGGGACATACGGTCCATGATAGCCGTGCCCAGGCTCAAACCGCGCCAGCGTAGCCGCTGTGCCTCTCACTTCTGGGAAATCGGTATAGCGGGGTATCCTTTGAGCCGCGTCTTGGCTGAGTTCAAAGGCGCGGGGTTTCAGGTGGTGAGGAATTACCGGCTCTTTGAACATCCGTACCACCGTTTTTTTGTCCTTGGAAATGCAAGGGGGCGGTAAGGTGCACGTCTCGGCTTCGGTGGCAGTTAAGACGGCGCAGGGAGACATCGGCTCGCTTGGACGACACGCGCCGGAAGGACACTTCAAGAACGAGACTGGCGAGACGGGAGTCGAGTTTTACGACACGCGCTCCGCTGAAAGGGTTCTTGAACTCGGCCGACAACGCATGAGGGGGCTGTACGCCTGGCAGCGTGCCGTCCAGGCATGGTCGCTCATCAAGGACATTGATTTTCGCGGGAAAACGGTCCTTGAGGTCGGACCGGGGGCAGGGGACTGGACGGTTGAATTCCTCAGGGCCGGGGCCCGCGTGGTAATCGTAGACATTTCACCCGCGATTCTGGAAGCGGTTCAAATGCGCGCGGCCGGGCTTGGCTTCGATGCCGGCCGCGTTCACACGGTGCAGGGAGATTTCGCAACTGTTCATCTTCCTGAAGGAGCTTGCCACGTGTTATTTGCAAAAGATGTCATTGAGCATATACGCGACGAATCAGCGATGTGGCAGTCTATCGCGCGCGTTGTAAGACCAAGTGGGCACGTCGTGCTTGCGACCCAGAACAATCATAGTCTCAACTTTGCGATCGAGGGGCTTCGGCGTCGGGTCCTTCAAGGGCGCGGGGAGTGGTGCGGCTGGGATCCAACACATTTACGATTCTACAATGCCCCGCGCCTTTCGATAAACCTTAAGGACCATGGCTTCACGGAGATTATTTTCAGCGGCGCGTACTACTTTCCGTATAGGCTTAGAGGTTTTCGTCGGTTCGCGGCGTTGGCACGGCAGCCGGACGTTCAGGCGGTGGGAATGCGGCGGTTCCTGCGCCTCACCCGAACTCACTTCAACACTATGCATCAGGTCTTCGCAATTTTCGAGCTGACCGGGCTGAACGCGGCTTGGCCCTTTACTCGCCTAGGGTGGAGCATCGCCGTCCGAGCGAGGAGGAGATGACATGGCGCTTTCGAGCAGTGCAACAACGGCCGGGGCAATCGGCTCACAAAGGCCGGCAGTGCACAGGGCCCACACGGGCGCAAGGCTGGGGCAGGAGAAAACCTGTAACCTGTCGTTTATGTCGCCAGATTATGTGCCCGGTCTGGTGAGCATCATTATTCCCACGTACGACCGTCCCGCATATGTTGTTGAAGCCTTGCAGTCGGCCTTTGGCCAGACGTACCGTCCAATTGAGCTCATTGTCGTTGACGATGGCTCAACGGACAATACTGCCGCTGTTATTGACAATTGGGCAAAGACGACAGACGGAGACAAGGGATTCCACTTTCATTACGTGCGCCAGGAACATAAGGGCGCTCCTGCTGCACGCAATATGGGCCTTCGTCAGTCAAGAGGTGAGTATATCGTTCTTCACGACTCGGATGACATTCTCGACCGTAACCGGATCCGGTTGCAGGTGGACAGGATGAGGCATACGGGCGCGACATTATGCGGTGCCCGTCTTCGCTTTTTCCCCTCCGGCAGGGGTTCGAATGTCTGGCCACAGCCCTCGTCAGACCCACTGAAGGACTTTCTGTTCGGCAAGCTTCCTTGCGCTACTCAGGCGTGGATGGTCAAGAGAGAACTCGTCATAAGGTCAGACGGTTTTGACGAAGAACTCGCCTGCCGTCAGGATTATGACTTCTCGTTTAGGCTTATGTCATGTGGCCCGAAGATCACGTTTCAGCCCGAGGCGTGGACATATGTGCGCGAGCATAATGGCGGCCGAATTACGGACAAAGTGCTTCTTCCGGAAGGTTTCGGGGCCCTGCTGAGAATCCACGGAAGGCGTGCTGCGGTGTTGAAGGAAAGAAGCAACCGCGATGAATACCTTCGGGTTGAGGCTGAAGCGTGTTTGGCGTGTGCGATCCAGGCTCATTTACGGTCATACAGGAATTTCACGCAGGAGTTCGTGCGGCTCGCCAAAAGCCTGGTACAAAGACCTGTATGGGGCGACTCATGGGTGAAGCGGTCTCTGTTCTGTATCGGGGGTGTCTCTTTGTGCAGCATGCTCAAGAGAGTGCGGGAGGTGGCGAATACGGTATTTGCACGCGTGCGGCTTTGGTAGCCTTACCGCCGCGAGCACCGGGTAGGACACAAGTTGTCCGTTCCGGGTCAAGGCAAGGGGGATAGATCCTGGCTGTCAGTTTACGCGATTCTGAAGCGCGACAGCGCGGGGACATTCGCCGTTGGGGTCGAAACGAGACAAGATTCTCAAATGCGAGCCTCTTGAATCGAGCTTTCTAACTCATGACGCGGACGGGACATGAGACTGTTTTTCTGGGAGCAGGGGGTGGGATGCCAGCAGTGAGGGATTCCAACCCTTATATCGAGAATCTGATTCACGCACTCGGCGATGTCGGCTGGCAAGTTGCATTTTCGTCGAGAAGCCTGCTGTGGAAACGGCTGGTGGACGCGGGCACGAGAAGAACCGTCGTCCATGTGCACTGGGTCCAGCACTTCTGGGCACATCGTAACTCGCTCCGGGCAGTCCTGGAATGGGGCTTCCTCCATCGGCTCCTGAGGAAGGTCCGCTCAGCCGGAGTGCCCGTAATTTGGACAGCCCACAATCTGGTACACCATGAGTCGCACTGGCCGCGACTGGAGCGTTTCTTCATGCAGGATTTTTTGGGGCTTTGCACTCGCATTATCGTGCACGGTCAAGGCGCGATAACCGAACTGGAACATTTCCTCAATGCACCCGTTTCTCCCAAGACTCGATTCGTTCCTATGGGAAACTTCTGCGGCACGTATCCCGTGAATTCGACGCGAGACGCATCGAGGAAGAAGCTCTCCATTCGTCCGGACGCATTCGTGTTTTTGTTCTTCGGGTCAATCCGCAAATACAAAAACGTGCCGTCTTTGGTTTCCGCCTTCAGGAGGAACGCATCGGAACGCGATGTGCTTTTGGTTGCCGGTAAGCCGAGGGAGGATTCCCTGGCGAGTGAGATAGGGTCGCGCGCCGACGGGGACAAGCGTATTCGCCTTTTTCTTGATTACGTTCCGACAGCCGAGGTCCAGCATTACCTGTTGGCGTCAGACGTTCTCGTTTTGCCCTTTGCGGACATCTTGACTTCGGCATCCGCGATTTTAGGTCTGAGTTTTGGCCGGCCGATGGTCGCACCGTACCGCGGCTGCCTGCGTGACCTCGTGGACGCGGGAGTAGCAATTCCTGTCGAAGGGCCTCGAGTGGCGGAAATCTCCGAGGCTCTGCAAAGGGCGAAAACGGTGGACCTCGAGACAATGGGCCGGAGAGCACGACACTTGGCAGAGAGCTGGAGCTGGGACGTCGCGGGAGAGCTTACAGCCCAAGTTTACGAGGATGCGATGAGCGAGGACCTTGCGGATAAGCGCATACTTTGACAGAGGCGATGAGTAATGCAGTTAGGGGATATGGCTGTGCAGACTGACCGTCGTTCCTCGATCATCTGTGGCCAGGGCGTGATTGCCTATGGAATCACACCGCATGCCGGGGGTACGACAACTTTTTACCGCAACTTCGCGGCGGGGATGCGCGAGAAAGGGTGGGTAGTCTGGGGCGTGTCCGCAGGCAAGAAGGCAGCCCAAGCTGCCGATCCCGCGTTTGGCGATGGGTCCTCAATTGTCTTAGTGCCGAACAGCGAGAGTCTCGAAGAGCAAGTCAAGGCCTTCTTGCGCTGGGTGGAAGAGAACGGTGTGGATATCGTGATACCCATGTGCCAGAGTTTCATGCACGCGGCAATCAGGCACCTGCCCAGTCGGGTTCGCGTATGCGTTCGAGTCGCGAATACGACGCGTGGGAGTTACATGCCAGCTATCGCGCATAGAAAACGAGCGTCGCGCATCCTGGTTTCCAGCCTGAGACAGAGAGACGATCTCATCAAGAGATGGGACTTTGCCCCGCAGGCCGTATGCACTGTGAACCATGGCGTAGCCGTCTCCAACTTTGAGCGGATGGCGCAAGGGCAAGTTTGGTCTGAGCAGATGAGCGTCGCCTACTTTGGACGGTTAGAAGACCAGGACAAGGGAGTCCTCCTACTTCCCGCGATATTCAGCGAAGCTGCCCTTCTCAGCTCGAGTTCCAGATTCCTGGTTATCGGAGATGGGCCGGACCGCCCACTTTTGGAGGAAGGTTTTCGCAAGACCGGTTTAGATGGGCGGGTAGAGCTTCTGGGGAAGGTGGTCCCAAACGAGGTCCCAGCGGTCCTGGCAAGTGTCGACATTTTCCTCATGCCGTCACGGTTTGAGGGCTTCGGTTTCGCTCTCTTGGAGGCCATGGCTGCAGGGTGTGTGCCCGTGGCATCTCGCATCCGGGGCGTGACAGATTTCATCATCGAGGATGGTGTGAGCGGCTTCCTCTGTCCTATCGGAGATACAAGGGCGTTCGCTCAGGCGGTTCTGCGGCTCGATCGTGACCGTGAGCTTCTGGCTCGCATGTCGGCGGCGGCGAGGAGGCGGGTAGAGGAAAACTTCACTTTGCAGAAGATGGTGGACGGATACGACCGGGTTTTTCGAGAGCTTCTGGCTGAGCCGCCGTTACACGTGGAGCCAGCTCCTTTGACCGACATCCGATTGCCGCGACTGCTGAGCCCGACGTGGCGTACACGGGTGCCGCAGCCCTTGAAAAATTTTGCCCGGAAATGGATGGAGCGGCTGTGGGGTTACGCTGGATGAGGCAAGCTAAGAGTAGGACGGCCCTGCATCTCGCACGAGCCTTATCGGCGGAGTGGTCGCGGCCTCACTGGCGAATTCTTTGTTACCACGGCGTGGATCCCGAAGAAAAGGAGTCGTTCGCGCGACAACTCGCCTGGTTTGCAGAGCGGTTCACGTTCTGCACGATCTCCGAAGGGGCCGCCTTTCTGAAAAGCAATTCGCTTTCGAGGCCAATTCTGTCGGTGACCTTCGACGATGGCGACCGAACAGTTTATGACGTTGCGTTGGCGGTTTTGGAATCCTTTGGGATCAAGGCAACCCTCTACGTGACCGCCGACTATGTCGTTCGGGGGCGTCTCTATCGGGAGAGCGACGCCCCTCCCGCGATAACGTGGGAGCAAATTCGCGACTGGGCGGCACGAGGGCACGAGATTGGCTCGCACAGCTTGACCCATGCACCGATGCCACTTTGCTCGCCGAAGCGATTTGAACAAGAGGTGTCTGGGAGCAGGGCTATTCTGGAGGACATTATTTCGCGGCCGGTTGTCCATTTCTCCTATCCCTGGGGTCAATACAACAAGAGCACCACGCAGCGCCTGATAGAGTTGGGGCTATATCAGACTTCTGCAACAATCCACCGCGGGGCGATGGTCCCCGGGCACGACCTCCTCTGCCTGAGGCGTGACGTGATTCATCCGCGAATGTCCGTGCAAGAGGTCGAGACGACTATGCGATTTGCCGACCGGTTCTACTGGCTTCGCCATCTCAAGCGAAATGGGAAGGGCTATTGGGTAACACATCCGGAAGTCTCCTGGGACGAGGCTGTACATGTGAACAGGGTAGACCCCATGGCCACGGCCCCGTCCAAAAGTATGGCGGGAAGGTGCTTATGAGCGCTATGGAATCGGCTGAGATGAACAATTCGGTGGTAGTCGCGCAGCTTTGTGGACGGCGGCACTACGCTGTGCCTGTCGTCTTCGAGAGGGCAGGTATCCTTCGGCACTTCTACACTGACCTGTGGGCTGGCAAGGGAATTGTTGGGCGGACGGTCCGAGGTTTGGCGCCGAGAGTGCACTTGGGGCTTCTGAAAAAGTGGGCGGGACGGTACGAGCCTCGGTTGCCTGGGGACAAGGTCACGGCGTTCACCCGTCTCGGTTTGGAATACTCGCTTCGCCTGCGGGCCGCACGCACACGCTCAGAGCTCACACGCACTTACCTATGGGCGGGCGAAAGATTTGGTCGGCTGGTCGCACAAAGAGGGTTCCACGGGGCTTCAACGGTGTATGGCGTGCACGGAGGGGCAAGGGAGATTTTTCGGGCGGCGAAGGGGAGGCGGCTGAGGACCGTCCTCGACCAGACCTCCTGTCCGCAGCTCTGGTGTCGATTGGAAAAGGAGGAGCGTAGGCGTTGGCCTGCATGGGTGATGGACGGCAGCGATGACGGTTACGCGGAATCCGCCGCCGACTGGGAAAATGCGGAGCTTTCATTGTCGGACGTTGTCATTTGCCCTTCTGACTTTGTCCGAAGGTACGTAGTTTCTCTGGGCGTGCCGCAAGAAAAAACGCGCATGGTTCCCTATGGTCTCACGGTAGGCCGCTTTGCCTGGGGACGAGAGCCTTATCACGGCGACCGTCCGCTACGTGTGCTGTTCATTGGTAAGGTGTCACTGATGAAGGGCGTGCCTTATCTGTTCGAGGCACTGAGGCTTCTAAACAGCAATAGCGTCGAGGCACGGTTTGTTGGCCCGATAGGAATTTCCGAGAAAGCCCTATTTCCTTACCGCCGTTACTGCCAAATTGTTGGCCCCGTGCCGCGTTCGGAGATTCTGCGTCATTACGCCTGGGCGGATGTGTTCGTTCTGCCTTCCCTCTGCGAAGGCTCGGCGCTGGTGACCTACGAGGCCCTTGCGGCTGGCCTCCCCGTGATTTGCACGCCGAACACGGGCAGCGTCGTCAGGCATGGGAGCGATGGCTTCATCGTCCCTGTTCGTGATGCAGGGGCCTTGGCGCGTAAGGTCGGGTGTTTGGCGCATGACCATGGGCTTCTGAGTGAGATGTCGCAGCAAGCCCGAGAACAGGCGCAAAGCTTTTCGCTGCAAAAATACGGCTCGCGTCTGATCCGAGCTGTACTTGGCCCTTCTAATGGTTGAACTGCTTATCGCGATTCAGGCAACCCTGTGCGCGGCGCCGCTCGTGGCCGTTTTCTTCGGACGACTGAGTCCGATTTCAGCACCTGTACTTGTAGCTGTTCTTTTCAGTCATGTCTATGTTGCCCAGCCGATATTGCTGCTTGTTTATGGCCATCCCCTTTTGACGGAGGAAATGATGGCATTGGGACTTGCGGTTTCCATTATTGCCTTGGTGAGCTTCTACGCCGGGTGGCTATGGTCAGTTCGGCATCCCCCTCGACCCCAAAAGCGCGGTATCGACCTTCGAAAGGGAATGGTCTGCGCGGTCGCAGTATGGTGCGTTGGTGCGCTGGGATGGGGGGTGTTCATCCTTAGGTCAGGGGGGTTCAGTCACTACTATTCAGCTCCCCATGGCGCGGCAGGGGACTGGCTCGGCACGAGTGCTTACGTTTATGCCCTTGTCTGGTTCATGCCCGCCGCGGTGTCTGTGTTGCTTGGCTTGGTGTTTTACAGTTTGCCGGGAGCACCGATGCGGCGCAGGCTGCTTTGGCTGGCCGCCGTCCTCTCCTCATGGTATTTTGCAGATTCGCTTCTTTCAGGAAGCAGAGGAGACTTCTTTGCCATCACGTCCCCTTGGTTGATCTTCATGCTCATGAGCATGCGCAAGCACCGTCAGCGGGTTCTGGCAGGAGGACTTTTCCTCTTGCTCGGAGGAGCGATGTTCCAGATCCTGCCAAGTTTCAGGGACGCCTTGCATTTGGGTGGAGACAAGGCTGCGTTCAGAGACCCGGAAAGATGGGAGGCCGCATTCTCGCGAGTTGGTTCAGTCACCAGGCGTGGGCAAAGCGCCGAATTCGACAATCACTGTGCCAACTGCTACATATCGTGGCGATTTCAGGAGTATGGCTACGGCCAGTCCTTCATCAATCCCATTATTAACTTTCTGCCAAGGCACCTGGTCCCAAACAAGGCCGAATATATGGTGCGCGCCTTCAGCGCCGGTGATGTCATAGAGGCAGAACTTGGCTGGACTGCGGCATACGGGTCGTGTCCGACCGGCCCGGGCAGGATTTTCACTGACATCGGATTCTTCTCCATTCTGTTTTGGGTTGCCGTTGGTCTCTCGGCGGGCCGCTTTGATTGGACAGTCCACGCGAAAAAAGACGCCGGAAGTCTTCCTCGCCACGCCACAATGATGATCGTCCTTATGTACCTCGTTTTGCAGTCGTACAGTGCAGGTTTCATGAAGCTCGTGTACGTGGGTGTCCCCGTCGGGTTGTGCCTGAAGTTTTCGAGGCGCTCGCGTCCTTCTTATTGCGCGTTGACGTCGCCAATTAGAGCAGATTTTGCGCGATTGGGGCACGGAACGCGCGTTGCGCCAGGAGCCTGGGCCCGATGAAGGTTTTGGTGTTCTGGACCAATTTTGGGCCATACCACATCGCCCGCCTCTTGGCGGCGGCAGACGTGTTCTCTGAGCACGCCTGGGAATTGCTCGCTGTTCAGATTGCCGACCGCGAAGCTACAAGACCATGGGAATGGAAAAGTGTTCGTGGCACATTGAGGGTGAAAACGCTCTTTCGCGACTCAGTTTACGAGGAAATCCCATCTCTCACACGGGCCAGTCGGATGCTGTCTTTTCTCAGACAGGAAAATCCCGATTGTTTGGTCGTTCCGGGGTATGGTGCTGCCGAATGTCGCGCCGCGTTGGCTTGGGCACGAGGTCGAAAACGCCCAGCCATCCTGATGTCAGACAGCAAAAAGGACGGGGAGCAACGGTCGTGGATGAAGGAGTGGCTTAAGAAAAGAGTCGTCCGCCGATTCGATGCCGCCGTTGTGGGCGGTGCGCCACAGGTGCGCTATGCGGAACTCTTGGGCATACCAAGAGGTAAGATCTTCGTGGGCTACGACGTGGTTGACAACGACTTCTTCCGAACGAGAGCGAACCTCGCCCGTCAAAACGGGGGAACGTTGCGGAAGCGCCTTGGCCTTCCCCCGGAATATTTTCTGACAGTATGCCGTTTTGACCCTGTCAAGAACCTCGCGGGGCTGATTCGTGCATATGCTGACTATCGCCGGAAGCGCGGTTCAACCGCGTGGGCCCTGGTCTTATGCGGCTCAGGTAAGGTCGAGCCAGAAATCCGGCGAGGCATCAGCAAGTTTCGCCTTCATTCCGTGCTGCTTCCTGGGTTCGTTCAAATATCGGATCTCCCAACGTACTATGGTCTCGCCTCGTGTTACATTGCACCGAGCCTGAAGGACACATGGAATCTTTCGGTCAACGAGGCGATGGCCTCAGGTTTGCCTGTGCTCGTAAGCCGGTCCTGCGGCTGTGTAGAGGACCTTGTGAGAGATGGCGTAAACGGCTTCACATTCGAGCCCCGAAGGATGGACCATCTGTCGAACCTAATGGACGACGTTTCATCGGGGCGAGGGGACCTGGAGCGGATGGCAGAGGCCTCGCGCCAGATTATCTCACGCTGGTCGCCAGAGACCTTCGCGCAAGCCTTGGTTATGGCGGTCAAAGCCGCCCTCGGCGCGAATGAGGAATGCTGCCTTCTCGGCGACCGAGATTTGTTAAAGCCGATGAGGGCAGATGACGGGTCGCAGAGCGATGGTCGTCTGGCTCATTCTTGCCGTTCTTCCGTCAGCGGGCGGATTGAATCTCCGGCTGGTGGTTTGACATTATGAGGATCGCTCACGTACTACCTTACTTCAGCCCGGCCTATGAATATGGAGGGATTGTGAGTACGCATGAGATTCTGTGCAAGGGCCTGGCCCGCCTTGGACATCAGGTGGAGGTGTTTGCGACCAATGCATGCCCCGGCGGGAGCACCAACGTCCCTCTATACTCTGCTGTTCAAAGAGATGGCGTAACGGTCCGGTACTTCCCTCGCGTCTGGGGGGAGCGGTTCTTCTATGCACCCTCTTTATGCGACACCCTATCGAAACGGGCTGGGGAATTCGACATTTTTCATTCGGCGGGGGTTTGGACATATGCGCCTCTTGCGTGTTCTCGGGCGGCCGCAAAAGCTCGTGTTCCGTATGTCCTCTCGCCCTGTGGAATGCTGTCCCCGTGGTGCATGAATCAGAGTCGAGTAAAGAAGCGCATTTACATGCTACTCTTTGCGCAAAGACACCTGCAGAACGCTGCTGCCATTCATTGCACTTCGGAGAGGGAGCAGAGCGAGGTATCTCGACGGCGCATTGGGCCTCCTACCTTCATTGTCCCGAATCCTATTGAGCTTGAAGAGTTCCAATCATTACCCGAACGAGGCCACTTGCGTCAGGCCTTAGGCATTCCAAGGAATGCTGCGGTTATCCTTTTCCTGTCACGCTTGCACAGAAAGAAGGGATTGGATCTTTCGTTAAGGGCGTTTGCGAAATTGTGCAGGGGTCGCGGCACCGAACAGATTCGTTTCATAATAGCCGGACCGGCGGAGCAAGGATACGACAACTGTGTGCGCCAGCTCGTGAGGGGTCTTGGAATAGGACCGTTTGTCCACATGATCGGCATGGTCAGGGGACAGGTTCGCTTGCAGGCGTTTGCGGACTCAGACATCTTTATTCTGAATTCTTTCCAAGACAACTTTGGCAACAGCGTGGCTGAGGCAATGGCCTGCGGGCTACCTGTGGTTATTTCGGAAAAGGTTGACATTGCTGAGATTGTTCGCCGAAATTCCTGCGGCATCGTGGTGCGGCAAGACGTTGACGACATCTTCCAAGCACTGC
This sequence comes from bacterium, assembly GCA_030691545.1. Taxonomy (GTDB): domain Bacteria; phylum Auribacterota; class JABMQX01; order JABMQX01; family JABMQX01; genus JAUYEE01. The sequence continues at coordinate 12,552 of JAUYEE010000052.1, read as the reverse complement.
AATGCCTGATTTTGTCACGTCACTTACGCCGTGAAATGCGACAGAGGGCAAAACAGACCGCGATGTCCGAATTTTCAAGTGTGGTTGTTGCCTCAAAAATGGCTCGAGCCTACCAGGCGATTCTTGCTGGGTCGGTTACCCAGACTATGCTGTGAGTATGAAACCCATCTGCCCTGCAATTTCACCATTACAGCAAAAGCGGAACAGTGGCTTGTCAGGAGAGCGCTTTCGCAAAACTCCACACTCTCTTGGGAATCGACTGCTTCGGAGCGTTTGGAGCGTTGTTTACCTTTTTCTTTTCCGGCCTTCGCCGCGCCCTTGTCACCTTTGGCGACGGTTCTTGCTGAGATGCTTCGGAGCAAAGTTGGGAAAGGGTGTTCGGGTGTATCCCTCCGCTAGGATCTGGGCACCGTGGAACCTGCGACTGGATGACAGGTGTGCCATTGGACCTGAGGTTGACTGCTATTCTGTGGGGAAGATAACTATTGGCAAATTCGCGACCATATCGCAGCGGTCTGTATTATGCACTGCCAGCCACGACTACAGATTCCTTGGGCTACCGCTGGTTGTCAAGGACATCAATATAGGCGCATTCGCCTGGTTGTGCGCTGACGTGTTTGTCATGCCAGGGGTCACCGTTGGCGAAGGCACAGTAGTCGGCGTAAGGTCCACCGTCTTTCGTGACCTGCCGCCATGGAAAATCGCTTTTGGAACGCCTTGTCGGGTCATCCGAGCGAGAGAAATACTCTCCAGCGCACCCCCAGAGTACTCGAGGATAGAACCATTATCATGTCGGACAGAACTCTCGAGCAAAACGTAAGGTTCTACGACACAGAATCAGAGGTGTACGACTGCTCTCGGTACGGCACTCCTGCGGGCCGCCGCGTCGACCTCTTTCACAAAACTGTCCTTGACAACATGCTTTGCGCAGAACTTTCGAACACCGCCCGTGTGCTTGAGATAGGCTGCGGCACGGGGCGTCTAATAGAGCACATCGCCTCGCATGGCTATGAGGTTTACGGAATGGATTGCTCGGAAAACATGCTTGCGCTGGCGCGTAAGCGCCTGGGAACAAAAGGGCTGAACAATGTGACTTTCGTGCGCGCAGACGCCAGGCGAATGCCGTTCCATGACGATTCGTTCGATGCGATATATGGCATTTTGGTGGTAAACCTCATCCCAAATTACCTTAGCCTTTTCGAATCGGCTGCAAGAGTACTCAAATCTGACGGCATATTCCTGTTTAACGTCCCAAATCTACTCTGCATATATTTGCCCGCCGCAATATATGTAAACATACGCCGGAAGACGACCGGCTCCAACAAGAGTGGATACCGCTATAGCCACTGGTTTCTACCCAATGAATGGAGAAGGCCTCTCCTCGGCCTGGGCTTCGACATTGAGGAGATTCTGGGCCAACCGCCAGGCTTGAAGATTTCCACACGTGTTCCTATAAAGCCACTTGAGAGGTGGGCAACCTGTTTTTCGCCCAGTGTCTATATTAAGGCACGCCTGAAGTCGGCCCGAAAACGAGGATGCGTTGGCGCGGTTTGATGCGTTTCGCCAGACGTAACTCAACTCTTTCCATTGTTGCTTATAATGGTCACCTCTGCGTGAAAAAGCAGTACCATTCACGCTTTACAGCAGTACAGGAAAACGAAGCTTTTTCGCGAGTAGGCAAACTAACTCAGGGACAACATCGCATACGGTGCGCTAACGTCTATGGAATCGAGCCCGAGTTTAACGCGATATACATTGAGTACATCCCAGGTTTAAACCTCGCGGATGATTTCGTGATTCGTGGCGTTGAGGCGCTCTCGAAACCGAAGACCACGTTACTTAGTCTGTTTCAAAGAGCTAGCGACGCGAACGTGCGGTTTGACAGCGACCCCAAGAATCTGATCCGTGGCCCCAAGCGCAAAGAACTTGTAATCGTCGACCCAACATGCGAGGACATTGACCTTCAAGATTTTTGCATTGTTGTCTTCTTATGGGGTCTTATAAAACTGCTGTTCCAATGCCAGGGACCTGTTTCGGTCGTTCGACTCGTGCGATGTTGGAGGTCGTATTATCGGGAATACATGAAGTTGGCGGGCCGGAAACCTCGAGAGTTGACCGAACAGTTATCTTACTATATCGAAGCCGTCATTAGGTGGAATTGGCTTGAGAGCGACCATTGCAGCTTTGCAGAAAGGCTAATGAGAAAGGCTCTTGTTGTGCCCCTGTGCTATGCATTTAAGCTGGCCTTTTCTTGGAATGTGGTTATGGCCAAGGCGTCATGAAAGAAATATGCCCTTTGGGCTGAACTGGCTTGTCGCAATATCTCGGAATCCCGCGAAACGAAAAGCTGTAGTTGTGGGGGGCTGATGCGCATTCTGCTAATCAATCAGTTTTATCCTCCTGACCCGGCGCCAACAGGCGAGCTGCTTTCACATCTAGCCCGTGCGCTGGCCGAGCGAGGTCATGGTGTGCGAGTTATCTGCTCGGCACAACGCTATGGGGGCGTGTCCGCACAAGGCGCCGCTGATTTTGGCTCGGCGTCCGCGAAGCCAAGTCGGACAGGCGATGTAGTTGTCACGCGGGTAGCTGGATTCGGGTTTGGTCGGAAGTCCAAGCTCGGACGTGTGTTGGACTATGCCTCTTTTTACTTTGTGGCGCTGTTTCATGCTCTTGTCGCCCCACGGCCGGATGTGGTTGTGACGTTGACCACGCCGCCTTACATTGGGTTCATTGGCACTATCCTTCGGTTCCTTCGTGGTTCTAAGTTCATTCAGTGGGTTATGGACCTCTACCCGGATGTAATGGTGGCTCACGGAATGCTCAGTCGGAACGGGTGGCTCACTCGGGTGCTGATGCTACTGACTCGCGTACTGCTCCGGAGTGCTGACGCCGTTTGGGCGCTTGGACCTTACGCTCGAAGGAAGATCGCCGCGTACCTGGGAAGCCAACAACTAAATAAGGTCCTCACTGTGCCTCCCTGGGCGTCTCCTTGCCTGGGTCCCTGGCAGGGTAATCGCAATGATCTTCGGGCGGAGCTTGGATGTGACGGGCGGTTCGTGGCGATGTATTCTGGAAACATGGGGCTTGGTCACGACTTTGAGACGTTCCTCAAAGGGGCACAGCGGTTGCCAGATGTCCTGTTTCTCTTTGTCGGGGGTGGGCCCAGGGCTCCAGAAGTTCGCCGCGGTGCGATTCAGCATGGACTCGTGAACCTGACCTTTCGCGATTACTTTCCAAAGGAGCGCCTGAGCCAATCGCTCTCAACAGGCGATATCCATATCCTTTCGCAGCTTCCAGCCTGGCAGGGTTGCATCGTCCCGAGCAAATTGGCAGGCATTTTTGCCGTGGGTCGGCCGGCTGTTTTTGTTGGGAGAGAAGACAACGAAATCGCACACTGGATACACGAGGCTGACGCGGGTTTTGTTGTGCCTGTTGGGGACTCGACAGCATTTGTGCGTGCCGTCGAGTCACTGCAAGGGGACTGTTCGTTGAGAGACCGTTTGTCACGCAATGCGAGATCATTCTATCTCCGCTCATTGTCCCCGGAGGTGAATCTTCCAAAGCTCGTGGGTTCAATTGAGAAACTTGGAAACGGAAGATAAAGACATCGTCTTCTGACTCTTGAAACGCTCGACTTCATTCCTGATCAGCCTGCTATGCGTTGGCAATATATGAAATGCCCATCGGATTGGGGCGACAGTAGCTGCGGACCACTTCTCGGTCAACATGTTTAACCACAAGACGTATCTCTTTTTCTTCCTTTCGGCCTTCGCGGGTTGTTTGTTTCTGACGCCCTGGGTCAGGAAGCTGGCGCTGCGACTCAACATCGTTGATGATCCGGGAGTACGGAAGAGACACGAGCGAGCGATGCCCACACTCGGCGGGCTGAGCATATTCCTGGTCTTCATGCTGCTTGTAGGATCATGTTTGGTGTTTGAGAACCGTGTCACAGTCAAGTTCTTAGAGAAGGGGCGGCTCGTAGCGGGTATCCTTGTGTGCGGGTTGATTGCAGTCCTTCTTGGCATATACGACGACGTGAAAGGCGCTGATGCGAAGAAGAAGTTCTCGGTTCAGATTGCCGCGGCTATGCTGGCGTTTGCCCTTGGATTCAGAATAGAAGGCGTTTCTCTGGGACCGCTGGGTTCCGTCAACATGGGGGCGTTTTCGTTCCTGTTTACGCTCCTATGGATCGTCGGAATAACGAACGCGGTCAACATCATTGATGGCATAGACGGCTTAGCCGCAGGAGTGGCTTTGTTTGTGTGCATCGGGAATTTCGTCGTGTCCCTTGTTTTGGGGAACGTGGTGATGTCGGTCATCTCCGCCATCCTCGCAGGAGCTCTTTTGGGTTTTCTCCGATACAACTTCCCACCCGCAAAGATATTCTTGGGCAACACGGGGAGCTTGTTTCTTGGAATGGTATTGGCGCTCGTGTCGCTCATTAGCGCCCAAAAGAGTTCGACAATGGTCATGATGCTCATACCAATCGCCGTGCTGGGGCTGCCCATTCTGGACACCTCTCTGGCGATCTTGCGAAGAAGTCTTCTCGGCAGGCCGGTCTTTGTGTCAGACAAAGGGCACATCCACCATGCACTTCTCCGTCTGGGCATGAAACAGAAGAGGGCGGTCATGATTCTGTACGGTTTCTGCCTTCTGCTTTTGGGTTTTGCAGCATTGGTTGTTCTGGAGAAGAGCACCGTGGCCGCAGTCTGGCTTGGCGCCTTGGGGCTTGTCTTCTTGGTTGGGATGAGGGTTCTCGGCTACCTGAATTATGAGAAGATTCGCAAGTCGCTCTGCAATCGGTGGCGGTTCAGGGCGAAGAACGCGTTTTGCCGATACCTCCTATTGAAGATGAGCAAAGTGCAGACCGTTGATGGGCTTTGGGAATTGCTCACTCAAGCTGCGAGAGAGTTTGAGATTGACGATATGGAGCTTTCGCTTAATGGCGGAGCGGACGACTCGGTTCTGCGCTGGACGAATGGAGCCGAACATGGGGTCCCAGGCGAGGCCTGGGCGGGAGATCCTCAACTCAAGAGTTTCGATTTCCCGGAAGACCTCGGGCGATTAACCCTTCATTACGCCGGTTCGCGAGATGAGGAGTCTGAACTGGAACGGCATCAGCGGCTGGAGATGATCAGCCACGCCGTGGAGAAAAGGCTGGGAGCAATTCTGAAGTTTAATGCGATCCGAGGTCCGGCAGTATAGAAATCTGGCAGCAAGTTCCTTCCGAAGGAAGAAAGGAAGATCATGAAAAGAAATCCCGTCGAGGGGAGTTACGAACAGATGCCGCAAATGGAGGCGGCGGTCGAGCCGTATGCCTATGAGAGACGGCGAACGATACGCGACCTTTTCCACATCCTGCTGAGGAGGAAATGGATTCCAGTTGGCTGTGTGGTCATGTTCGTCGCGTTCGCTGCAATCTCTTCCATGAGGGCAATCCCGCAATACATGACAACAAGCCAGATCGAGATCGGAACGGGGAACTTGAATGTGCTTCCTTTCCGAGAAGTGGTTGAAAGTCAGAGGGGGTGGTACATCGACCAGCACTTGAATACGCAGTACAAGATTCTGAAGAGTCGCTCGTTGGCTGAAAAGGTCGCCGCGAAGGTAAAGAAAGCGGGGCATCCCCAGGACCGAGACTTGACCGCTGGTTCAATCCTCGGGATGACAAAGGTTGAGCCTGTCCGAGACAGCCGCATAGCGAGTATTGTGGCGCAGTCGCCCTTGCCGGGGCAGACTGCTCGCGTCGCAAACGCCCTCGCGGAATGTTACATCGAGCAGGACCTCAGCAAGAAAACCGACGCGATCCGCATGGTGACAGAGGAGCTGCGGGGTGAGCTCGAAAAAGCCAAGAAAGAGGTGGATGCCGCAGAGGAGAAATTCACGCTTTACAAGGAGCGGAACAACATCGTCTCGTTAAATGAGAAGCAGAACCTTGTGCTGGAGGAGCTTTCCAAGCTGAACGAGGCGGCGGCTGGTGCAAGGACGGAGCGGCTCAGAAAAGAGGTGGTATACAACCAGTTCAAGGCTCTTTCACCTGAGCAACTCAAAGACCAGGCAGAGGTGATCAACAATCCATTGGTACAACACCTCAAGCAGAAGGAGCTGGAAGCTGTTCGGAGCGTCGAGGCACTGGAGAGGCGCTATGGCTACAAGCATCCGACTCTGGTCTCAGGTAAGTCGGAGTTGGTCAAGATCAGGGAAGCCGTTGAGGCGCAGATGATAAGGACGGCTCAAGAACTGGCAAATGCCCATGAGAACGCTTACCAAAAGGCGAAAACCGAGGAAGAGAGCCTCGTCGAGGCCGTGGGGAAGAAAAAGCAGGAGGTGCTTGAATTCACTCGCAGGGTGAATCAGTACGAAGGTCTGCTTCGCGAAGTGGACACGACCAAGAAACTCTACGACGAGATTCTCAACCGCAGCCGTGAGACAGACATCTCGGAAAGAACCGAGAAAAGCGATGTGCGCATCGTGGACCGTGCCGAAGTCCCCGGTGCTCCGTTTAAGCCCCGAACGGAACGAAACATAATGTTGGCCCTCATCGCCGGGTTGATTATCGGCTGCGGCGGCGCGTTCTTCGTCGAGCATCTCAACGATAAGGTCGAGAGTCCTGACGACATCGAAGGATACATCGGGAAGCCTTTCCTCGGGGCAGTACCTATCATTACCGACAATAGTCTTGACGGAATTGACGAGAAGGCCAGATTCGTGCATCTTTCTCCTGAATCCACTGTCTCCGAGGCATACAGGACTCTTCTGGCAGGGATTCATTATTCCCCGGCAGTCAATGGCATGAAGACGATCTTGGTCACGAGTGCAGGTCCCAGCGAAGGGAAAACAACCACTCTGACGAACATGGGAATCGCTGCTGCTCAAAACGGGAAGAGAGTCCTTCTCGTTGATTCGGATTTGCGGAGGCCGACCCTTCACAAAATATTCGGTTTGAGGAAGGAAATAGGGTTAACAGATTATCTTGTTGGAGAAGCCGGACTGGAACATATCATCCAAGAGACAGACATCCCGAATCTCTCCGTCATCGCTCGCGGCGCCTCATCGCCAAATCCTTCCGGACTCATTTCGTCGGAGCGCATGAAAGAGTTTGCAAAGCGGATTCGAGACAGTTACGACCTAGTTTTGTTCGACTCGCCGCCGTGCACGGTCGTCTCGGACCCGTTGATCTTAGGAAACGCAATGGACGCGGTGATCAATGTCGCGCAATGTGGAAGGTATTCGAGGAAAATGATCGGCAGAGGAATTGAGCTCCTGGAAGGCGTGAACGCCAACGTTATTGGCGTTGTGCTCAACGAGGTCAAAGAGCGAGATCACCGCTACTATTACTATTACGGGTACCGCTATTACTACGCCGATGACGGGGAGAAAAAACATCACAGTCGCAAGCGGAATAAGAAAAGGGCGAGCAAAACCTGAAAGGAGGGCCGTTCTGCCCCTGAAAACCTGTCCTGAAAAGGGGCATTAGCCAATCGTCTCTTCACGATGTCGCTGTTTCTGTCGGGTGTCAGGCATCAGTGACAAGCGAGGGACGGAGTTGGGGAGAAATCAGACGTCCATGGTTGCAACGGACGAGAAGCGAGCCGGTTAAGCCTTATTCGTTTCTGTCGGGGACGCTCGCATGACAAACGGACTTATCGTCCGTTGGTCTGCCTTTCGTTTGTTGCGGTCTTGCAGGGGATTGGGAAATGTCCTTCCCAGCGTTGTATCCACTTTGTATCCTTTCTCCCCTCGTTACGGGCCGCAGGGCCTTTCTTCGCTGGGAAAGGGCGTTGGCAGGAAAAATGCTTTGACATGGACAGCGATTGATTCTACTGCCTCATCGCATGGAGTCAATAGCGAGGAGAAAGACGGGACGATCACCTGAGACGCCTGGCGCAATGGTCGGGGGGATTTCCCCAGATCTGGGGATTTTTGCGCAGCCTTCGTTGATTAGCTACCTCGAGTCAACACAGACAAAGACGTCATGAGCTCAGGTGAGGCCCAATCGGGTCTTTCCTGCTATTTGGTGGGAACGTTGGAGGCGCTTCTCAGAGTTGAGGGCTCTTGAACCTTGGCTGACGGGGACATTTCGCAGGAATCCCTATTGAAGCCGACTTTGTATGCACGACCGTCCGGGGAGACCGGCGGAGGGCCCGAAATCTGAAGAACTCGGTCTTGGCGATGCTTTCGGCATCCAAGAGACGTTAACAAAGGGGAGGTCCCAGATGCAATTTGGCTGGACAAACACACAAACTCTGGGGGTGAGTAGCCATGAGGCAATCTGCGCTATCAGCCATTGCGGATGCGGGCCGATTTCTGAGAGCGAGGACAAATGGTTTTGGGTCTCCGGTGTTCCGGGACGACTTCCAAAGCTACGAAGACGACCCCGACCTGATGACCGTCTGGTCATCGAACAGCCAGATTTTTCTGTGCCGCTTTGGGAGGAATCTTCACCAGCGCTTGCGATGCTGGATACCCGAAGATTTCTGGGGCAACGTCTGTGTGTGGGTCGAGCGCTCGCCGGCGGTGAATCTGAGGGGCAAGAATCTGGTTATGACGGTAAAGAATGCGATCGGACTTCTCCTGGGAGCCGCGCATTTCTACATTGAGGAAAACGGACATCGCTACAGGTCCACCTCGGGTCGTCTTCTGAAGAATGGGTTTTGCCGCAGGACGCTTTCCGCTTCGTTCCTTGCCCCGAGGCACTTTCGCGGGCTTACGCAGATGGACCTAAGGCCGCAACTCACCAACGTCAGCAGGATTGGGTTTTGCTTTTCTGCGATGACTTCTTCAGATGGCGCCTCGGTGGAAGTGGATTACTTTGCGGCCGGTGGCTGGCCGATGTTACTGCCGAGCTTGACGCTATCGTCGTTCCCGCCGAGCAAATCGGCGCCAAACCGTCCGTTGGTCGCTTAGCGGGACTCTCAAGCGAAAACCTTCCTTGCGGTTTTGTTCTCTGGTGGCCTCCGCCAAGAAGACGGAATGCTTCTCCGATCACACCCTCACGCCCGACGGAAGTTTCAACGACAGACTCTTTTTCCAATTCACCGCCATCAAAGGCCGTCTTCGCTTCTCGTGATCGAGTCGTGTTCTGAAGTCGGTCCTGTTCGGCTTTGAGAGCAGGATTTTCTTTTTCTGTGGCTATAGCGGTTATGCACAGAGGTTGATCTCGTTTTGAATCGTTGCGACACAAGGGGACTGAGATGAAAGACGAAGGAAAAACCAAGAAGCAGCTTATCGAAGAGCTGGAAGGAATTCGGCAGCGTCTCGCTGAGATGGAGGCGGTTCAAGCCACGCATGTGTCAGCGGCGGAGGTTCCAAGTCCGAGTGAAGAAAAGTACCGGCTTCTCGCGGAAAACGTGTCGGACGTCATCTGGACGATGGACATGAGGAGACGGTTCACGTATGTGAGCCCGTCGGTCAGCCGCACGCTCGGTTACAGTGTTGACGAAGTGATGAATATGCCGTTCGGGCGAGTCCTGACGCCGTCCAGTATTCGGACCGTTGCCCAGGCTCTTCGGCGGCATCGAGACGAAGGGGGAGGGCAAGAGAAGGTGGCGCTTCCATCGAGAGCATTGGAGATTGAGCTCGTCCGCAAAGACGGTTCGACGCTCTGGTCTGAAGTGACGATGAGCTTTCTGCGAGACCCCGAAGGCCAGCCGAACGGAATCCTGGGTGTCGCCCGGGATATCAGCGAACGAAGGGGGGCAAATGAAGCCATCCTGTTCGCCGCACAAGAATGGCGGCATACTCTGGATGCCATCAACGATGTCGTCTGTTTGATGAACCTGGAGGGGAAGGTCCTGAGGTGCAACAGGGCGATGACGAGGCTGGTCGGCAAGCCGTTCGGCGAGATTCTGAACCGGCCTTGTTGGGAGCTTGTGCACGGTACATCGGCGTCTGTTGATGGATGTCCCTTTGTCCGAATGCGGGAGACAGGACGCCGTGAGAGCGCGGTCTTAGCAATCCGTGACCGTTGGTTCAACATTGTGGTAGATCCGAGGGTGGACGGAAGCGGCAGTCCGGTCGGGGCCGTTCATGTGATGTCCGATATCACTGGTCGGAAGAGGGCGGAAGAAGAAAAACAACGTTTGGAAGTGCAACTGTTCCAATCCCAGAAAATGGAAGCTCTCGGGACGCTTGCGGCTGGCATAGCCCACGACTTCAACAACCTGCTGACTGCCATCTACGGGAACGTCCAGTTGGTTTTGGAGGAGATTCCCGAAGCGGATCCTTTGCAGATGAACCTTAGCCGCATAAAGGACGCGTCCGTGCAGGCCACGGCTCTCGTCCGGAAGCTGATGCTCTTTTGCAGCAGCCAGCCGACCGTATTCACGACGCGCGACATCAACAAGGTCGTCTCGGACATGATGAAGATGCTGGAACGCATCATCGGGGAAGACGTTGTGGTCCATGTAGCACCGGAGCCCAACGTTTGGTCCGTGCGTGCGGATGCGGCAAAGCTCGAGCAGGTTTTGATGAATCTTGCGATCAACGCTCGGGATGCCATGCCGAAAGGAGGCGATCTGACGGTCAAAACAGAGAACGTGGTCATCGGCAAGAGGGATATGGAGGGGCATTCCGAAGCGAGGGAAGGCAATTTCGTCTGTCTTTCGGTCCGGGACACGGGGGTGGGCATGAGTCCGGAGATCCTGTCTCGCATTTTTGAGCCTTTCTTTACGACAAAACGAGTCGGGAGAGGAACGGGCCTTGGGCTTTCGGTCGCCCACGGGATCGTGAAGGAGCACAAAGGTTGGATTGCCGTGGAAAGCTCCCCCGGAAATGGGGCGACGTTTCGGATCTATCTTCCAACCAGCGGTTCCGTTCCAGAAGAAGAAAAAGAAATGGAACCAGTGGTTACCCTCCCTTCGCTCAGGGGTAATGGTGAACGCATCCTCGTTGTGGAGGACGACGAATCCGTGAGAGATTTCCTGAGAAGGGGACTCTCAAAGAACGGGTATCAGGTGAGTGATGCAGCCTCTGCCAAGGAGGCCTTCGCCATCTTTGAAAACGAAGGGAGGAACGTTGACCTCCTCTTCTCGGACATTGTCCTACCCGATGACACCGGTCCGAGGCTCGCAGAGCTATTCCTCAAGCTTAAGCCCGGAATTGGTGTTTTGCTCAGCAGCGGATACAGCGACGAAGAGTCGAATTGGCTCGCCAGTCAACGCCACAAGTGCGTCTACCTTCCGAAACCCTATTCCCTGGAAGACTTGCTCAAGTCCGTTCGGGGTGCATTAGAGAAGAGGGAACAGCCCGAGAAACTGGGGTAGCCAAAGGCGATTTTTTTCTGCAGTGTAATGCCGGATGACTCAGTGTCCTTGCTCGCGCGCGCCGACCGCAGCTCTTCCTGAAACATGTGACCGATGAGCTATGTGGCATTACTTCAGGGGAAGTGGGGCAAACACTCGAATCCTGCCTCATGGGCTCAGAAAACTGACTGGCGCAGCAAGCCAATGTAATTCCCGCCGTAGCTTACACTTGAAGGAAGTCGCCCAATTCGCGCTGAACCAAGGCAGTTCAAAGAAACCAAAGAAGCGGCTTGAGCGTTGAAAAAAACGGAAAAAAAAAAACTTGACACACTGTTGGCACGTGATATGTTGCCTAAAAGACGTAAGAGCGAAAAATAAAAGGGCGCGTCCCCAAAAGCCACTTGGAAAGAGGGAACCGGAACCATGCAGGCGTTTATATCGTTGCACCCAGGCAAGACACCCAACACCTGGGAAATAGATGCCAGGATACCGTTCAGCCTCACCGAGGAAGAGGGTGGTTTTACCGCCTATACGCCTTATCTTGACTTTTGCACATGCGGAAGAGACCAAAAGGACGCCGAAGAAATGTTCAAGAACGGTGTTATGGTTTTCTTGAAGGAACTCGTCAGGATGCGGACCTTAGACGAATACCTTCGGGAACGGGGCTGGAGTAAGTCCCCTCTACCCAAACGGCCCGACCGTTGGGTAGGCCCCAAGCCGATCTGGAAAGAAGAGAAAGTAAGGACTGCGGTTGCCGTGCCCGCTTAAGGTCTCGTGCCAGGTCGCATCACCCCAATAAAGTGGCAGAAGTTCGAGAAATTCCTGACGCACATTGGCTGTAAGTGCGTGGGACAAGAAAGCAGCCATCGGAAATGGACGCGAGAGGGGTTGAAGCGGCCTATTATTGTGCCGTGCCGAGAACTCACGATTGGGGTGATCATGGCAAACTTGAACACGCTGGGAATCAGTCGCGACGAGTATGTTGATATCTTAGGGAAACTCTGACTCACCAGCAGTCCTTGCACTGCCGCGCTTGTCCTTCCACAAGGCCGCTGGGGACGCCTCGCAAAAGAGGCGCTGCTTGATAGACGGGTCCGTGTTACTGCCGCGACGTGTCTTCATGACGGCGGCGTCAGATGCTGTCGGGCTCCTTCCTTGTCGCCGCGTTTGAGCCGTTGGTGTGCGCTTTAAGGAAGGCGAGAACGTCCGCTTCTGGGATGGCTACGCGCGCCGCCTTTTTCCCACTCGAGCGATAACGGACAACCGGGAGGTCGCCACGCGCAATCAGGTTGCGGAGTCCGTTCCGGTT
>JAUYEE010000261.1 GCA_030691545.1 bacterium | reverse complement strand
CGCCCCGGCCGCCAAGACATCTTCAACTTTGGAAAGGAATTCCTCGTCAGTCTTGGTCATCAGGCCTCCAGACATGACAACTTTCGTTGGAGAAGCACAGCGAACGACCCACCGGAAAGTCTCAGGAGAGCCCGTATATTTAACCTTCACCAAGTCCGCGCCCAGTTCTAGTCCGATTCTTGCCCCATAGGCTACAATTGCACGCGTCTCATCTATAGCCAGATCGCCACGCTCGTGCTCCTCCTGAGCGATTTTGAAAGTCTTGGAGGCTGATTTCCTATCAAACAGAGATTTCCCACGGGGGTACATCCATCCGATGACCGGAATTCCTCTAGTGTGAGCCTCCCTAACCACAGCGGCGAATTCTCTGTGCATCTGATCTCCATATTTGGACCCTGTGTAGACTGTATACCCTACTGCTGATGCCCCCAGAGCAATCGCATCCTCTACCGAATGAAGCTGGGGCGAATACGGGTCTTCTTCAGTGTAGAGCTCCGTCGTGCCATTCAGTTTCAGGATAAGTGGAACGTCCGCACCCGTGATCTCGGAACGGTATTTTTCAGCCAGGCCGGCATGGACCACTATTCCTGTGAATTTCCCCCTCTGCGCAATATCCAAGATGTATTCGAACCGGCTGCTTTCCGGGTTTTCGAGAAAATCCCTCGGCCCGTGCTCAAGACCCTGGTCATATGCCAGGATCATCACCCTTCCGCCTGGCATTATTCTCTCCAGGAGTTGTCTCAGTTTGTTCTCCATCTCTCTTCGCCCCTTAACCAAAGAATTTTTCTGCAACCCTGTACATAGCCAGGTTGACGGTCTTTATGCGGCCCGCTACCTTTGCCAGCGGAACGCCGATGATTCTGTTTCCTCTGAGAGCCGTCATCTGTCCGTAACTTCCCCGTTTGACAAGCTCCATCGCCTTTGCTCCAAAGGCGGTAGCCAGCATACGATCATAGGCTACTGGGGTTCCGCCTCTCTGAATATAGCCTAGCGATGACACCCTTGTACCAAGATGAGTTTCCCTCTCTATGAGTCCTGCCAGAATTTGCCCTACTCCCCCAAGTCTAGCTGACTCTCCGCCGCGTTCCGCGTCGAAGCTAGGCTTCGTTATAGGTTTGCCCTCCAGTATCGTTCCCTCCGCCACTACCACAAGGCTGAAGTTTATCCCAACGCCTTTCCGTTCCTTGAGCATCCGGCACAGCCTTTCGATTCCCTCTCCATCCATAGGGATCTCAGGTATGAGGATCGCATCTGCCCCGCTACACATCCCAGCATAAGTGGCAATCCATCCTGCATGGCGGCCCATTACTTCGAGGATCATTACTCGATGATGGCTTTCAGCAGTGGAACGAAGCCTGTCCAAGGCATCGGTAGCAATCTGGACAGCGGTCTGAAACCCTATCGCGTAGTCGGTTTCTTCCACATCGTTGTCTATGGTCTTGGGGATGGCAACTACCGGCAGACCCATCTCGAATAGCTTGCTGGTTGCGGTCAAAGTGCCTTCGCCCCCCAACACGACCAGCGCCTGTAGCCCTAACTCATTGAATGTGTCGAGAACTCGTTGGGGCCCATTCTTGACTTCCAAAGGACTGGTCCTCGATGCTCCTAAGATTGTCCCACCCCGATCAATGATGCCTGATGTATTGACGCCATCCAAAACTTCAGTCCTGCCATGAAGTAGTCCTTCCCAGCCATCTCGAATGCCCATAACGTCGTATCCTACAATGAACGCTGTCTTTGCAGTCGCCCGGATTGCAGCGTTCAGTCCTGGGCAGTCTCCACCGCCAGTTAGAATTCCGATTCTCCTCCTCACTTCCAATATGGCCGCCTTTCTTCAAATAGCCGCCTGTAGTGGCTTGTGCAGACGCTACTCCTAACCTCGGCAGTTGTCAACGGTAACTTGCTAAACCTCGCGTTAATGGCGGGGTGATCTTTTAAGCTAGTCGTCGGCTCCTTCCAAAGCGCGTCTTGTGTTCTGCCGTGCACCCTCGCGTGAGGCGCTCTAACCTCAGTTGTAGGCTGGCTTGCATTAGTGTACACTATGTGTACATAAGGCTGTGAGGGAACAAGCCATGACAATGCAACTGATCCGGGTGGGAGTACGGGAGTTTCGTGAGGATCTCGCTGAGTATCTGGACTCTCCTGCGCCGGTCGCCATCACCCGGCATGGGCGGACGGTGGGCTACTACATTCCGGCCAATGGGGTGCCGGACGAGCAGGAGGTTCTTGCGCTGAGGCGGGCCGTTGAGCAGATCGAGGCGGTCTTGGCCGAGCACGGGATCAGCGAAGAAGAGGTCGTGCGTGAGTTCCGAGCCCGCCGTGGCCGGAGCTAAAGCGCCCGTCCTGGATGCCAACATCCTCGTTCGGGCACTGGCGCTACACATCCGGCCCCGTCCGCCGCGGCCCAGCAACTGTCGTCATGATCAACCTTCTCAACAGACAACACAAGCGACAGATTCTATGCGAAAACTGCCACATGACATCATCGCCTTGCCACATGTTCTACTGCCTGCTATCTTTCGGCTATCATGACCGACAAATCCCCGATGAAAGGCTCCCTGACCGACGTCATGACAGGGTTGGCACCCGTTGCCTTGTCATCTGACCTGACCTTCGTTACGAATGAGCCTGGCAAAACTCTGCGGGATCGCTTCGGCGTCTTACTCAGGGACGATACGCGTTGCTTCGACTGCCTGGTGGGGTACTTTTTCATTAGCGGCTTTTACAGACTGTACCCAGCCCTGGAGAAGGTCGAGAAGGTTCGCATCCTGGTCGGTCTCCAGACGGACCGCACGGCTTACGAACTCCTCCAGAGGGCCAAAGTTCAAGGCGAGTTGACCTTGCAGTCCCACGCCACGGCAAAAGAACAGGTGTCCAACGATTTGCTTAGCGAACTCGAAACATCCCCGGACAGCGCCGAGATCGAGACAGGCGTTCACAAGTTTGTCGAGTGGATTCGCTCAGGAAAACTGGAGATCAAAGCTTACCCTTCGGTCGCGCCCGTCATCAAAGAAGAACCGAATGAAATAGTTGTGATTACGGTCTACACGTTCTACTTTTAGGAGGCACACCAGTATGAAAATCAGTTACGATTCCGAGATTGACGCGCTCTACATTCGCCTGATCGAAGGCAAGCACGAGTGCCGCACTGTGCGGCTGAACGAGGAAATTGCCCTCAATATCGGCAAGGGCGAAAAGCTCGTGGGCATCGAGATTCTGGACGCCAGGGAAGGTTTGGGCGCTGGGAAGCCGCCGTCGGTAGTGTTGGAAGGCATCACCGCAACGACCGAGCCGCTGGCCGTGCGCGAGAAGCCTTCCAAGAAGTACGGCACGTGACCTGGGCACAGCATGACACACCGGCGGGGCCGGTGGAGCGGATTCTGACCACCAGGCAGCGCGATCCCGGAGGGGACACGACGGCGTTGGAGCGGGAGATTGACCATCTTGTCTACGGGCTCTACGATCTTACCACTGAGGAAATCGCCGTCGTGGAAGAATCAACGCGGGCGAAGTGAGTTAAGACCCTAAAGGTCTTAAAGACCTTTAGGGTCTGCCGGAGATAGGTCATGCCGAGCCCGCCCCCGCTGCTATACAACACCTACTATCACATCTACAATCGCGGCACGAACCGCGAGAATATCTTTCGCGAAGAGCGCAATTACGAATACTTCCTGAAGCTTTATATCAAACACATCGAGCCGGTGGCCGAGACGTTTGCTTATTGTCTGCTCCGTAATCATTTTCATGTCTTGGTCAGGGTGAATTCGGAGGCGGAAATCCGTGAAGAGACCCTAAAGGTTTCCAAAAAACCTTTAGGGTCTCCCTCCCAAAGATTCTCCGACTTTTTCAACGCTTATGCCAAAGCCATCAACCGCGCCTACGGGCGGACGGGCAGTTTGTTTCAACACCCCTTTGGGCGTGTGCCAGTGACCAGTGACCGCCAATTTTGGGACGTCATCGCTTACATTCACCAGAACCCGCGCAAGCACAAGTTCGTAGATGATTTTCGAGAATGGAAATGGTCATCGTACGGTTCACTGTTATCCGAACAGCCAACGCGCCTAAAACGCGCGGCGGTACTGGAATGGTTTGGCGGCCCACAACGCTATGTGGAGTTGCATACCCAGTGGGTTACAGAGGCGGAAAGCCGCTGGTTTGCGGCAGATGATGACGATTAATCCAAAGACCCTAAAGGTCTTTAAGACCTTTAGGGTCTGCGCTACGACCTGACACCCGAAGAAATCGCCGTCGTGGAAGAATCAACCCGTGCGAAATGACTTTTGGCGAACCTGTATGCCTTCCATTGTCCGCAACTATGCTGGGAGAGGGCGCAATGTATGACGCCCTGGAGACAGACGACAGCGTGGTGAAGGACCGGGCGGGTTAACTCAAGCGCGCACATTCTGTTACCTTCCGGTTCAACAGGAACAAGGCAAAGCCCACCGCGCTGGAGCAGGCCGGTTCGTTGGGCAGGACCGCGCATCGCTGAGGACGAGCTTCGGGCACTGGCGAAAGACATTATAAAGTGCGGGATCAAACATAAGGGCAGGCTAAGCGATGTGTCAGAATAACCTCCGTGGCAACCTAAAGCAGGCGCCTGCGACCTATAGGAGTGAAGTGTGGCAAGGGCAAGAGATAGGCTCAGATGGTTTCAACCTTATCATCTTTGGGCTCACACGGTGGAGATCACGGTCTTCAAGCGCGGGATAACGCTGTTTATGTCGGGCGACGAACGGGTCCGGCGCATCCATCGGGTCCTGTGCAGGTTGGACAAGGAATAGGCCATGTTCAGGCGTGATGTCAGAGGCGTGAAATGACGAAGGGCTTCAACCCCACATTCACGATCACGAACCGTATCACCGCCGGGCTTACCCGCATCGAGCGGGTCCGGGGTTTTCTGGAGGCCGCGGCCCTGTCCGATGCCTGGGTGCGTGAGATGGACCGCCGCGCATTGATCTTGGAAGCGCACCACACCACCCATATCGAGGGAACGCGCTTGACCCTTGACCAGGCCGAGCGATTGCTGGAGGGCAACCAGGTCCCCGAGGCCGATCCGGATGACGTGCGGGAACTGCTGAACTACCGGAAGGTCTTCGATTTCGTCTCGGAGTATCTGGAAATCGGTGGACCGATCACTGAAGGACTGGTCCGGGAAATCCACAAGCGGCTTGTCGAAGGTGTCCGGGGTGGGGCTGCGGCTCCGGGCGAGTACCGGAAAATCCAGAACTCCGTGGTCAACTCCGTCACCGGCGAGATGGTCTACACGCCGCCTCCGGCGCACGACGTGCCGATCATAATGGCGGAGTTGGTGGCTTGGCTCAACCGCGAACAGGAGGTCCATCCCGTACTGGTGAGCGGCGTCGCCCAGTTCCAGTTCGTGCATGTCCATCCGTTCCTTGACGGCAACGGTCGCACCTCCCGGCTGCTCTCGACGCTGTTCCTCTATCGGGCCGGGTACGATTTCAAGCGGCTGTTCACGATCAGCGCCTATTACGACCGGGATCGGGACGCCTTCTACAGGGCGATTCAGAGCGTCCGCAAGAGCGGCATGGACATGACCGGATGGCTGGAGTATTTCGTCGAGGGTCTTACCACCAAGCTTGCCGAGGTCAGACAGCGCGGGGAGCAGGCCATCCGACGGGATGTGCTCATCAAGGAACACGGTCTTTCGGAGCGTCAGGCCAAAGCTCTCGGACACATCCTGGAGCACGGCAGCCTGACCATCCAGGACTACGAGCGCCTGTGTCCCGAGGTCAACCGGCGGTCGCTGCAGCGGGACCTGAAGAAGATGGTGGACATCGGACTGCTCGTCACCGAAGGTGAAACGCACCACCTGCTCTACCGCCTGGCGGAGCCGGATTGATCTTTGCGACAGGTTTGCGACAATGTTTGCGACATGTTTGCACAAATCTGTCCCCGCTTTCACTCGACGATAATGTAGATCTCGCGCTTGGGCGCTTGCCAGAGGAGTGTGGAGATTTGCCTTCGCCACTCCTGGAAATAGGGGTTCTCGTTCACCTGCCTGAGGTGGTTCTCCAAATTCGCCAGGTCTGGGTTCTCGTGCTCAAACACCACGTCGGGGGCTCCTGAGGATGCGAAGTGGGTCCGGAGGATTCGAGGCGTGCTGCCCCCGGTCGCTATTACCATGTCATGGAGCTCTCTTAGAGCCTGCTCCACTTCATTAGCCCTGCCCGGCAGCGAATGGAAAGCCAGTCTGGAAACGTACATTGTGGCCTCCTATGTAAGTTGTGGCTATTACTTCCATTATATAGCCTCCGTCCCACTCTGTCCTAGACCAGCCCACATCAACTCTTCCTTAAGGCACGGATGCGGCTTGTGGCCCCGGCTGATCCTGCACCCTCCCAAACGTCCTCGGCATAAGTACTGGGCGTACGCTGGCCGATACAGTTGCAACCCTTCTTAGAAAGATGGTAGGCTTTGACATGAATCAAGACATGACCCAGGTATTTCTCATCCGTCACGGGCGCAACGACTGGAGCGACA
>JAUYEE010000220.1 GCA_030691545.1 bacterium | reverse complement strand
CGGATCACCAGCACGTCGCCATCCTTGACGATGTATTCCTTGCCCTCCAGCCTGAGCAGGCCCTTTTCGCGCACGCCGGGGTAGCCCGAGTGGTCGATCAGCGCCTGCCAGTTGACGACTTCGGCGCGGATGAACTTCTTCTCGAAGTCGGTGTGAATCGCGCCGGCGGCCTTCAGCGCGGTGCTGCCCATGGGAACGGTCCAGGCGTGCACTTCGGTTTCACCCGCGGTCAGGAACGACATCAGACCCAGCAGGTTCGTCCTAGGAATTTTCCTATAGAGCGCGCGCAATAATCTGGGTCTATAATTAAGGTGCTGTGCCTAGATGCGGGTGGGGTGTCTCCCCCCAGGAAATGGGCCACCTACGTAGAAATAGTTTCCGCCGGCAGGGGGAAATTGTCGCGAGGAAGGGTATTGTCCGTACGGGCACATGTGGAAAAAGCCGTATACTCAACGGGTATAGGAGAATTATCTAGTGTCAGCGACCCCTGCTCGGCTTGCCCAGAACCCGCAGAAAACAAATGATTCGCCTGCTTTCCTGAAGGCTGCTGAAGCCGTGGGGCAGCGTGCAGGCATCGAGCCCCAGGCTGTTATCAATTCTCATTTTGCTGCGCTCGATTCGTTGTCGTACCCTGATGAGGACTGCCTCCTCCCTTCGGAGGTCTGCGACCTTTTACGCGGGCAACTGTCGGCTAGGCGGGAGGCCCACATCGCACAGTGCGGCACTTGCGCGTGCCTATCGGAGGGTCTTCGAACTGCCCAGCAAGCCGACCCTCATGAAAGGTGGTGAGCAGTTCACCTTTCTTGTGCCGTGCGTCGACTGTTCCTCAATGCGGACAGAACGAGTTGGCAGTCCACGCATGTACGTGTGTGTTGGACCACGATATTAGGTGGATTATCAGGTGACTTCCAATACCCTGATTCGCCGGGCAAGATGCATGCTGTGCCGGGGTACTCGCAAAGCGCTAGGGCTTGGTCTTCCTCGATTTGAATCTCACGGACTGGCTTTCCCAACTTCTCTGACCTCCGTTCTAGGGCACCCATAGACTCTGGGTGCGCCCGCTGGACTGGAAGTCCCTCGGCCTGGATCTCCGCTGCAGTCGCGTCGTCGGCGCGCGGTCCAGATTGCTTTCCGTTGAAATCCACCGTCACGGTGCCTCCTAAGATTACTGACTCGTCTATCATCTGATCGACCATTCCTGAAGGTTTCTGCGGGGGTTCCTGTCCCAAGAGTGTAACGGTGAATAAGCACCGTATTATCAATGAGTTGTAGACCCACCGCAGCACAATGGATCTACCGTGACGGCGGGAATGCCGTGTGCACGGGCCGACATCCCCCTCGGCACGCCCGATTTCCGTGGACTCCAAAGAACCGCGGGCCGAATCGGCCCGCGGAGCAGGTTCCGACCGCTCCGACGATCCGCCATTCCTTCCCAGAGAATCAAAGAAGCCAGCACCGTCGACATTCCCGGGGTGACGGGCGCGGATACGCGGTGCCGAGTTCTTTCGCGCAAACCGCGCTGGCTTGTAAGTTCAAGCATCCAAAGGGCCTGAGGTGCCATTACACTTTTCGGACAGGAGCCCCTACAGAGTTCGCCCGCTCTTCCCGTCCCGGAGCGCGGACGCAGCTTACCGTCGGGCAGCTGAGCGGCTTCAGTTTGGGTACCAGTTCGGACGACCATGGCGCCTCGGCGGCTCGGCCGATGGCGCGACGAAGGACCTACATCCTCTCGTGAGGACAGCCAAGAATCTTCGCTGTCGGACGCCCAGAGCACCTAGCCATCCTCAACCTGCGACTGAAGTGCTGGCCTCAAGCCTCCTGCTATCCCTAGTTTAGTCACGCTCACTGTGCCGCCAGCAGGCCTGGCTCTCTAATCGATTGCCAGAATAGGAGATATTTTCCCGCGTGATGCGTGAACGTTAACCGGCCAATGTGGGAAAGGGCAGTCCGGGAGGTGGAAGTGTTTCTTTTCCAGGCGGATCTATTAACTTGGCTCTTCCGGGTTTTTAGTGGGAGGTTGGAGTCGGGCTGGCTTGGACAAACCGCGGCGGCTCGAACCTGAGGCGGCTCGTCCGGGGCACAGCGTGGACTCGATTCTGCCCATGGGTTGGGGTCGGGAGCTTGCCGGTTCTGAGCCGCGCGCGCCTGCTTCCCCGTCGTTTCCTGTCGCGATCCAACGCTTCCTTGGCCCGTAGCTGCCCATATTTTCTGCAAGTTGCGCCGCCCGGCTTTGTGGTCAGCCGTGATCGTCGGGCAGGTCAGCCGAGGGGCCCTCGGCTTCCACGCATCGCGGTTCCAGGTGGGAAGCCCCACCACAGCCGGGACGGATCCCGGCGCGCCAACCCCAGGCGTTTGGCCTCTCAGAAAAGGGTTTGAGGCCCATCGCCCTTACCGCCAGCCGCCGTCACCCACTACAAACCCGGAATTCCCATTAACTTCTTGCTGACGAGGTCGCGTGGCCAATGCCAAACCTCGCGCGGGGGCCTCGCCAATAGTACCGTGAATCGAGGCTTGGAGCCAAGTAAGAGT
>JAUYEE010000066.1 GCA_030691545.1 bacterium | reverse complement strand
GGCTATCTTCGTAAGGTTTCGGTTTCAGCCCCCGAAGCGAAAGCTGAACCCTATCCCGCTAACCGGCGTCATTCCAAGTCCCGCAGGAGAGGACCCGGATGACGTGGCCGCATTACGCAGCCAGGGCAAACGTTTCGTTTGCGTTTGTGTTTAACGCCAGGTTTTTCAGGAGGCCACCTGACACCCTCCGTATGCAGCTTTAGCTTCCTTACCTGAGTCGAGACCTTTTCGCCCCCAACTTCGGCGCCAGGTTGATTGGCGAAACAAGCGCTTCCCTTGCCCTGTCATCAGTATGATACCACGTATTTCGAGGATGTCAATCCCCCTCGTTAGGGAACGGAGATGGAGTCCTGGGTTTCAACGTTTTGCTCCGGGGCATAGGGGTATCCGGTCAGGGAGACGTTCGTCACCTTGAAGGTGAAGGTATTGCCGCTCCCCGCGGTCTTTTGAGGCGAGGTTATCGTTGTTTTGCCGGTCGAGTCCGTAGTTCCGGAGGAGCCGGTCTTGATCCGAGTCCCCTTAAAATACCAGTCACCGACCACCCTTGCCCCGGACCGCGGCGTCGAGTTCTGGTCACATATCAAAATTGTTGCCGACGCTTTGTAGGAGGTTTTTCCCACCTTCTGGAGCTTCATCGCTATGTCCTGAACATGGACGGACTGCTGGGCGTAAGGGGTTGCGCTTGCCTCGTTGCTGTCGCTGCTCTCGCTCCCCACCGTGTCCACAGCGGTGACCACGTAGTAGTATGTGGTCCCGTTCACGACTGCGGAATCCACGTAGTTGCTGCCGGGGAGCAAGGCGCCGTTGATGTTGGTGTAGGGTCCGCCGTGGGCGGTTGAGCGAGAGACGTTGTAACCCTGGAGGTCGCCTTCCGGCTCGGCGTTATCGGCCCAATCAAGAGTGACCTTTCCAACTCCGGCTGTGGCGCTAAGACCCGTCGGAGCGGCGGGCGGATCGTTGACAGAAGTGATGGTGATGGAGACCGTCGCGATATTGCTGTCCGTCTTGCCGTCGTTGGCTTTGAACGTGAAGCTGTCGCCGCCGCTGTAATTCGGGTCCGGTGTGTAGGTAACGTTCGGTGGTGTCCCCGTCAGCGTCCCGTTGCTGGGAAGGGAGACGATGCTGTACGTCAGAGGGTCGTTGTCTTCGTCGCTCGCTCCGAGACTGATTTCGACGGGCGTATCTTCCTCCGTGTTCACAGATTGGTCATAGGCCATGGGCGGATGGTTCACCGGCAATGTGGTGAACGTGTAGTCATCGCTGTACGCGACGTTGCCCGCGCTGTCTTTCGAACTGACACGGTAGTGGTAGAGGGTGTCGGCAGAGAGAGCGGTCAGAGTAATCGAATGAGATTTCACCAGCGTCAGGTCAGAAGCCTGGGAGCCGTAGGTGGTCTCGACGCCGTAGTCCACGACGGAATCCGTTGGCTCGTCCGTTGTCCAGATGATGCGAGCGCTGCCATCGGTTATGTCCACGGCATCCACGCCGGAAATGTTCGGCGGTGTGGTGTCGTTCGACTCGGTCGTGAACTGCCAGACGGGTCCGAGTCGCGTTTTCCCCGTCGGGTCGGCAACGCTCACGCACCATTCGTGCAGCGTAACTGGGGGAAGGCCTGCCCAGACCATTGAGGCGTCTGAGCCGCTGGCCACGTCGGTGCTGCTGCCGATCTCGGAGAAGCCGCCCATCGGGAAGTTGAGCGCGAACTGGCTGTCGGCATCGGTCTCGTACTGGTTCAGGTAGGGCGAGTACGTTTCGACATAGACCTTGTCTTCCGCCGGGGCGAACCGCATGAGTCGCAGCCAGCCGTCGCCGCCGTTGGGACGTCCCTGGTAGTCGGCGAGGAGCTGATGGACTTCCCGCCCATTCACGATGTCGGTCCGCGCGCGTTCCGCCGCGACGTGCCCGCAGAGGATGAAATAAACGTTGTCGTTGGGGACGACCAATCCCTGCCAGATGTACTCGGTGCTTCCGATAGTATGCACATAATGGCTGCCATCGGCTCCCAGAAAGCCGTGGGTGGTGATAATCGCTTTGCGGTTGGCGTGCGCCTTCAACACCGAGTCGGCCCACGCGATGACATCGCTGCTGGGCCAAAACTCAAGTTGCAGCACAATGAAGTTGGTGCCGCCAGCGGAGAAAAGCTCATAGTTGGTGTCGTTCGTTGTTCCGCGATGGCCGCCATACCAGGGCTGGCTCTCGTAGCGAGTGTAGGGGAAACACTGATTGTAGTACGTTGTCGGCTGGTCGTGGTTGCCCGGGGAAAGCCCGTAGGGGACGACGCCATCGAGAAGGCTCATGCTGGTGTTCGCGTAATTCCACTCGGTCACGTTGTCCCACGTGTCAACGATGTCGCCTTCGTGGGTGAGGAAAACGATATTACGGGTGGCTGCGTTGTTCACGACCCATTGCGCTTGACTTGTGAAAATTTCCGGATAGTCTTCGTTAAGAACATACTTCTGTGTGTCGGGGAGGGCAATGATGGTGAATTCCTCGCCCGTGCCGCCGCGACCGTAGAAGGTAACATCGAGTGGATCCCCTTGCGGATCACTGACCGCCACCTGAAGAGTAGGGGAGGTGGAAATGCCGGCCTCGCCATCGGGCGGGGCGACGAGAAAAGGCTCGTCGGGGCACTGAATGTCAATTGTCAGCTCGAAATCCGCCGGCGCCCAGCTCTGTTCGGCAACCGCATTCGTCACCAGGCAGTTCCAAACGTAGCTTGTTTGGTCGGTCAGCGTAACCGGGGAGAACGTGACCGTATCGCTCGTTCCGGACATTGGCTGCGTCTGAACGGGCTGCCATTGCGTCTGATAGCTCACACGCAGCACGGGCGGATTCCCGGATTCGCTCGTGTCGAAGTCCACCCCGTCCGTCCCCGTGTCAGTCAGCACGGTGCCGTAATTCGGTTGACCATTGCTCCACTCCTGCACGAACTGGGTAATGTCAATTGTTCGCCAGCCCATCGCCGTGCAATTCCCGTCCAGGGCAATACCGGCGTTCGAAGGAGGCTGGTCCGCACCGGGGTCCGTCCACGGGAAGTTCCACGTTACCGTATTCTCGGCCCAGTCCTCCGTAAGCCGATAGAGCTTCATCACGTTGCCGACGTTGACACAATTCACCTCGAGCGTCGCGCTGACGATGCTCGAGAGCGGCGGGACCTGCCCGGGGTTGTTGCCGAAAACATTGAGAAACTTGATGACGCCATGAGCGTGCGGGGTCGCCCCGTCCACATTGATGGTGGTGGCGGTGCCGAAGTTCGTGTTGGGACTATCTGCCGAAATCTGGGCATCGTCGGTCTCGGCCGCGCCGCTGAAGGTGAGAGTCTCCGGTTGATTGCCAATGTACAGCGTCGCGCTCGACAGTCCGTTGTCGTCTGTCGCGGAGCAGGTGAAGGACACACTGGTGGTGTTCACGACAGCCCCGTCTGAAGGCGACACGAGGGTCACGTCGGCTGCATTCGCCGGTGCGCAGAGGGAAACTACCACAAGGAACGGCAAGAACCTGAGAAATGAGTAAAATCGGGATGAAGACATTTCTGGACCTCCCCACATGGCCATAGATTTACTTCTCACCGGAAGGGGGACTTACCGCATTCAAAGCATCCAACGTCGAGAGAAGCCAGGTTGAACGCTGTTCCCCCTTCTTCCTGTCAGAAACACCCAATTGTCAATCAAGCAATAAGGATACGCTTGACGGTAAGTGTGTCAAGAGGTTTTTTCAGCATCTGCCGGAAAGCTTGCCCTATTTCTACGAGGACACCGCAACTGTCACACCACCAGTTCTCGACAGTGGAGGTCATTGGCTCGCTCAGATCAAGAGTCTGTTAAAAGTCCAGAACCACCTCGTCCCCGTCCTCGAATTGCACGCGGATGGCGTCATGGTCAAGAGGTTCATGGCGGTGTATGAGCTCTGCCCCTAAAACCCCGTCTAAGGCCCCATTCTCAATCGCCCTGTTGATGATCTCGGCCCCCCTCTCCGCGATTGCCGTGCGCACGAAATCGTAGGCGTCCCCTGCTCTTGATAGACTGGGACCGAACCCCATAGATGCAAGGAAGAAATTCCGAGCCAGGCCCGAGTACGGTCCTAAGTCGCTCAATATCTCGAGCTGATTCCGGAAGGCAGCATCCCGGGAAAGGACCTCGATGATTGAATCAATTTGAGCCGCGTGGCCGGCCAGAGGATCTCGCCCCTGCATCCCCGCCGGGCCCACATGGTTCATAGGATCGTTCCGGACATAGGCATACAAATTCGGGTTTCCCGCCACGAACCGAATTGAGCCCTTCGCTATCCGCCGACCGGTCTGAAGGTCATAGCCTGCGGCCACGAGGCGTATCACTTGAACGTCTTGGTTGTAAATGCCTTCCGCGAACTCAGACGGCTCGGAGTCAGGCTCCGTCTCCAAGGGCACCGGCGTGCCGGGAGGCGATGGAATCGAAGGGCCCATCACGATAACAGGCAATGTGGTAAAAATATAGTCGTCACTGTACGCCACATTTTCCGCGCTGTCTTTCGAGCTAACCCGATAGTGATATGTTGTCTCCGGAGTGAGGCCTGTCAGCACGACCGAATGAGACGTTACAAGGGGCAAGTCCACGGCCGTCTGTCCGTAGTCGGTGCTCGTGCCGTAGTCCACTACTGAGTCCGAGGGTTCGTCGGTCGTCCACACGATTCGAGCGCTGTCATCGGTTATAAACACAGCGTCCACGTCGGAGATGGTCGGCGGAGTGATGTCGCCGGATGTCGTGGCGAACGTCCAGATGGGACCGACCTGCGTTCTGTTGGTGGGATCGGTCACTTCAACGTACCACTCATGCAATGTATTAGCGGAAAGACCGGTCCAGACCACCGAGGCGTTGCCTCCGCTGGCCACAGCCTCATCGGCGCTGATGAGAGAATACCCACTCATCGGAAAGTTGAGGGTGAACTCGCTATCGGAGTCGGTCTCGTACTGGTCGAGCCACGGCGAATACGTTTGTACATACACCTTATTCTCCGCCGGGACAAATCGCATGATTCGCAAGAAGCCATTCCCGCCGTTCGGCCCGTCCTGGTAGTCGGCCAAAAGCTGATGGACTTCGCGGCCATTTACGACATCGGTGCGAGCGTATTCTCCGTGCACGTGTCCGCAGAGAACGAAATAGACATTGTCGTTTGGAACCACGAGGTCGTCCCAGATGTACTGAGTGCTGCCCATGACATGGACGTTGCGGCTTCCATCCTCTCCCAAAAAGCCATGAGTGGTGATGATGGCCTTGCGGTCGGCGTGGGTTTTCAGCACAGAGTCAGCCCAGGCGATGACCTCGCTGCTTGGCCAGAACTCGAGCTGGAGAACAATGTAGTCAGTACCGCCGGCGGAGAAAAGCTCGCAATTCGTGTCGTTAGTCGTTCCGCGGTGACCGCCATACCAGGGCTTATCCTCGTAGCGCGTGTAGGGGAAATACTGATTGTAGTACGTCGTCGGCTGGTCGTGGTTGCCGGGGGAAACGCCGTAAGGGACGACGCCATCGAGCAGACCCATGCTTGTGTTAGCGCGGGCCCATTGCGTCGTGTTGTTCCATGTCTGAACGAGGTCGCCCTCGTGGGTAACAAAGACAATGTTCCTTGCGGCGACGTTATCTACAATCCATTGAGTCTGTGCTGTGAAAATCTGCGGATAGGACTGCGAGTAGTATTGTGTGTCGGGCAGGGCAATGATGGTGAATTTTTCGCCCGAGCCGCCGCGACCATAGAAGGTCACATCGAGAGGCTCTCCGTCAGGATCGCTGACTGTCACCTCGAGGGTAGGGGAGGTTGAGACGCCGAAGGCGCCATCGGGTGGGGATGCCAAAACGGGCAGGTCCGGGAGGTGGCTGTCAATGCTGAGATGGAAATCGGCAGGCGCCCAACTCTGTTGGTTCAGCCCATTCGTGACCAGGCAGTTCCAGGCATAGCTTGCCTGGTCTGTAAGGTCAACAGGCGCGAACTCGACCCTATCACTCGTGCCGGACATCGGGGAAGTCTGAACATCCTGCCACCGCGTTTGGTACGTCACCCGCAGCGCCGGCGGATTCGCCGTCTCGCTACTGTCAAAATTCACGCCGTCCGTACCGGTGTCGGTCAAAACGACGCCGTAATTCGGTTCGCCGTTGCTCCACTCCTGCACGAAGAACGTGACGTCAATCGTTCGCCAGCCGGTAGCGGTGCAATTCCCGTCGAGGGCCACGGAGGCGTGCGAGCCAGGCCCGTCCGCGCCTGGATTGCTCCAGAGCACACCGGCGGCACGCCGATTCCAGGTCACCTCCCCCTCAAGCCAGTCCTCCCTCAGCCGGTACAGTTTCATCACGTTGCCAGGGTTGGAGCACCTGACATCGAGGGTGGCACTGACGATGCTCGAGCCGAGCGGCACACGTCCTTCTCCGAAAATGTATGGGAATTTGATGACGGCGTGAGCGTGAGGGTTCTGGCCATCCACGGTGATGGCGCTGCCGGAGCCGTTGTTGCTGTTGGGAGAGCTGGCCGTGAGATAGGCGTCGGCGGTCTCAGCCGTCCCGCTGAAGGTGAGAGTCTGCGGATCATTGCCGATGTACAGCGCCGCGCTCGACAGTCCGCTGGCGTCTGTCGCGGAGCAGGTGAATGACACACTCGTGTTGTTCACTACAGCTCCGTCCGGAGGCGACACGAGCGTTACCTCGGCAGCATTCGCCGGTGCGCACAGGGAAACGGCCACAAGGAACGGCAGGAGCTTGAGAAACAAGTGAAATCGGGATGAAGACATTTTTGGACCGCCCCACATGACCGTATGCCTACTTTTGTACCGGAAGGGCCGACTTACGGAACTCAAAGCCTCCAACCTCGCAAAAAGGGAGGTTGTACGCTCTTCCCCCCTTCTTCCTGTCAGGAAAACGCGATTGTGAACTCCGCTCGAAATGATAGGGCAACCTCGCTCTGTGTCAACTTCTTTTTCACGGTTCGAGCGATGCCTCATTCCCGGGCGGCGGTGTGGACATCACTCGGACGCGACAGGACTACGAGTTTTGTGGTGGCACGGCCATCCCGCCCATGGCCGAGGCCCGTGGGCAGGCTGGCCGCCCATGAGGGCAGGCCGCACCGCTCCATCGGTGTACGAAAGGAGTGTTCAGCGAGTCGGCCGCGCAGATGTCAGGTTCAGGTAGAGGTGAACGTTGTGGGTGGCCCCGCCGGTGGCGACGAAGTCAGGATAGCGGTCGCCTTTGGGGGAGAAGTCGGTCGGGTCGAAGTCAAAGACGGAGAATCCCTGCGCGGCGATTTCACGTTCGTTGAGGATGGACTTCTCCCAGCGAGTCCCGGAATCGTCGGTCGCACAGTAGATGTAAATGCCTCCGCCCTTTCCTCGGAAGCCCGCGATAATCTCGTCTGCCCCGTCGTGGTTGAAATCGGCGCAGCAGAGGGCGTGTCCCTGGGAGAGCGTCTCGTCGAGGACGTGGCGTTGCCACAATGTGGGCGGATTCTGTTCCGGTGCGGGTGGCAATTCTTTGTCGGCACCTTGGGAAGCTGGCGGCAGATAAACCACGACCTGGTTGCCGTGCCAGGGGTCAATCGTTGCGATGAATCGTCTGCCGCCGCGGAGATGTCCGATGCAGATTTCGCTTGAGCCTCTCGCCGATTTCCCGGACTGGTCGCCGGCGCACAATTGGATTTTCTTCCACCGCTCGTTTTCGCCCTCTCCCTGAAGATCGAATAGGTGGGCTCCCTCGAAGCTGCCTGTCAGCAACTCATCCCGTCCATCGCCGTCGAAATTGCAGACCTCCAGCGCGTGCATCACGTGGAGCGTCTCGTCAATGATTTCCTTCGGCCAGGCGGCTGACAGGTCACTTTTCGGTATACGATAGAGGACAAGGCGCGCGGGGACCTGGTCGTACTGGGGCGCCTTGGCCCCAGGGCCGAGGATCGGTGCGCAGACAAGCTCCTTTCTCCCGTCGCCGTCCACGTCCGCCCAGCGAAGGCGGTGCGCTGTCGGCTCCGCGTCAATCCGATGAACCTCCCAGGGTTCTTCGAGGGATTTGCCGCGCTTCAACCAGCTAATCGTGCCGCCGGAGGTGCTGTCGCCGAACTGGAAATCGCTCGCGAGGGCGATCTCGAGTTCTCCACCCGCGTCAATGTCGTGAAGGGCGAGGTCAATATTGTTCTTCGTCCGGTCAATGCTAATGGGATAGCGCTTCCAGGTGGGATTTTTGTACCAGGCGACTTGCCCGGCGGCTGTCTCTCCGAGCGCGACGACGTCCGGCTTCCCGTCTCCGTCAATGTCGGCCACTTTGACCTGATAACCGCCGGGGAAATTGTCATCGAGGACAATTCGCTGAAATCTCGGCATCTCGACGGCGCCGCACGCGAAAACGAAACAGGCGAAGAGAATCACGGCTTCCAGATGCGTCTTCAAAATCATGGCTATGTCTCCCCATGTGGTTTGCATGAGCCTGACTATCCTTTCTCACAATCGCGATTGCCAAAAGGCCGTTCTGGCAGCTACCATCACCGCCCCCGCAGGGCACCTGCCGCGGAGCCGTGCGATTACCGGCATGCGGCGAGCTTGTAGAAGCGGGCGGGGCAATTGCCGGGCTTTGTGCCGCCCATGGCCGGATCGGTTCCCTTGTCCGTCCAGGTCCGGATGTCTCCGTTGTCTTCGATGTCGCCGGGATCAAGCTCGCCTATCTCGTGCCATGGGCCATCCGCCGAGTCCGCCCATTGAATATAATAAGACCTTCCCGGGGCGGTCTTCCACGAGACATTGAAATTCGCAGAGTCACCGGGGTCTGGCGCCACAGAGAGCACGCAGAAGAAAGACACCGCATCTGTCGGACTCGTCCCCGCATTGTATTCCGTGCGATTGTCCTGCCCGTCGCCGTCGAAATCGCCCCCCGGATTCACGTCCATGATGGCTGCAATTCCGTCGTCGGTATCCGCGTCAATAATCTGCTTCTCGAAAATGTCATCCAATTCATCCTCATCCTCATCCAGCCGCCAGTATTGGTCGAAGAATCCCGCCTCCACCCACGCGTCAGGAAGATACACGAGCGGGGGATGCCAGGAAGATACCACGGCCTCGGGAACGGTGTTAGTGTCGAAGACGACATAGTCGGGCCAGTACCAGGGGAGTGCCTCGAGATCCGTCTCATGAGAGCCCTCGATCGTTCCGTGGCTGATGACGACGTATCGCTGCGGATTCAGAGGATTGGGAAAGACCATATAAAGCCCGTAATTGCTTCCTTCGTATTCCTGCGCCCCGGCAACAATCCGGTCCTTCCAAATCCGGACGGGGAGCAAATCGTTGATCTCCCGAATGACCGAGTTCGAGTCAGCCGTTCCGAAAAGGATCAAATTGCTGGTCGCGATATCGTCCGCCGTGATGGACGCATCCTCGACGGGCCAAATACTCGCATGCATCCAGGTGTTCCACTCCGTGGCGAACTTCTCCGCCTCCAACCGGTTCCTGGCGGTGTCGGTCTTGGAGGTGGTGCCCCGGACCAAAAGGAATTTCGAGGTGTACGCGTGTCCGATCGGGCCTTCACTCTGAGCCGTCTTCCTCAGCCCCCGGGGCAGAGTATCGGCGGTTGACCAGCCGACGATGTTTCCGGATTCATCCAGAGAGGCGGAAACCGTGATTTCCTGTGGCGGCCCTGTATAAGTCAGCTCGCCGTTCGTCAGGACGCTTACCTCATCCACCTCCGCAAGCTCCGGCGTCAGAAACAGGGTAAATTGAATCAGGCCGTTTGTGGTCACCTCTACGATGTCTTTCTGTCTTCCGGTGATCTTCGCCACAATCATCCCAAATTGGCCCGTCTTCTCCAGCCGGTCAATCCGCACCCAGTAGGCGGAGCCGTACTGCAATTGGTTCGCTTTCAGGACAACGTCTTTCGGACTGGGTTCATTAACGCGTTGGGAGAAAAACTCGTAAATTGTCCCCAGGTTGAATCCCTGACAATGCCCTCCCGGATATTCGTTGTAGGAATGGGCATAGCCCAGTTCGTCGAGCCTCGCATCCAGATTTCGGCCGTTGGCAAGTGGCACAAGCCCGTCGCCCACGTCCACCGACATGTAAACATTGAGGTGCTTTACGTTCTCCGCGATAGAGAGAGGAGAA
This sequence comes from bacterium, assembly GCA_030691545.1. GTDB lineage: Bacteria > Auribacterota > JABMQX01 > JABMQX01 > JABMQX01 > JAUYEE01. Next base: position 2,413 of record JAUYEE010000066.1, on the reverse strand, counting down.
CCACTCTGCAAAAGGGGCTCGCGAGTTGGTTCGATCCACTCTGGGTTGGAGCTTTTGCCATAGACCATCCTGTGGAACCAGCGATAATCCCAGAAAGCGTCGCTGCCCGCCACGGCTGCGAAAAGGTCCGGGTGCCGAAAACCGAGTCGGAGCGCCGCTAAGCCCCCCGTGGAGCAACCTGTCAAGTACAGCCTATTCTCGTCAATCAGATACTGCCTGCGTAGCTCGTTAAGCACCCGGAAGAAATCATGCTCCCCGATGCCCTCATACCAACTCTCTCCGTCTCCGTCCAAATTGACCAGGATCCACCCTTGTTCGTTTGCAAACAAAGTCCCGCTGAAGCCGGTGCTCGCCGCGCCGCCATACCCCTGCGCGTGGAAGACAACCGGGTGGGGCACGTTGGGATCGAATGGCTCGGGAATATAAAGACCGAAGGGTTGGACCGACCCGTCAATCTCGGAAACATACGATTCCATCGTTGCTGCTCCGAAAACCGCGGTCGAGAAACCAACAATGATCGCTGCCGCCAACAACACGCAGCAAGAGAGTGGTACTGCGGGTGACCGTCGTGCGCACATGGTCTTTCCTCCTTTTTTGGACGATTCGCACGCACTCTTGTCGGGCGTGCGCGATGAGTTGCGCTTTCAACCCGGCACTCCAACTCCCGTCTGTTGATGAAATACTAAGGCCGGATGGTCTTCTTGTCAACCGCTGAGCCAGGCCGTCTATTCGGGTGTAGCTGCGCTTGAGTTGTGGGCCTGGGGCTGTTGGCCCGGGGTCCGCCAGAAGTAACGCCGCCGTCCCGGCGGCAGTCGTGAGGGCGTCCCGCCCTCACATGGCAACCGCCCTCAAAGGATGTTTCAGCCTACCGGGGGCAAGATGCCCCCAAGACAGCCGGCAAGATGCCGGCGTTACAAACAGGCGCTCCCCCAGTGGACCTCGACTCAGCGCTGGCCGTCACAGGCGAATCCCAGCGGCATGTCTCACTCAAACGTGGCCGCACCCGTCTATTTGGAGCACCCAATCTGGCTGTCAAAGCTCAAATCGGCGGGCGAGCTTCTCCCTCAGCTCCGCGACAACTTCCGGATGTTCCTCGACGACGTTCTTCGTCTCGCCGTGGTCTTTCTTGAGATCGTAGAGAGCGGGACCCTGACCGCGGCCGGGCGCCACCATTGCCTTTCGGAAGTCGTATTCCTCGGGCGTGGACCCGACGGGCGCAACAGTTTTGAGATTCTCGAAGTAATGCCACTCGGGCGTTCGCACCATGCCGAACGTCCCAAAGCCCGTATAAACCGCCTCGTTGATAGCTTCCTTTTCGCCGGTGACGACAGGCCAGAAGCTCTTTCCCGTCATGCGGTCCTCGGGACCCTTCACTCCGAGCAAATCGAGGAAGGTCGGCATGTAATCTGCGGCGGAAATCAGCGCGTCCACACGTTTCCCGGCGAAGGTCGCCGTGTCGGGATGGCGGATGATGAGGGGTAGGCGTGCGACGAGAGAGTTGAGGAAGCCGGCTGTCTTCTGAACGCATCCCTGTTCGCCGAGATGCGTGCCGTGGTCAGTGCTGAAGACGACAATCGTATCATCCATCAGCCCGAGTTCGCGAATCCGGTTGAGCAGTCGCCCGATCCACAAATCCGAGAATGTTACCTCCGCAGAATACAAACCTTTTAGCGCGGGAATATCCTCCGGCTTGAGCCGTTCCTTGTCCACCCCATAGCCGAAGAGGAACCGCTCGACAGGATACTTGTCGTAGTACATCTCCTGAAATCGCTTCGGGGCGTCCCACGGTTCGTGCGGGTCGAACATCTCCAGCCAGAGCGCGAAGGGCTTGTTGTTGAGGTTGCGCTCGAGCCATTGCATGGCGCCTCGGCAGGTGCGCGCGCAGAAGTAATCGTCCTCCGAGCGGCGATCCTGCGTGTTGAGGAGGAACTGAACGACTCGCGGGTTCTGCCCGTCGCTGTAGCGGTCAAGCTCCCAGAGATGCTCCGGCAGAGTATCCGTCCGGTAGACACAGGGGGACCTTGGCATAGATGTTGACGGTGGGGAATCAGGCAGGGATATTCTGGCTGGCGGTTTGGGCGGCCTTCCAGTTGTCGGGAAGGAGTTCCTCGAGGCGGTTCATGGGATGGGAACTGATGCGCTCGAAGATGTCGCGGAGGTAGGTGAAGGGGTTGATCTCGAGTCGTTTGCATGTGGCGATGAGGCTGGTGAGGATAGCGGCGGTTTGCCCTCCGTTATCGCTGCCGAAGAACAACCAGTTCTTTCGTCCGACGGCAATTCCCCGCAGGCTGCGTTCGGCGCCGTTGTTGTCGATCTCGAGATCTCCGTCCTCGGAGTAGCGCCTCAGCGCTTCCCAGTTCGACAGTACGTATGAGATCGCTTGTGCCTCGGGGCTTTTGGGGAGGACGTTGGG
>JAUYEE010000061.1 GCA_030691545.1 bacterium | reverse complement strand
AGGATGTCCGTGACGGTTCCGGCCCCCACGGTGCGTCCGCCTTCCCGGATCGCAAACCGCAGCGTCTTCTCCATCGCTATCGGCGTCATCAACTCCACCGTCAGGTTCACGTTATCTCCCGGCATCACCATCTCCACCCCTTCGTCCAACTTCACCGTCCCTGTCACGTCCGTCGTCCGAAAGTAAAACTGCGGACGATACCCCGTGAAAAACGGCGTGTGCCGTCCCCCCTCCTCCTTCGACAACACGTACACCTCCGCCCGAAACTTCGTGTGCGGCGTGATGCTCCCCACAGCCGCCAATACCTTCCCCCTCTCCACCTGTTCCTTCTCGATCCCTCTCATCAATACCCCGATGTTGTCTCCCGCCATCCCCTCGTCCAACGTCTTGTTGAACATCTCCACTCCCGTCACCACCGTCTTCATCGTCGGCCCAAATCCCACGATCTCCACCTCATCCCCCACCTTCACTCTCCCTCGCTCCATTCTCCCTGTCGCCACCGTCCCCCTCCCTGTGATGCTGAAGATGTCCTCTATCGGCATCAAAAACGGTAACTCCACCTCCCGCTTCGGCGTCGGTATGTAATCGTCCACCGCGTCCAAAAGCTTCCACACACCCCCGCACCACTCGCACTCCCGCTTCCCGCACCCGCACTCCCCTGCCTTCAACGCGCTCCCAGGTATCACAGGAATCTCGTCCCCAGGAAACTTGTACTTGTTCAACAAGTCCCTCATCTCCAACTCCACCAACTCCAATAGCTCCGGATCGTCCAGCAAGTCCACCTTGTTCAAAAATACCACAATCGCCGGAACCTGCACCTGCCTCGCTAACAAAATGTGCTCCCGCGTCTGCGGCATCGGCCCGTCCGCCGCCGATACCACAACTATAGCCCCATCCATCTGCGCCGCCCCCGTTATCATGTTCTTGATGTAGTCCGCGTGACCCGGACAGTCCACGTGCGCATAGTGCCTCTTGTCCGTCTGGTACTCTATGTGCGACACCGCTATCGTGATCCCCCGCTCCTTCTCCTCCGGTGCATTATCTATCGAGTCAAACGTCCGCTCCTTCGCCAGCCCGTGCTTCTCCAATATCTTCGTCATCGCCGCCACCAACGTCGTCTTGCCGTGGTCCACATGGCCGATGGTCCCCACATTCACGTGCGGCTTCGTCCTCGCAAACTTCTCCTTCGCCATGATGTGTATCCTCTTTGTCAAGTGTGACGCGGCGTTTGCCCGCTGCACAGCCCACGACCGGGATCGAACCGGAGACCTCTTCCTTACCAAGGAAGTGCTCTACCGACTGAGCTACGTGGGCAGATTCGGCGAGTTGCGCCGGGGGTCGCGCAGAGATAGACTCCTTCTGTCCGAAGGGTCAAACCGTTAAGATACCCTCGCCATCAACACCTGTCAACATCTTTTTTTCACTTTTCTACTTTTCTTCTCCCCGATTTTCCCCTCTCGTCTCGCGCAACTGTTCCTTCAACCTCTCCCGAACTTCCCAGAAGAAACTCAGGGTTTCCTCTTGGCGGTAGTCAGGATACGTCCAGTCGAACGGGTGGAAGTCCCGTTCACGAAAGAAGAGCGTGGGTTGGGCATAGACCCCCTCACCGAGGTACACCCTATAACTCGCATCCTTCGTCGTTGCAAGGACAACTGTCGAGAGGTTCAGGTATCCAGGGTCGAGGTTGGCGCGCCTTTTGCCATCCGCCGACATCCTTCCCTCCAGGATCATCGTCTCCTTCTTTATCGCCCTCAGTCGCGCCGGGTCGAACAATATCTCGAACGAGGCAAACTGTCGAACGATTCCCTCCCCCATCTCCTCGTTATAGTACGCGGTGAATGTGAAGGGGAAGACCGGGCTGGCCAGGTCAATTGGCCCGTAGCGCGTCTGCACTTCCGCCTTCGCCGCGTCAAGGTGTTCCTCCGAGGAACCGAGCAACCCCATGAACAGCTTCGCTGTTACGCTCCCTGCTTCCACGGGCCTCACCGCCAATGCGCTGGCATCTCACTTCCCCTTCAGCATCGTCTCGATCCTCGCCTCGACCTTGTCGCTGTAACCCACAAAGAGCCGCTTTGCAGAGGCGCTGCTGGAATCACTCAACCAGTCCTCCAGCGCAAGGGTCTGCTGCTTCAGGTAGGTCGCGACCCCCGCCATGTCCTCAATCCATTTCTTCATTCCGGGGTCGTCGGTCGAGGTGGAGCGTTTCAGGCTCTGCGCGTACCGATCGAGAACGTTCACGAAGGCCAGGTTCCTGCGAACGGCATCCTCAGCGTCCGCTTTCGAGAAGCTTCCGCCCTCGAATCCTTGCTGCACGAGCACATTCGTCGAATAGGCGTTGATGATTCCCAAACTGACCAACTCGGCATACGATAGGTCTGCCGCCACGGAGCGCTCCTCCGCCGGCGACAACCATGCCACCATCATCACGCACACGACCACACTTGCCATCTGAGCTACCGCTTTCATCGTCTCATCTCCTGAAACATCCCTTCGTTCGCACAAAACTGGGATAGGACACTGCGATCACCGGTGCACTTGCATCTTTAAGTCAACGACCGTAGCGGCAGAAATGCCGCCTGGCCAGACGGGAAACTATTCCTGAGGCGGCCCAACCCCGGAAACGGGGGTCGGCGGATCGCTCACTCACGCTCCCCCATAACGTAGGCGTGGATCGCCCGGGCGCTCTTTCTCGCGTCACCCATTGCTAAGATCACTGTGGCGGCGCCCCTGACAATGTCCCCTCCGGCGTAAACGCCCTCCCGGCTCGTTTTGCCCGTCTCTTCATCCGCGATGATATTCCCCCACTTGTTCGTTTCGAGGCCGGGCGTCGTTGAGGGAAGAAGGGGGTTTGCGCCATTGCCGATGGCCATGATCGCGACGTCCACCTCTATCATGTGCTCGGAACCCTCAATGGGGACAGGGCGCCGGCGACCGGATTGATCCGGCTCGCCCAATCGCATCTCGATGCACTCAATTGCACGCACCCAGCCTTTCTCGTTTCCGAGAATCCGAACCGGGTTGGTCAGAAACCGAATGTCTATTCCCTCTTCGATCGCGTTTTCGACCTCCTCTTCTCGGGCTGGCATCTCCTCACGTGACCGCCTGTATACATTATACACGTGATCCGCCCCCAGCCGCAATGCCGTTCTTGCGGCATCCATCGCCACATTCCCCCCTCCCACTACGGCGACGAGCCTCCCTCGTATGATCGGCGTGTCGTATTCCGGGAACAGGTACGCCTTCATCAGGTTCGAGCGCGTCAGAAACTCGTTTGCCGAGTACACTCCGTTCAAGTTCTCCCCGGGGATGTTCATGAAAACAGGCAGCCCCGCCCCCACGGCGATGAACACGGCGTGATAGCCCTGAGCAAACAGCTCATCCACCGTGACCGTTCGCCCAACCACGCGGTCCAGCCGCAGCTCCACCCCCAGGCCGAGCACATACGCCACATCCCTTTGCACAATGGCTTTCGGCAGCCGGAACTCGGGAATGCCGTAGACCAGCACTCCTCCGGGTTTGTGAAACGCCTCAAACATCGTCACGGGGTGGCCAAGCCTCGCCAGATCAGCAGCTACTGTCAAACCGGCTGGTCCCGAGCCAACCACCGCAACCCGTTTCCCCGTCGTCGGCGGCAGCTCTGCGGCGCGGGACTCCGTATGAGCAGCCTCGTAATCCGCCACGAACCGCTCGAGGCGGCCGATAGCGACAGGCTCGAATTTCTTGCCCAGGATGCAGACTTTTTCGCACTGGTCCTCCTGTGGGCAAACTCGCCCGCACACGGCGGGGAGGGCATTCTTCTCCTTGACCAACGCAGCCGCGCCCAGGAAATCTCCTTCCTTGACGAGGGCAATGAACCCGGGAATGTCAATTTCCACCGGACACCCGGCCACGCAGGGACGGTTCTTGCACTGAACGCACCGCTGCGCCTCGCGGAGCGCTTGCTCCTCCGCGTAGCCGAGAGCCACCTCGTTGAAGTTCCTCGCGCGGTCCCGGGGGTCCTGGCGAGGCATCGGCTGCTTCTCTTTCTTCCAATCTTCCATCCATCAACCTTTGCGTTGAATCCGGAGGCAGTGCCCGGCGGTTGCCCGAGCGCTCTCATTCATAAATACGATGACGTATTACGGATGAATCCAGTGGTCGAGAAGCCCTGCCACCGGCGGGACTGAAGCCCGGCACAGACGGTCAGCGCGGCCCGCCCAATTCATCAGCGACACTCTCGGAGTGTTCGTCGCCGTATTTATTGAGTATCTGTACTTACGACCCAGCGTGTGCCGGGAAATGCCGCCGATCACCGTGCGGCGCCCGCGCCATGCGCTTCGCAGGCATGGAGCGCCACGGACTCCGTTCGCCCGACGGCGCGGACCTCGTGAGCGGCATACGCTCTGCGCCGGGTGAACAGCTCGTCCCAATCTATCAGATGCGCGTCGAAAAACGGCCCGTCCACGCAGGCAAACTTCGTCTTTCCGCCGACACTCACACGGCACGCCCCGCACATGCCCGTCCCATCGAGCATGATGGAATTCAGGGCCGCCAGCGTCTTGACCCTGAACGGCTGCGTCTCCCGCGCCACCAGCATCATCATGAAGGGGCAACCAATGACCACAACCCGATCCACCTTTTCACCTGCTCTGAGTTTCTCTCCAATCACATCAGCCGCATGCCCCTTCGTCGGCATTGAGCCGTCAATGGCGGTCTGGATAAGCTCATCGCAAATCGCCTCCAGCTTCTGTCCGAAATAATGGAGGTAGTGACTCCGTGCCTCCACGATGCCGATGACCCGGTTGCCGGCCTCTCTCATAGCCCTCGCAATCGGAATGATCGCTCCAATTCCGTAACATCCTCCCGCCACGACCACGGTCCCTAAGCGATCAACCTCCGCCGGAATACCCAGGGGCCCCGCAAGGTGCGCCACCCTATCGCCCTCCCTCAGCACGGTGAGCTTCCGGCTGGAATGCCCTACCTCCAGTACCACCAGCGTGATCGTTCCTTCCTCCGCATCCCAGTCCGAGAGCGTGTATGGCGCCCGTTCCGATGTTTCATCAACCATGACGATGACAAACTGTCCCGGCTGGGCCTTTTTCGCTATGCCCGGCGCCTCGATGACGATTTCGTGAATGTTGGGGGCGACCTCCCGTTTTTGCACAATCCTGAAACCGCCCGCGCTCTCGGCCTCCACTCCGACCCGGCGCGCTGATGCAGGAGCGTCATCCAGCGGGAGCTCGCGCAGCCCTGGAACCTTCTCGTCAATCCGGTGCCCCCGAAAGTAAGCTCGCCTCCGTTTCACATCGGTAGCTGCTGGGGGGGCCTCATCGCGCTCGGTCAGTAGCTCTGCGGTTGATTTGCCAACCTCTCGGGAGATCGTCGCCACCGAATCGTAGGCGAACCCCTCAGCCCCCATCGCCTTTGCTATTTCAGCAACGATCCACCATTCGGGCCTTGCCTGGCCTGGCGGCTCGCACGCTTTGCGCAAGGGACGCTCTCGGCCCGATACATCCATCAGGGTTCCGTCCACTTCGGGAAACAGCGCAACCGGCAGCACGATATCCGCATGTTCACTGGCGGGCGTGGGATAACAATCCTGCACGATCAGAAGCTCCAGCGGCTCGAGCTGACCCGCGTCCACGAAATCCCCGGTCAGCAGCGCCGCTTTCGTCCCTGGCGGGAGCTCCACGCGCGACGCGCCCCGGGCATCCGGCTCGATCTCGACGAAGTTCTCCGATCTCATCACCTCGCGCGCGAACTTCCTGAAAATATACCGATCCTGAAGAGTGCTTGTTGTATCGCACACGAGCGCGAAGCCGCTCCCGACATAGGGCCTGAGCTTCTCGGCTGCCGCCTCAATGGCCTCTTTCCATTGCGTCTCGCGCAAGCTCCCATCCGCACGCACGACCGGCACACGCAATCGGCCAGCTCCGTACAAGAACTCGGGAATGGCGAATCGCCCGAGCACGCAAATCGGTGTGGTCTCATCCACCGCCTTGGCGCCAATCAACTCGCCGCCACTGCTCTGCAACTCGAGAGCGCACGCGGCATTGCAGAAAAGGCATGTTGTCGCCGTACGCCGCTCCGGTCTGCCGCGCCATTTCGCATACCGATCGCACAGACTCCCCGTCGGACAAACGTCAACACAGGCGCCGCAAAACTGGCATCCCGCCTCATACGGCGAACGCCCAAACGCTTCCCCGATGCGCGTCTTGCTCCCACGACCAATGAAATCAATGGCCGTCATCTCCTGATGATGCCTGCAAATGCGCACGCAGCGACCACACAGGATGCAGAGGTTCAGGTCTCGATCAATAAACGGGTTCGACCGCTCGACGGGCCGCTCATGGTAAATCGGCGGCACCGGCAGTTCCGAAAGCCCGAACTCCTCCGCCATAACCCGCACATCACAGATTTCCTTGTTGTTGCAAGTATGACATCCGGTCGTGCGCCCGGCCTTCTCCGCTTCCGGGCGATACTGGTCGCAGAGCTCTCGCTTGGCGCACACCAGGCACGCGCTGGGATGCTCCAGCATGATCAGGCTCAGGATATTCCGCCGAAGGCCCCCAAGCGCCTCCGTATCGGTTCGCACGACCATCCCGTCCTCTGCGGGCGTCGTGCAGGAGGTCGGATAGCCGCGCATCCCCTCGATTTCGACCAGGCACAGCCGACACGCACCAAACGGCGGCAGAGCCGAATGCGTGCACAGGTGGGGTATGGAAATATCATGCCGCAGGGCGCAGTCCAGAATGGTTTCCCCTTCCCTGGCGCTCACCGTCTTTCCATCTATCGTCAACTTCACCTGGACCGATTCCTCCGGTTAGATTGCCTTCTCGGCTTTCTCCCGACGCTCTTCGTATCTGACCAGCTCGCCGCTTCGCCGGTAAACCGCAGCGTAGATGTCCGGGCATGCGGTCAAGCACGCGCCGCATTGAACGCACGTTTCCTGGTCAATCACGTGCGCCTTTTTCCTTTCTCCGCTGATAGCATCAACCGGGCAAGCCCTCACGCAGGCACCGCACCCGGAGCACCGATCGGCATCAATGTTGTAGCGAAGCAGCCGGTTGCACACGAAAGCACCGCACTGCCGCTTCTCGATATGCTCCTCATATTCCTTGCGGAAGTACCGCAGCGTGGTCAAAACCGGATTCGGCGCCGTCTGTCCAAGCCCGCACAACGAGGCGTCTTTCACAGTCCTGGCCATCTCCCCCAGCCGGTCAAGGTCGGCCATCTCGCCCTCTCCCGCGGCGATGCGCTCCAAGATGCTCAACATCGCGCGCGTCCCGACACGGCACGGAGCGCACTTCCCGCAGGATTCCTCCTGCGTAAATGACAGGAAGTACTTCGCCATATCAACGGCGCACGTGTCCTCGTCGAGGACAATCATCCCCCCGGACCCCATCATGCTTCCGGCTTCCCGGAGCGATTCGTAGTCAACCGGCATATCCATCTTCTCTGCCGGGATGCACCCTCCCGAAGGTCCACCGGTCTGAACCGCTTTCAGAGCTTTGCCGCCGGGAATTCCCCCGCCGACGTCGTACACAATGTCCTTGAGCGTAATGCCCATGGTGACCTCGATCAGACCCGTCCGGTTGATCTTCCCCGCCAGCGCGAAGGTCTTTGTCCCCTTGCTCGATTCGCTGCCGTACTGGGAGAACCACTCCGGCCCACGGCGAAGGATGAGCGGCAGGTTTCCAAGCGTCTCCACATTCTGGATGACCGTTGGCTTCCCTCGCAAGCCACTCACCGCAGGATAAGGCGGCCGGGGTCGTGGCATTCCCCGCAGCCCCTCAATCGAGGCGATCAATGCCGTCTCCTCCCCGCACACGAACGCACCCGCCCCCTTCTTGATGGTCAGGTCGAATGAGAAACCGGAACCCTCGATGTCCTGCCCGAGCAGGCCCAGGTCGCGCATCTGCCCGATGGCCACTTCCAACCGATGGAGAGCCAACGGATATTCAGCCCGACAGTAGATGTAGCCTTGCGAGGCGCCCAGGGTGAAAGCAGCGATCAGCATCCCCTCCAACACCGCGTGCGGATCGCCCTCTATCAATGAGCGATTCATGAACGCCCCGGGGTCACCCTCGTCCGCGTTGCAGATCAAGTACTTCGGCTCGCCGGGTGCATTGCGACAGGCTTCCCATTTCTGCCAGGTCGGAAAGCCGGCTCCGCCGCGCCCTCGCAGTCCCGACGCTTTCACCTCTTCCAGGACTCTGTCGGGACCTAACTCGAGCGCTCGCAGAAGGCCCCGATACCCCTCCCGCGCCAGATAGTGATACGGATTCTCCGGATCAATCAGCCCGCAATTCTGAAGCACGTTGCGCACTTGCCGTCGGAGCATCGGATGGTCGTAGAAGTCGCCGATGCCATCCAGCTCGCCCGGCGACATTTTCCCCAGAGCCCACTCCGCGCAGGGATCGTCCCCCATAACGAAATTCTCAAGAATGCCCACAATCCGATCCGGGCCGACGTTCCCATAGCAGACCGTTGCCGCGCTATCCTTTCTCACAACGACCGTCGGTTCAAAGGAGCACAGCCCGAGGCACCCCACCTCAATCACCCGCGCCTCCACGCTCCGGGCATCCAGCTCGCTCCGCAACGCCTCCAGCACTTCTCCGGAACCGGCAGCCCGGCCGCACGTCGCTGCTCCCACGAGGAACAACGGGACCTCGCTGTTCTCTATCTTCTGCCACTCGGCCTGGGCTTTCCTGTACGCTTCCCTCAGTGAGCTCATGCGTCCTTGCTTTCCTCTCTCTTTCCGTATCGAGAAAGTAAGGGTGAGACCTTCCTCGGAGTCATTCCCGCATGCACCTTGCCGTCCACGACAACGACGGGCGCCAATGCGCAGCATCCCACGCATGCCACCCGCTCCAGATCGAATTTCCTGTCGGCGCTTGTCCCACCAGCCTTGGTGTCCAGACGCCGCTCGACTTCCTCGAGAATCTGGTGCCCCCCTCGCACGTGGCACGCTGTGCCCAGACAGACGCGAACCGTATGCTCCCCAGGCGGACGGAACCGAAATTGCGCATAGAACGTCGCCACACCAAATATCTCATTGGGCGATACGCCGATGCGCCGGGCTAGGTCGTCCACTGCGTCCTCTGACAGGTATCCAAAACTCTCTTGCAGGTCCTGAAGGATCGGTATCAAACTCGACCGCTCACCGCCGTACCGCCCGACAATCTGTTCCACTTCGGAAACGTTCCGCCGCTTTGCGTTTGCCATTCAACACCACTCCGTCAGTCTGAGATGGCTTGCCACATGTACGAGCCCTGCACAAGAAGACATCCGACAACAATCGAAACCAGGGTCAATTTGTGATCCGCGCAACCGCGATGAGGAACACGAAGACGACCAACCGACGGTTCCTCTAACAGCCGGCAAAAGACCACTACGAGCACCAACCCCAACCATCGCGAACCCATGCACGCCACTCTCTGGGGCTTCACCACATCCCATAACCGGTCGCCCTGCCGCAGGGTTCCCATCTTGACGGTCGTGCCGCCTGCTTCCAGAACAGTACGGGCGATGGTCGCCCCTCTCTACATCCAACTCCGCGACGGTCATTGGCATCCGTTCCCCTCTTTCATCAACCCGAACCATAACGAACTATCCCAGGCGCGCCTTGCGTGCGTTTCTCGGCGCCTCGATCACAAACATGTTGATGGACGGCGGCAGAACGCTTTCCTCGACCATCCGGTTACTCGGGTCCTCCGCGGATCTGACGACCGAGCCCTGCGCCCTGTATTATTGACCCTCGCGCCCTCAATAGAACACAGCCCGCTTCGTGGACACAAGTGGCCAGGCTTTCTCCCGGCGTGTTCCGGGGCCGAAAACCCGGCTTGTCTTTTTGCCGGCTTCAGCCGGCTGCCATCTTTAGCCACCGACTTCAGTCGGTGGTCGCATGTTCGGCTGGTCCACCACAAGCCGCCTTCAGGCGGGCTTCTCGAACAGAGGCTTCAGCCAGCGATTCCCATGCCGTGGTCCTTGCAGAGCTCTACCGGCGGCTCCATCGTCCGGGCAATTCTCAATAACAGTGCGGCTCTCCCGCCGCGCTATCGGCCATCGCACACGGAAAGGAGAGCCCACCGCACTTCACTGCGACCGTTTGCTGCGTATCGTCCTAATTCTACACCGCAACTCCTTTTCGCCTCAACCCCTTTCTGCGCACCGCCAAAATCTGCACTCCTTCGGACCCATGGGCGATGAAGAACACGGGAACTGCACTTCCAGGCATCGAGCGGCCCTACTGGCCTGACGCGGGGCGCCTGCCCGAGTTGAGAAGCACGTCTATCCGAGGAGTCTTGTGGTGATACGGCTTCAGCAGAATGTCGAGGTCACCGTCGCCATCGAGGTCGGCGAGTTTCCCCTCGTGGATGCCCTGACCGCTCGACGCCACAGTCTCTTTGAAATTCCCTTTCCCGTCGCCGTACCAGACAAACGTTCGCGCGAGATCGCCGGCGCCGGGGTCGCCCATCTCGCCAATCATGATGTCGAGGTTCCCGTCTCCGTCCACATCTCCTACCTCGCACGTGTGCCCGTGAATCACGTCCCGCAGCTCATGCGTCGTCCATTCTTTTCCGTTCCACTCGTACCACCTGGCTACTCCATCCATGTCCCCTGGCGAAAACACGATCTCCGGACGCCCGTCTTTCACCAATTGCCCAACGGCGCACTGCGTGAACGCCATCTCGTCATCCACGACGTTTTCCTGGTACTTCGTCCCGCCGAGATGCTTGAACCACCGGCCGCCACCGACGATGTCCACCTTCCCGTCCAAGTCAACATCCACCGGAACGGACGGGAATCCTTCGCGCTCTCGACCGGAAGACCACGTATAGACCTCAATGGGCTTCCACGGCTCCGTTGCCCTCGGATTTGCGGGAATCTCAAGAAGGAGAAGCGCCTTGGCGCCCTGATTCCACGAAACAAACTCCGCGTCCCCATCGCCGTCGAAATCGCCGATGGTCTGATCATGGTGCTTGTTACCTCCGAAGTTCTTAATGTATCGCCGCACCCAGGGTTTTTCAAAATTGGGATACGGATTTTCCCACCACCAGATGGCATTGCCGCTGGCATCCTGTCCGAGGACGAGGTCGAGGTCGCCGTCGCGGTCTATGTCGCAAAAGGCGCCGCCCGCCTCCGGATTCAGCCGCGTATCGTCAATGACGAAGCGGTCCCATCCCTTGCCGTTGTACTTATACCAGACGACCGACGGCGTTCGCGTCCGCTCGCCGACCACAAAGTCATTGACCCCATCCTTGTCTATATCGAAGACGACGCAGCAGGTTTGCTGCTGACCGTCGTTGGGAACCGGCATGTCGCCAGTGGAGCTACTTTTTCGCTCCCAACTCACGGCGGAAAACGCGATGGCTGGACACAGCAGGCTGAGAAGAAAGAACACCCTGCACGGTCTGGTACTTCGTCGTGCCTGCCCGCATTCGCGCGCAACCCTCGGGGTCGGCGAAAGGGACCGCGCACGCTTCCGGCCGCCCTGAGGCCGAACGGCCAGGGCCTGCCCACCTGCCCGTTCCGTGCCTCGGCCAGGAGAGGTTACGGCCAGGGAATGGCGACCCCCAGACCCATCTTCGATGAATCGCTTCTTGTGCATCGCAGCTATCCTCCACATCATGTGTTGCACCGGGTTTTAGAGCTCGTCTTGTAGCGAATTCCTGCGGCCATCATCTCGTCACGCCGGCCAGCGTTCCGAAGGCGAGCGAGCGGTTTCGAGATAACGCTTGATTTTTGCCACTGTCTCCGGGTGCTTTTCAGCTACATCGTTACTTTCCGAGAGGTCGGCTTGGAGATTGTACAGTTCGAACCTATCGGGTTTCTTGAAATAGACCGCCTTCCAATCCCCCATTCGCACCGCCTGGGTGACTCCTCTCTCGTGAAACTCCCAATACAGAAACTCGTGCCTCTTTTGCTCGACACGCCGAGCAAGCAGCGTCGGCAGCATAGAAATCCCGTCAATGCCGCTCGGTGTCTCAAGCCCAACCAATTCCGCACACGTCGGAAGAAAATCCCAGAAGGCGGAAACATGGTCGCTGACGGACCCGGCTTCCACCGTGCCCGGCCAGCGAGCAATCAGAGGGACGCGGATTCCACCTTCGTAGAGGTCTCGCTTGATGCCGCGCAGCAGCCCCGAGCTTTTGAAGAAAGCCGGGTCGGAGTCTCCTTCTTTGTGGGGGCCGTTATCGCTCGAGAACATGACCAGCGTCTTCTCGTCGAGGCCCAGTTCCTTCAGCTTCGCCAGAAGCCTGCCAATGTCCCGGTCCATCCGCGTAATCATTGCCGCGCGACCTTTCTCCGGCTCCGGCCACTCCTCCTTCTCGTACGGCTCGAAGGAAGGGACCTCCATTCCTTTCTGACCCGCCTCGTTGTTCGCATGTGGAATGGTGAATGCCAGGTAAAGAAAAAATGGCCGTTCCTTGTTTCGCTCGACGAACGAAAGAGCCTCCCGCGCCAGTAAGTCGTGGCTGTACTGCGACCTCTCGACAGCCGCCCCCGCGCCATCCGGTCGCGGCTCGGCAACCCTGTTCCCCTTGAGAGGAACCCTTTCCTCATTCCGGAAGAGGACCTCGGGATCATAGATATGGGCGTGCCGCTGGC
>JAUYEE010000339.1 GCA_030691545.1 bacterium | reverse complement strand
CGGAATACACTTTTGTTTCGATGAAGTTTCTTCCTGCGCGCAGTTCGGCAGGGCTGTCAGTCTCTGCCAGGGCAGGGCTAATTCCGCAGACTGTCACGAGCGCAGTAGCCATCAACACAAACGCTCTCACAAATCGCATGGAACTCATCTGCTCTCTCCTTGTTGTCTATAGTTGTGCATTTCGTTTCCCACCGCTCTGTTTCACATCCACATTTTGGTCCGTCATTGGTCCGCTGGTTGCCGCGCGACCTCGGGGGGTCACTTTTGCTCTTTCTTTTTCGTCAGCAGCGAGAGCCAGTGCCCGGACCCGGGCGTCTTCAGGGGTATCGAGCCTCCGCCCTTGACCACGCCTTGCGGGGCGGATTGCCATTTTGTGTTCCCAATGTCCAGCCACTTCACGGCAAAAGTATCCTTCACTGCGGAGAGGTCGAGGTTCACCGACCCTCCGTCCGGGAAGTACACCGCATATTGTTCTCCGGCGATGCAGGTTAGATACGCCTCGTTGACTTCTCGGTCTGACAAGAGTTTGCTTGCCGAGTCCGGCGTGCACCGGAAAATGCTGAGTTCCCTTTCCAGCAGGCGCATGCTCTTGATGTGAGCTTGTGCTAACTCGTTTAAGCCGATTCCCGCTGGCGGACAGTCAAACCGGCTTGAAGCCGACCCGCCGATGACGTTCCGCCAGAAGCGAGCCAGCGCATCGCGGTCGAGGGCTTTGCGCGCGGTGTCAGACTTGTCCGACCTGTCCGACGTGTCGGACGCGGCGGACAGGATCTCCGTACCATAGATTTTCACGTGGTTGATCGGACGCGGGTTTTTCGCCAGGTAGTTGTACACGAACTGCAAATCGTCCCAGTTGTCCTGCCCGGTTTTGTTGGAACTGTTCTGTGAAGCCTCGAAGAATGTGTAAAGCTCCGGGAAATCGAGGCCCGCTCGGTGCTGCGCGGCCTTGATGTCCGGTGTCCAGAACATTTCCGTTGTTTCTGACGGGTTGCCGACCAGATTGCCCGTTCCTTTGATGTACTCCGCCCAGTACCAGCCCCATTCCGGCGAGTAGAGAGGGTGAATTTCGTCCGTCATGCAGTACAACACGTGCTGATGTCGAATCGTGTAGCCGAGAATCTTGTCCACGAACTTCTGCTGCAACCTGAACACCAGAGGGTCGCTGTTCAGGTTCGGGACCGTGAAAAAGAACGCGTGCATCTGCTTCATCGGGTTGGGGTAACTCACCGCGAGCATCGTGTTGGCGATGTTGTAATTGACGTTGTTCTTTGGGTTCCAGGGGTTCTTCTCCCAATGTTGTCCGAAGAAATCGTGGAACGCCCAGATTTCAATTTGCACGATGATGTCGCGGTCGCGTGTGAGGTTCAGCATCGTCTCAAACCGTTTCCAGTACTCATCATTCCACTCGTTAAGGTCGTGCTTGCCGTTCGGGAGTTGCTTGAACGGCTCCATCTCGAATTCCCTGTCCTTGCACACACTCATCGTATTGCGAATGTAATTGCCGCCCGCTCTGACCAGCTCGTCGAGGTGTTGCTTGAGGTCGGGAATCTGGAAGAGATTGTCATCCTTCGTACCGCCCAGCAGAATGACCGGCTTGCCCTTGTACTGCCAGTAACGCGGGTTTTTCACGTACGGCTTGATGCGCTCCGGATACCTATCCTCCAGCGCGTTGAGCGGTGCTCTTCCGAGCGTCAGGACAATAAACGCGAATGCGGCAATGAGGCGAATGCCAGCGCGGCAATGAAACATACTGCTCTCCAATTGATGCGGCGGTTCCGTCACGTTTTGTTAGTCTAACTTTGGACCTTTGGAGCCGAGGTCGCGCCAATCAAGCGTATGGTAGTTATCCTCCGTCGAATCTGCAAGAGACAAGAGGAGGCCGGGCGTTTTTTGGAGAGTCTCGGCGTGATTGCCCGGTTAAGGCGACCCCTTCCCGAGGACGAATGTACACAATGGCGGCGACGCGGCAAAATTCCTTAGACCCCCGCGAGCCTGTAGTTCCCCAAATTGTAGAGCCGCCGCTTCTTCTGTTCGCCGACGTGGGCGGCGACGACCTCGCCGACGAAAATGGTGTGGTCCCCAGTCTCGATTTCTCCAACGACCTTGCACTCAAAATTCGCCACGCACCCCTCGATCAACGGCGGACGCACCTTTTTCGCGGGGACTGCCACAAGCCCCGTCTCTCTGAACTTGTCCACCTCTCGCCCGCTGTGCGTCCCGCAATAGAGGACCTCTTTTGCCATCTCCTCGCTTGGGAAAGCGACCACGAACTCTCGGCACTCTGAGATGAGCTTGTGGCTGTAGCGCGTCTTGCCGACGGAGATCGCCATCATGGGCGGCTCAAAAGAAGTGCACATTGACCAGCCGAGCGAAATGATATTCGCCCTTCCCTCCGCATCAACCGACACGGCCAGAACCACCGGCTCCGGATATTTCCTTTTCCAGGCTTCCTCGACAGACACCTTTTTCATTGCAGTTTCTTCCCTCTCGAATGGCGGTGCAGGCGAGCTGACATTCTCGTGGGGAGTGAAGGCCCTAAGTCGGCGGCCAACGCTCACTTCCTTTTTTGCCACTCCCACCTGTTCTTTTTCTCGTCCACTAAGACCTCGATCCATTCCCCCGGGTTTGCGCTGGCCCGCCAACCTTCCGCGTAAATACTTGCGGCTTTTTCAACCGTTGTGCGGATGGTGCCTGCGCGAATTTCGTACAACTGACGTCGGTCGGCGTTTTCTTCTTCGATCGTCTTGCGGAGAGCCTTGGCGTACTTCTCATCCGACATCTTCTCAGACGCTTCGGGGGACAGGAGCTGCTTGGGGATCTCGCTAACGTACCCCCGCCGGTCTTCCCCTACCGTCGCATCGGCCTTATACCTCCGGAGGGTTGGGTATCTTGTGCGCATCGAGTCGCGCACCTCCTTGAGCTTGTCCGCGTCGGAGGTAGTCTCAGCGTGGGCGACCCCGACGCCCAGAATCCGGAAGACAAGATCGGCTACTGGTTTGTCGGTGACATTGGAAGCGAGCGCGAGCTCCTCCTCAATTTGGCTTCCGGGCAATCTCCACAGCTTGCCTTCCAGTGGCGACGCGGGGCCGCGTATTGAGGCCAAGTCTTTCATAAAAGCCTGTAGGAGGTCCACCTGTTTCCGCAGGTCAGCCACCAGGGATGAGAACTCGCTCTCCGCGGCGTTGCGCCCTGCCTTATGACCCAGGAGGCCGGCTCCGGAGAGGGAACCCACAGCCCCGACGACAGCAGCGATGACTCGTATCCCCACAGGCACACCGCGCCAAAAAGCCTTTGACTTCAGCATCTCAGTACCCTCGTTTGTGTCCAGTTGAAGAGGCAACCAAGTCCGTCAAGAACACCGTCAATTTGCCGTCAAGAGTGGTGGTTTTCTCACACGACCGCTCTTTCGCTCTCCGCGTCGAAGAAGTGAGCTTTGTCCGTGTTGAAGACCAGGTCTATGTTCTGGCGGACGCCGCTCTTGGGATGCGATTTGACGCGAGCGATGTACGAGTGGATTCCCGTGTTCAAATACAGGTAAACTTCCGACCCCATCGGCTCGACAACCTCAATGACCGAGGCGACCTCTCTCCCGACGGTTGGCCCGCCGACCGACCCTTTCGGCGAAATGTCCTCCGGGCGGATGCCAAAGACAATCTTCTTGTCGGCGTATGGCAAGACCCTCTGTCGGTGCTGCTCGCTCACGCGAACTTTGAACCTTCCTTCATTGAAAAAAAGGCCGCCATTCTCCGACTCGATTGTCCCGTTGAAGAAATTCATCGGCGGGCTGCCAATAAAGCCCGCGACAAAGACGGTGGCGGGATGGTCGTAGAGGTTTATCGGGTTGTCAATCTGCTGCACAAGTCCGTCCTTCAGGACCACGATGCGGTCGCCCATGGTCATCGCCTCGACCTGGTCGTGCGTCACGTAAATCATCGTCGTCTGAAGGCGATGGTGTAGCTTGCTCAACTCCGCTCGCATCTGCACACGCAGCTTCGCGTCGAGATTGCTCAGCGGCTCATCGAAAAGGAAAACCTTTGGCTTGCGGACGATGGCTCGCCCCACCGCCACCCGCTGCCTTTCTCCGCCGGAGAGCGCTTTCGGCTTGCGGTCAAGAAGATGGCGAATGCCTAAGACATCCGCCGCTTCCTTGACCCGCTTATCAATCTCAGGCTTCGGCATCCGACGCAGCTTCAAGCCGAACGCCATGTTCTTGTAAACCGTCATGTGCGGGTAGAGGGCGTAGTTCTGGAAGACCATGGCGATGTCGCGGTTTTTCGGCGGCACGGCGTTGACGAGCTTGTCGTCAATGAAGATCTCCCCCCTTGACGCCTCCTCAAGCCCGGCGATGAGCCGCAACGTCGTGGATTTCCCGCACCCCGAGGGACCCACCAGCACCAGAAATTCCTTATCCGGAACATCGAGCGTGATGTCATCCACCGCCCGAACGTCCGGCGGGAATATCTTCGACACATTGTTCAATCGCACGCTCGCCACGGCAGGAGCTCCGTATCGTTGTGAGTTGTTGAAGGAATATACGCCCGCTCCCCCCCAGTGTCAAGCAGCCCCAGGACAGTGCTCCTGAAATTCTGCCATAGCGGGGCAGCGTGCTGGCGGGATGGGGGCGGTGGGGGAAAACAAGGTTGATTTTGGGGCCGATCGGCGCCGGGCGGCGTGCCCGGGCCACCGGGTATTGCCTGCTCAGGGGCTACGGAGAGGCTTGGGCTTTGGCCAGGGAAGGCTGTGTGCCAGGAAG
>JAUYEE010000320.1 GCA_030691545.1 bacterium | reverse complement strand
TCTTTGGAATCGTCACCTCAATCACCCGCACAGAAAGGTCAAAGCCCTCATTCCCCCCACACAGCAGCCTCGGGCCGTAGATGAAATCGCCTCGCTCCCTCCTTTCTCCAACGCGACAAATCTTGCGATTCCGCAGTCCTGAAGTATCTTCTCGCCTTCGCTTCATTCCTTTCTCGTCATCTCCCTCATCTCGCTCTCGAGCCTCGCCATCTGCTCCCTCGCCTTCTTGGCTGTCGCATCGTCCCTCTCCCCAAGCACATCCTGAATCTCAAAAACACTCTTCCAGAACACTCCTTCCTCTATCTTGATGTCCGCCTCGACCCGGTCCTGAAACCGGAATGACGGCGGCGTTCTTGTTCCTTTCTCTTCTTGCCCTTGTAGTTTCTGCCATTCCAGCAACTCCTTCATCCGCTTGATGCTCGCCCTGAGCTCCTGCAAGCCAATCTCGATTTGGTCTTTCATCTACGTTGGAAGCTTTCTGCCCTTAAAAACCTTCCGCTTCAATACTCTCCGTTTTCGTTGTTGTATAGTTCGTCTGCCGACCACTCGTCATGGTTCTTTTGCTCTGTCCCGGTGTTGTCGAAACCGCATCGGTACAGGAGCCGCTCCACATTCTGACCGATCAAAGCCAATCGGCGCAACATCTGCTCCAAGATGCCCTCTTCCTTTTCTTCTTCTTTTCGTGGTGTCATTCTGAAAAGACAACGAAAGAGGGGTTTATAAGCTTTGCGGTTGGGGGCAGGAACTTGCTCTGTCCGGCATGCTTTGTCGGCACTGGGATGGCGAAGATTTTCCACCGTCGTCGAGTTAAGAAGCGTTTCCTCCCATTCGTTCAGAGTACACATCTTACCTTGAAGAAAAGGCCCGGACACAGGACAGACGGCCATTGCGAATGTCCGAGGCTTTCATGCTTGACCAGAGCGTCCGCATCACGCCAGGCTTCGAGGCAGGAACTCGGCGCGGTAGTGCCGCACGCTGGGATCTGTGCCCGGGGCTCCGCGTAACCGGAGTCCCCAACGCGACCTGTCGCTATCCTTTGGTGATTTGGGGTGCACCGCTGCGCCTGCCGGTTGCACGGGTTCCCAAATGGTCCGCAGCAACTCGAAAATTTCCGGTTCCGCAGTCATCAACTCGGCGCGGTTGAAGGGAAAGAAATCGTCCATTCCGAAGTAGGCCTCCGTCATTTCGGCGAAGAATTCTTTGTGATCAGTCAGCGCGTAATGTCGCACGCGATTGCCGTCGTAGAGCAGCACCGA
This sequence comes from bacterium, assembly GCA_030691545.1. Classification (GTDB taxonomy): domain Bacteria; phylum Auribacterota; class JABMQX01; order JABMQX01; family JABMQX01; genus JAUYEE01. The sequence continues at coordinate 6,427 of JAUYEE010000320.1, read as the reverse complement.
ATCGCCGTGTCCGCTCCGCTTGAATCGCTCATAGGCCTCGCGGATGCGCGGCTCGTCGAAGCCGAGTGCCTGGTCGTGATAGGCGTGCGCCAGTTCGTGCAGCACGACCCAGGGCTGCTCGTTGATGTTGCGCGGGGTCGGCAAGTCGGCGGCCTCGGGGATGTGAACGCACTTCACAAGGTCGGTCGAGTAACCGTTCACCTCCAACCAGTCGGCATCGGGGTGATACTGCATCACACGCAGCTTCCCGTGTGTCAGGTCCAGCACGATGGGGACAGTCTGGAGTTTCGCCAGGGGCTTTTCTGCCATGACGTATTTGATGTCGGCAAGTTTGGCTTCCAGCAGCTTGAGCGCGCGTAAGCCGAGCTCCTCGTTGGGCGGCACAAGGAGGCGTTCATCCACGCGGACAATCCAACCTTCGACGTCGCGTATGGTGCGTGACCGTGGCTTTGGGGGGTCGGCGTTTTCGTCGGTGTACGGCGCCTTGAGCAGTCTTTTCATCGCTTCGCCCAGGGCATTCCCTATCAGGAAATAGCTCTCTGCGTTACCATACCAGTGATGACCATGCCCTACATTGGGTGATTCGTTTGCAGGCCGGCGGAACTGTTCGGTTTCCACGAATGCGACAGACCCTTTGAACTCGGCGCGTTGCGCCACAGCGGCCTGCGCCTTTCGGAACGCGATGTTGTCGCAGTTGCCTGTCTCGCCGATCGCTACCGGCAGGTTGGGCACCCTGAACTCCTTGCGCACATCCTTGATCAGGTTTGCCAGGTTCTCCTCATACTCGAGGACAGCCGCGTTGTTGATCATATCATTCCAGCCCTGAAACCAGACAAAGCCGGCAACCTCGTAGCCGCGGCCGTCGTAGTCGGGGAAATGCTTCTTCATGTTCGCAAGCGCGTCATGGATCTCTTCAAGCATCCTGGTATAGCAGGGCCCGACTTCGCCGCCGGAGCTCGGTGGACGGAAGTCCTGGTACAGGCTCTTGCCGCCCCAGGCCGTCTTGATGAGAAGCACCTGGTTGTCGAGAAGATCCCCTAACACATGGCCGAATTGAAGCTCGGGGCCGAAATGGTGCTTGCCGGGATACGGCGTATAGCCAAGGGTCAAACCGCCCTTCTTCACTCCTTCATTCTCTGTTTTGTACCACACCCAGACCTCGTCCCGCACTGCCCAGTTCCCATCGTCGCCTTTGAGATGCTTGTAAAGGTGCGCCTTGGCAGGATCCTGCATGACGTGTTCAAGATTGCCCCTTCCGCCGTTGTAGTCTTGCTCGTCGTCAAGGTCGACCACCCCCTGTCCCTCCATATTCGACTGGCCGGCAAGGATGAAGACCTTTACCGGACCTTTCCCCGTCTGACCAGCCTTTACCGTGTGAGTCGTCGCGCACAGCGCCAGCACGACGCAGGCAGTCGCAAAGGCCAAGTTGTAGTGTTTGTGAGTCATCTACGTTTCCTTTCTGCGAATAAGTGGCTTCCATACACTTCAAATTTCGATGTCGTCTCTCATCATGCTCATGGAAACAAGGAGCGCAGTCTATCACATGACAATCAGTAGCGGGAAGTTCCCCTGGTTGCCTTGGTGTGCGACTGGAACCTCACCGCCGTGTTGGAATTGATGCTCAGGATGGATCGCTTCGCTGGACAAGGGAGAACCTGCCCGCCAAGATCGCGCAGGGGCGACAGAATCGGAAGGAGTGCATCGACCGAGAATGTTGTTAAGTGCTTCTGCTCGCAAGAGGGCGACTTCCTGCGCAGGTCTTGGCCAAAAAACTGGAGTCCCCTTCTCCCTCAGCAACCGCAAATCCTCTCTCAAAGCCTGTTCTTGGCCCTTCTTCCATCGTCCGCACGATAAGTATCTTTTTAACCTTCTTAGGGATTGTCCTCAGATATAGCCGCGTTTCGCCCCGAATCCGGACAAGAACGGACGCCTGGCCAAGCTCAATTCAGCTTGAGAAAGCGATTGGTGGGATGAACACGGACGAAACCGCCTGGCAGCGATCGGCAAGCGTCTATGGGCTGGCCATTTTCCTACGAGGGACAGCAATAATCAGTTTTCCACACGGGACGACCAAGAGTATAATGTGCCGACATGAATAAGATGAGACAAAGGTTCGAACTCGGCGTTATTGTCCTCCTGTTAAGTCGTCCGTTCCTGGGACCGGGTGAGACCGACTCGCGTGGGCGTTCCTTCTACGTACCAGAGAACCCGTCCTACCCGATCACGACTTCCGTCCTCGATTCGATCCGCTTTACCTTGGAGAAGACCTTGCAGAGTGACAAGTCTGGGCACCTTGTTTCCATCTCCAGTTTTGTGGATCCCGAGGGCCAGGTGATGGGCTGGCACGATTTTGGTAACCTTGAAGGGCCGGGATGGGCGGCGAACGCAGTGGGCGGCGCCTACGAGATCTACACCTTCGGCGGCTTCATGGAGAAGGGGGATTGGAAAGAGAAAGCGCTGAGCATTCTGGACCATGTTTTGGAGGGCGGGTTCATCGAGGAGGCGACCGGGTTTATCCGTGGATACCGGGAGACTCCGACGGGCAAGTTCTGCCTGAATTACAAGCATCGCTCTGACTGGTTCTGTCCCGGCTCCATGGCCAAGATTGCGTTTCAGCTTCTTATCTTCTCGGACGAATTGGGGACCGACCCGCGCGCCAAGCGAATGCGAAAAGCGGCTGTTCGCTGCGCTGCCTGGATTGACAAGCACGTGGAGTCGGTGCCCAATGGGTGGTTCCCTCGCCGCACGACGCCCACCGGCCAGGTCTACAGGAAATCGCCGGAGGGAGGAGATGACCCCTTCTGGCAGACTTCGGCGGATGGGCTTTTCATTTTGCAGTTGCAGGCCGGGTTGACAGAGCGAGGGCTGGCCGATTACTCCGGCTCGCTAAAAGAGAAGGTGGCGGCTTTCGTCCGCGCCAACGGCATCTTCGGCAGCATCAATCATGACACATACGACCCTCATGAAAACGTGGCATATTCCGTGGCTTTCCGAACCTTGTTGGCTATAGGGCGGGTGCTCAAGGACGACAGCATCCGAACGTTCGCCTACGAAAAATGTTTGTCGGGGTTGGACCAGTTCAAAATGCACGAGGATCGCAATGGCGTGGCCACCAAGGGTCTTCTCTACATGGAAAAATCCTGGGACACGGCCTACTTATGGGAGAACGCCGAGGCGGCTTTGGCTTTTTTTGAGGCGGGTCTCGATACTCGCCGTACCGACCCAGCCAAGAGTCGCGAGTACGAAATAGACGGCTTAGTAATCCTCCGGGCCATTGCAAAACACCACTACGGTCCTCATGGCTTTCTGACCGAGGGCGTTGACTGGAACAACCATGTAGGCCAGCAGCATCACATTGACCAGGCGCAGTACGGTGCCATCCGTTACACCGAACCTTTTCTGAATAACCAGCATATTGGCGAACCGACCTTGTACTACTTGAGGCATTTAGCACGCTGCTCGATGGGGCCAACCGGCAAGGAATGGCGTGATATCGAGGGCAACGTTATTCTCCAGGTGGCGCAACGCGGAAGGTAACGTCTATGATTATGATTGTGTGCTCGAGGGATCCCAGGCGCGGATTCTCGGTCAATAGGAAACCAGCCCAAGCCTCGCACTTCGAGAAGGAAGCGCCGGACACTTCATCTTCCGGGCCGTCTTGAAGGGTCCGCACGCATAATTTCGTTTCTGCAAGCTCGTCGAGCATACACAGAATCTCTTCTGGAACTTCTCGGCGCTTGTGGGCGAGGAGGGCAAACTCGCGCACGGCTGGCGGACTCTGTGGGTATGCAGTGCGCTCCGCTAGTAAAACGCACTTGACATGGTCTGAGAGTCGTGCAAATCTCATTGTAGTGAGATTTGGCCGCGGTGTGCCTGGTGAATCCAAAGAGGTTCCCATATTTTCCTCTCGCCAGGGATCCCAGTCAAAGAAAACAACCAGGTTTTCTGACAGAAAGAAGGAGGTTCATCATGTCACGGAGGAGCTTTCCCCTGTTAGGACCAGTCTTTCTCTCATCCCTTCTCTTCTCACTTCCCGCGAGTCCACAAGGCAGCCTCCCGGGAGACCCCTGGATGTTCACGGCCGAAGATATCGGGACAACGGTTCCTGGAGACACAACTTACGATCCTGCCGACCACCCCGAGACCTTCGGTACGTACACGGTAACCACTCACGGGGGCGATATAGATGGTGCCGCGGACAGCTTTCGTTTCCTCTATTTTGAAGCCTCCGGTGATTTTTCCATATCGGTTTGCCTGCTGGAGATAAGTGGTCTCGGAGAATCGTCAGGGCCAAAAGCTGGCGTGATGGTTCGCCAGAACACTACTGCCGGTTCCCCACACTTCTCTCAGTCCATCGAACGAGGCGCCGGTGGTTTCTGCCGGTGGAGGCCGACGCAGGATGCCGGCACCTCACCGTGGGCTGGCGCTCATGAACCCGCTTGCCCGGATCTCTCTTGCCCGACCGATCCTTACTGGTCACGGATCAGGCGCGAGGGCGACATCTTCTACGGCGAGTACTCCCTCGACGGAGAGAATTGGACTCACCAGGCGGCCGCAGTAGCCACGGTGGCGATGGGCGACCCTGTTTTGGTGGGTATCTTCCTCTGCAGCCGCTTCGCGGACACTACCACCACGGCGGTATTTACAGACTTTCGCGTGGATGGAGTGGGGCCCGGAACGCAAGCTATAGCGAAGGTCGAACCGGGCGACTGGGTTTACGGCAATGAGGAGGTCACCCTCAATGGCAGCTTGTCCTCGTTGGCGACGAGCTATCAGTGGACCTATCTGAAAGAGCCGGGCGGCCCGGATATTACGATAGCTAATCCCACGAACGTCATTGCGACATTTACCCCTCCGGGGGCAGAGGTTGGCTACACACTTGCGTTTCGCCTTGAAGTCGAAGGAGACACGGGCACCGATTCCGTTGATTTCCCAGTCTATGTTAGAGCCATCAACCCGCCGAAGGTCGCTCCGGGACCCTTCCGGCTCATGCCGCTGGACCTAGGAGCGGCAGGGCTGGGCTTCCGAGTGCAATGGGACCCTCTCATTGACGCCGAGCAGTACGACATCGGGCTGGAGTTCGGCGGGACAATCATCTGGTTGGAGACCATTGGCGCCACGACCTACGAAGTCAAAGGACTTACGGAGGGGCAACTTCGAACCATCGCTATCCGAGGGAGGAATAAGTATGGAGCCTCGAACGCCCCGGCCTCGATAGCCAAAGTCAGCTATGTCGGGAGGCGCAACTTGGCTCGCCCTCTATCCCTGGGAGGCAAGTCGGAACCGAGCGGTTACGTCTATGTTATCTCGCACTACGCCATAATCGGGATGAACGACATCACCTACAACGACAACAACGATAGTTGGAATGGCGCCTATAAGGAGGAGGACTACTGGGGCTATGTGTGGGCGAGTCCGCTGTTCTTCGACCACATCGCGTATTACACGGGGGACATGCTCGGAGATGGCGGATGGTTCCTCGACCTGAAGCTCCAGTACACTCAGGACGGGACAACCTGGCTGGATGCCCCGATTGTCAAGATTGAGCCGGCGTACGATTTCACAGATGAGCGGGCGGGCAAGCAGCGGTTCACGCGGTACGACATCACGATGCCGACGTTGAGGGGGACAGGCATTCGGATTGCCGGGACGCCCGGCGGGACCGCGACGTTTACCTCGATTTCCGAGATGGAGGTATTTGGGCTTCAGACGCAGGGTCCGCTTGTGGTTCAAGGGCTTGATGCCGAGTATCCGGAGGGAGCGACGGCGCTCCTGAATGGGAGTCTCACCTTCTCGACAGCAGGACCGGTTACGAGCTACACGTGGACAGGACCCGGCGGAATCACCATCACGAATCCGACGAGCGCCATCGCGTCGTTCCAGGCCCCGCATGTGGCGGCGGACACGGAGTACGTGTTCAGCCTGCAGGCGAGCGACGGGACGAACACGGGCACGGATGCCGATGTGCGGATTATTGTGAAGAACGTAGTGACGACGGCTGTTGCCGGACCGGACCAGTCGGTTGAGGAGAACACGCAGGCGACTCTGAGTGGGTGCGGCTCTCTGACGACGACGGGCAACATCACGTATCTGTGGACACAGACCGGCGGGACGAACGTCGGGGTGAGCGGAAGCACAAACTGCATGGTGACCTTCACGGCCCCGATCATCTGGGGGTACGAGGAGCCGTTGACCTTCCGGCTCAACGTGAACGACGGAGCAGGCGGGACGAGCAGCGACGAGGTTGTGATTACCGTTCGCAATGCCCTCGCGTGGCCGGCGTATCCGGTGACATACCCCGCGACGACCTCCTATTTGCAGAACATGCTGCATCTGGGCACGAACACGACAGACCGGCTGATGACTCCCGACAATTGGGGGAACCTGCTGTCCGGGTCTGACCCCCTGGAGCCGTTTGGCGGCGTGC
>JAUYEE010000283.1 GCA_030691545.1 bacterium | reverse complement strand
AAGGCGGAGGAGATCCTGCGGGAGCGGTTCAAGATCGTCAAGCTGGACGCGGAGGACCTCCGCATAGATTATATCGGCATCAACTCCGTCCACGGGCCGCTCTCCACCCTGCCCAAGGTGGATGAGCCCAACGAGATACGCATCCGGGTGGCTGCTAAGGTCAAGACCAAGGAGGAGGCGGACAAGATCCGCCGGGAGATAACCCACCTCTGGACTTTGGGTCCCGTCGGCACCACCGGCGTCACCTCACCTCCACCCCCCAGGCCGGTGGTCTCCCTCTGGCCCACCCTGGTTCCCAGGGATTTGATCCCGACCAAGTGTATTGTTAAGACGGTGGAGTAAAGCGCCGCGGCTGTGGGGTAGCTCCGCTGAAGCGGCGCCACCCATCGCCGGACGAATCCAGTGAGGACGTTCTTGCTAGCTCATGACACAACCAAGCTGGCACACGCCGTGGAACCGGAACTTGCCACTTCTGGCTCGCAGGTCAAGGTAGTGGCAAAAGATCCCCGGCGATAGAAGGAGGTGGAAGTATGGCATGGTTCGTCGTTCATAGCGAGCGAAAGACTTGGACGAAGTACCTTGTCGAGGCAGGGGATAATACCGCGGCGCTTCTAGCCTGTGACGACTGGGAGTACTTCGGCTATGTTGACGGAGAAGATACCGAATCTAAAGTAGTTGGGGGGGCTTTCAGTAGCCGCGGCGAGGCTTTGGATGATGATATCTCCTGGGTAGATGGTTAGCCACCTCCTGCAGGCAAAGGCTGGGGAATCCTAGCTCGCCATGGGCGCCCACATCTTTCTCGTTAGCGAGACTAACTTCGACGTATGTACCAGACGTGGCGTTTATGGCTGTGTAATGCCGACGAGCGAATGGAACAGAGCGGAGGTCGTTGCTGGAATACTGTCAATCCAGCCCGGCGACTTGGTGTTTTTCTACGTCAAGAATAGAGGCGTTTACGGGCTATGGAAGGTTGTGGGTGAACCGTATTTCGACCAGATGAAGGTTTGGGCCCATGAGCAACAGCTCTTCCCCCATCGTTTCTCGTTTGAACCCGCCGTGGGCCGCTTCCCCAAACCGGTTTCGCTCAGCGACGTGCTCGATCTGCGCGATAAGGGACGTATTTGGACTTTCGACCTGAACCCCGTGCAGCAAAAGAATCAGTATAAGATCACGATGGACGAGGCGCGGGAACTGCTGCGACTGCTACTAAGGAACAATCCAATACGTGAATCCCCGCCTGGCATACCCGAACCGCATGTCCCGCAAACCCGCAGCGTTATCGATGTGAACTTCGAATCTAGCCAGGGTGGAAGGCTGAAGTATGAAGTATGAAGGCTGGCTCAACGCGTGGTTCATGCGATCGTTCGCGAGGGCAGAACTGAAAGACTTGTTGGGTGATTACAAAGAATTCTTGAACCTCGTTCCGACAACCTTCAACAAGGTTATGGATGTATTCCTGACCCACGTGGCAACGGTGGATTCAATCGAGGTTCTTCATAAATATACATGTATCGAGCTCAAAACCGATCGTGCCACAGAGCAAGACCTGACACAAATACTCAAATACGAGGACTGGCTTGCACGCAAGCTGGCTTCCGGCGACAGTGAAATGGTCCAGAGCGTGTTGGTCGCTTCGCGTTTCGCAGATGGTGTCATCGAATACGTGAAGAACCGTAGGCAGATCGAAGACAGAACAGTTCGGCTCATCTCTTACCGCGTCAGTGATGACAAACAAAGTGTCTTGCTGCAAGAGGAATCGGTCTGAAACAATGATCTCGGTCGCGAGGAAGGAAATTGCTGAGGGCAAGGTGGAATGGGTACCTGGTCAAGATGATGGACCTTGAGGATTTTGTATCCGTTACGGCGTCCTTGTAGCCTGTATGGTACACTGAGGATGGGACAGACATGAAGGCTTTTGAGATATCGTTCAAAGTTACGGAACATCGCGAACTAGAGTTACCCTATGCCCTTAAGGAAGTTCTGCCGCATGGACACGTTGTCCGTGTGATAACCCCTGTGAACGAATCGGCAGCGGCGAAAGAGCAAGAAGCGTGGTCCCGCTTGACGATCGAGCAATTCCTTTCCGGTTAGAATGAGGCTGATGCCATTTACGATATGGTTCGAGCGGCCATAGGGAACCGGCAGAAATATTCGTAAGGAAGATGTGCTGAAATTGGTTCGCCACATGCCCGATGAGATCGACATCGAGGAACTGATATACCAACTGTATATCCGCGAGAAGCTCGCCCTGGCTGAGGCCGATATCGCTGCCGGTCGGACGTTTTCAACCGAAGAGGTCCGGGCACAGGCGGCTGAGTGGTCCCGGCAAGCACAGGGGCAGCGTTAGTTTGTAAATGAACCTTTGGGAAGCAGCTTTAATAGTCCTGCTTATCAACCTGCCTTTCGGTTACTGGAGGGCCAACGTAAGAAGGCTCTCCCTGGACTGGTTTCTGGCCATTCATATTCCGGTGGGCCTGGTGATATTGTTGCGTATCCTATCTGGTTTAGGCTGGCAGCTCGGCACCGTTCCGGTGCTGGTGGCTGCCTTTTTTGTTGGGCAACTCTTGGGAACGTGGCAGCACCGCTGGTGGAGCCAGAATGCCCGGGGACCGGTAACGTCCTGCCTGGTAATGGACTTGGTGAGAGGGTTACGGGCAAGATGCTGACGGGCCAAACTATATGATGCGTAGTCGGGATAGAGCCTCGGGGCATGCCCCCCTCGAATCCAAGAAGGTGACAAGCCCCCGCACTACGTAGTTTTGGTAAAAAATAAATCTCTGTAGGTGATGACTTAAGTGCGAGAAGGGGTTATTGTCTCG
>JAUYEE010000243.1 GCA_030691545.1 bacterium | reverse complement strand
AACATCGATTGCAAACCTATCATCTTGCGCTTCAAGCTATTACGTCCCATTACCTGTTATCGAAAAGGCCCAGAAAGGCCCACTTTTCCCCCCTCTGTGCTATTTTGTTGCCTGGACTCACAGGCGAGCCCACCCAACGGCAGCGATACCCCGGGACATCTCGCAGTTGACAATGCTGACTACCCGGCGTAGAAAGGAAGTGTACGGCACACAATCATCAGAGGAGCAGGCTATGGAAGAGACCATCAAGTTCAAGGTAAACGGGAAACCTACGGAGATAACCGTGGACAGCGATCGGATGCTGCTATGGGTCCTGCGAACGGACCTGGCATTGACAGGGACGAAGTACGGATGCGGCGAGGGGTATTGCGGGGCATGCACGGTTCTTGTGGACGACGAACCCATTCGGTCCTGCCTCACGCCGGTGAAAGACGTTAAGGGGAAGGAGGTCGTCACCATCGAGGGATTAGCGAACAACGGGAGTCTCCATCCCTTGCAGAAGGCGTTCATGGAGCACGATGCGCTCCAATGCGGGTTCTGCACGCCGGGGATGATTCTGTCCGCGTACGGTCTGTTGCGGGAGAACCCGCAGCCCTCCTATTCGGAAATCCTCCAGGGTATGGAGGACAATCTGTGTCGTTGCGGAGCGCATAAGCGGGTCGTTGAAGCCATCCAAGCCGCGGCGAAGGAAATGAAATGAAAGGAGTCGCCTAACATGAAGAACAATGAATATCCCGGACTCGATTTTACAGATATAAAGCAGGCTTTTCCGATGGACCGGCGAGAGTTTCTCAAGCTTGCCGGTAAAGGCATATTTATCCTGTTCACGGTTGGCGATCCGCTCGCCCTGGCGGAAACGGGGCGGGGCAGGCAGGCCCTGCCAACCGATTTCAACGCATTTCTCCGGGTTGGAGAGGACGGGAAAGTCACCTGCTTTACCGGGAAAATTGAGATGGGGCAGGGGCCCATTACCTCGCTCGCACAGATGCTGGCCGATGAATTAGATGTGGCTCGGGAATCCGTGGACATGACAATGGGCGACACGGACCTGTGTCCCTGGGACATGGGGACGTTCGGCTCCATGACCACGCGCTTTTTTGGGCCGCCGCTGAGGCAGGCAGGAGCCACAGCCAGACGCGTTCTATTGGAATTGGCGTCAGAACACCTCAAAACACCCATCGGTGAACTGACCGTTGAAAATGGCGTCGTCTCGAAGAAATCGAACGGCGCCGAACGAGTTACTTACGCTCAGTTGGCAAAAGGGAAACGAATTGAGCGGCGCGTTACGGAGAAAGTGCCCGTAAAAACACCGTCCGAATTCAAGGTTATGGGCAAGCCTGTTACGCGAACCGACTCGCTGGAAAAGGTCACAGGCAAGGCAAAATATGCCGGTGATATTCAGCTTCCCGGGATGCTCTACGCCAAAATCCTGAGACCGCCGGCCCACGGCGGCAAGTTGCTCGACGTTGACCTGAGCGAAGTGGAGAAGATGAAAGATGTGCAGGTCGTCCGAGACGGCGATTTCATAGCCGTGTTGCACAAATATCCCGATGAGGCTGAAAAAGCGTTGTCCAAAGTGAAGGCGAAATTCAGCCAGCCGGAGCTGGATGTAGATGACAAGACTATCTTCGATCATCTGCTGAAAACTGCCGCCGAGGGCAGCCCTGTATCTCAAAATGGGAACATCCAGGAGGGCGAAAAGCGCGCGGCAGCGACTTTTGACGAAACGTATTTGGACGGTTATGTCGCGCATGCCCCGATGGAACCCCACACAGCAGTCGCCAGGATCGAAGGAAATAAAGCCACAGTGTGGGCTTCCACTCAGACGCCCTTTCCTGCGAAGGATGAGGTTGCCAGAGCGCTTGGCTTCCCCCCGGAAAATGTTCGCGTCATCACGCCTTTTGTGGGCGGAGGATTCGGCGGGAAGAGCAACAATATGCAAATGGTGGAAGCGGCTCGGCTGGCAAAACTCACCGGCAAACCGGTGCAGGTTGCCTGGAGTAGAAAAGAGGAGTTTTTCAACGATACGTTTCGGCCGGCGGCTATCGTCAAAATAAGGTCGGGCGTAACCGACGAGGGGAGGATAAGTTTCTGGGATTACCGCGTCTATTACGCAGGATCGAGAGGGTCGGAGCCCTTCTATGACATTCCCCACCAGAGCACAATAGCTCATGGCTCGGGCTGGGGCGGGCGACCTGGTTCTCATCCGTTTGGGACGGGACCCTGGCGTGCTCCGGGGAACAACACCAACACGTTTGCCAGAGAATCGCAAATTGACGTTATGGCCGCTAAAGCCGGAATTGACCCCGTGGAATTCCGCCTGAAGAACTTACAGGACAAGAAAATGATACGGGTGTTGAAAGCGGCGGCGGAAAAGTTTGGATGGACGGCAGCCAAGGCTCCGAGCGGCCGAGGTTACGGCGTCGCCTGCGGAATTGATTCCGGGACGTATGTGACTACCATGGCTGAAGTCGAGGTGGAGAAAAAGAGCGGCCACGTTCAGGTCAAACGCGTTGTTTGTGCCCAGGACATGGGGCTGTCAATCAATCCTCAGGGAGCGACCATTCAGATAGAAGGCTGCATCACCATGGGGTTAGGATACGCGTTGGGAGAGCATATTCGCTTCAAACGTGGAGAGATCCTCGACGTGAATTTCGACACCTATAAGCTCCCTCGTTTTTCATGGCTGCCGAAGATTGAAACGGTGGTTATTGACGACAAGAACGCTTCTCCACAGGGAGGAGGCGAACCCGCCATTATCACGATGGGCGGCGTGATCGCGAATGCCATCTATGACGCCATCGGTGTACGGCTGCTGCAACTGCCGATGAATCCCGAGCGGGTCAAAGAAGGATTGGCGAAAGCCTGAACTCTCCCGAATGGATAGAGACTATCGTCCGATAGATGTTCATCGAAAGGTCGTGGAATTCGCCGACGGCGGCCGCTTGTTCGCGGTGGCTCTCGTTTTGAAAGCCGAGGGTTCGACGCCGCGTGAGGCTGGCGCGAAGGCCGTCATTGACGAGAACGGCAGCATCTGGGGCACGGTCGGCGGAGGGAAGGTCGAGGCGGAATGCCAGCGCCGGGCGATCGAAGCCTGCAAAGCGAAATGCCCGGTCATCTTTGATTTCTACCTGGAAGGCGCCGGTGCAACCGATGACGCCCCCATCTGCGGGGGCACGATGCGCATCCTCATTGACCCAACTGCGGTAAAGGGTCGCCCAGCGTATGCCCAGGCAGCGGAAGCCCTCCAGAAGCGCGAACGGGGCATCCTGCTCACCGCGATTCGCAGCGCTAAAGAAACGGATGTGGGGGCGCAATGGTTTTCAGAAGAGGCCATCCCGTTGGATGCGGCCTTCCCTGGAACCGAGGCCATCCGCTCGTGTCTGGCGAGAGAAATGTCGCAGCTTTTTGTCGAGGATTCGGCGAGTCCCGCTGCGCGCCTCGAAGTCTTTGTCGAGCCACTGATTCCCAAGCCGCTCCTGTTGATCGTAGGTGGGGGGCACATCGGCCAGGCGCTTGCAATCCAGGCAACACTTATCGGGTTTGACGTTGTGGTCATGGACGACCGGCCGGAATTCACTAACCCAGCCCTGTTCCCGGATGGCGTGGCAACCCGCTGCGGCGATGTCGCTGGGGAAGTGGCGAATTTTCCTGTTTCTGACGACACCTACATCGTCGTTGTCACACGCGGGCACAAACATGACGCGGACGCCCTAAGAGCCTGCATCCATTCCCCCGCCGCGTACATCGGCATGATTGGCAGCAAGCGCAAGGTGGCTCTCATCCGCAAGGACTTCATTGAGACGGGCATCGCCACGGAAGAAGAATTCAATCGCGTCTGTGCACCTATCGGGCTTGACATCGGGTCCGTGACCGTGCCGGAAATCGCGACGAGCATCACCGCTCAGTTGATCGCCGTCCGGAGAAAGGGCAGCGGTTGCACGACGCCGGGCGACATGGTGCAGCGATGATTTGTGCAATCGTTCTCGCCGCGGGCGAGTCCCGCCGAATGGGCTCCCAGAAACTCCTTCTGCCTTTTGCCAAGACGACCGTCATCGGGCACGTCGTTGGCGAGCTTCTCCGCAGCGAGCTTGATGGCATTTACGTCGTGGTCGGGCACGAAGCAAACAGAATATCCGAGGAATTATCCGGCCGCTGCGTCACCATCGTGGCAAATCCCGACTACAAACTCGGGATGCTCTCTTCCGTGCGCTGCGGACTTCAGGCCCTGCCGGAGCCGTGTGATAAAGTGTTAGCAGTGCTTGGCGACCAGCCCGCGGTTACCTCCGAACTGGTCAACCAGTTGGTTCGGTCCTCAAGCACCACCGACAAGGGGATTCTCGTCCCCGTTTACCGCGGCAAACGCGGCCACCCTATCTTGTTCTCAACACGCTATCGCGATGAAATAATGACATCGTTCGATGATTCCGGTCTCCGCGGTCTTCTTCAATCTCACCCCGACGACATCTTCGAGCTGACTGTCTCCACTCCCGCCGCCCTTTCAGACATAGACTCTCCCGACGACTACCGCCGAGCTCTCGCCTCGTTCGATGGGATTGACCAGGCCCCTGGCACTGGTTAGAATGTTGACATGCACTTTGAGCTCCTGGGCGAAATCGAGAACATTGAAACCATAGCGGCCGGCGGCCGCATCCGGGACATCATGCGGCTTCACCGACAGTCTGGCCCCGGCCGCTGGAGGAAGCTCAAGGGCGTTGCCCGCGTCCGACTCGCGAGCGGAAACATCAGAACGGCAGAAGTGCACTGGTATGAGGCTCACGGGGTTGGCCGCAAGAAGATGAAGATCAAGAGGTTCCTGGACTAAACTATGACAGCACAACCAACAATCAAGCAGTTCGCCCTATGCGTGAGGAACGATGACTGCGAGGACCTTGAAAAACGCAAGGTCTATCAGGTCATCCGCGACGAGGAGGGTGTTAGGGACGGATACATTCGGGTCGTGGACGAATCAGGCGAGGATTATCTCTACCCCGAATCGTACTTCGTTCGTATCCAGCTCCCTCAAGAGGCAGAGAAAGCCTTGATCGCAACGCGGTGATTGGACGATTTCTCGAGCTGTTGCATGGGGCAACATCGGGACACACAGCGCTCTTCCCAACTCCCTAGCTGGATGAGATTCTGGTCTTCTTCCGTATGGTGGGGTTTCCCGCGCCTTCCTCAAACTGGTCCGAATGGCATCTTGGAGCTACGCGCGCGAATTGGGCCGGCAATTGAGCTTGCCGGAGGCGTCGGGAGCCGCTAATATTACAGACGAGTCGAGGCGGAAGGTAATCACAGGGCGCGGCCTAAGGCCGCGACCGTGGTTCGTATACCGAGGCAGACGCCGCTGCGAGCCGCGAACCGGAGGCCGTGGTGACACGCCCCTGCCCCGCACACCGATTCTAAGGGAGGAGTTCCTGTGCGGAGAAAAAAGCAGAACGGGAGTCAACAACCGTCGGCGCCCTTCGACCCGAAGTACGCGAAGCCCAAGGTGCTGTTGATCGACTTACCAGCCGCGGCCCTTGATCTTCTGCATCGCGCGGGCTTCAACGCATTTTGGGGGACATTCGGCTCCCCATACAAGGTCCCGCTTGGCGATCTGTACCGCCGCGCGGCGGTTTCACCCAGTCTCCCGAGCTACAGCGAGCAAGAGATCATAATGATTGACCTGACACCGCCAACGACGATCGGTCCACCTCAAGAGGAACACCGAACACACGAAACCGAGTTTGACTGGTGGGGTAAATGCAGCCGGGGGGAAATTGACCCGCGCCCGGCCATCATGCGCGAGGTTCGAGATGACTTCGATCGGATCCTCCGTCACGGCGGGCTGTTTGTGGTCTTTGCCCAACCTCGGTCAACCCCCAATCTCGTACGGGCCAGGGTTCAACATGGCCAGCTCGACACAAGGGACGACGTAAGGCCTGATAATTGGTCATTTCTCTCCATTCTGTCTCCCCGTGACCTCGAAATAACAAGCGACATCGGCGAGGAAATTGAGGTGCCTGAGGAGGATTACGAATTGTTCCGCTTCCTGCGCACGGCTATCCCCGGTGCGACCTATACGGCCACCTTTAAGCTAGCTTGTTATGACGCGAGGGAGCACTGGACACCGCTTTGCTGGAACAAATTCGGACAATGCGTCGGCGGATTATTCAAGCCAGAAGATTCGAAAGGCCGTCTCTTGATTTTTCCACAGCTGTCGAGAAAGGCGGAGTCCGTCGTCCATTTCCTGCGTGAAGTCCTTCCTGAAATATCGCCTCATCTTTTCCCGCACATAGAAGGCCCACGCTGGGTCCAGAGGGACGAATACGAACTTGATACCGTGCGGCAGTACAAGGCAGAGAAACTGAAGGTTCACGAAAAGGCGAAAGGTGACCTTGACCAGCTCGATACGAAAATAGCAGGGGAAAGGGAGAAACTTGGCTTCCTCCACGGGATAATTACTGGGACGGACAGGGATCTCGTGACGGCTGTGAAGGCATGTCTGGAACATCTGGGCTTCAAGGATGTCGTAGACGTCGACGAGGAGGCTCCAAAACAGGCGCCGGGCCGTAGGAGACAGGAGGACCTCCAGATTCGTGATCGGTCGCCTGTTCTCTTGCTCGAGGTCAAGGGGCTGTCGGGGCTCCCCAGGGAGTCCGATACGATTCAAGTCCAAAAATATGTTCAGCGACGAATGAAGGAGTGGGACAGGACTGACGTACGTGCAGTGTGCATAATAAACCACCAGCGCAATCTCCCCGCACTCGACAGGGACAACAAGAACGTATTTACCGATCAGCAGATTGAAGATGCAGCTATTAATGACATCACGATTCTGACCGCTTGGGACCTATTCCTTTTGTTCGGAGGAATGACAAGGTGGGGGTGGGGTCCTAAGTCGATTCAAGAACTTCTCTACCATCCGGGGAGAATGCCGAGGTTCCCGAGCATCTACGAGCCCATCGGAGAGATTTCTCATTACTGGGATGATATCAGTGTCGTGAGCGTGCAGATCCAGGGAGGCCTACGGAGGGGCCAGCGCGTTGGATACGTCACACCGCGGGGCTTCTTGGAAGAGACTGTCCTATCACTGCAGGTCGACAACCAAGACGTGGAGGAGGCCCTTCCTGGCGTGAAAGCGGGCATGAAGACGGGGTACGCCAGGGATCTTCTGCCGAACGGAACGACCGTTTGCGTGGTGACGCACGCAAAAGAGTGTGGAAGTATGGTCTCCGGGCGATAGGGTCAGGGTGGAAACGCCCTGGCCTCCCGCGATTGGAAAGGAGACTCCGCTGATCGCGCCGAACAAAGCACTGGGCATCGTTCTCGAATGCGCGCGCCCGCTTGGAACGGTGCGCAAGCCTTTACATGAGGCGGTGGGCTATGGCCTGGCCGAAGCCCTTCTCGCCGACCGAGACATGCCGCCCGCGGACTGCTCCATCATGGACGGGTATGCGGTGCGCTCATCCGATCTGGTGAGGTGTCCGTGTACGCTCCGTGTAATAGGCGAGGTTGCGGCGGGAAGCGCGTCGCGGCCTAGGGTGCGACCCGGAACCTGTGTGCGTGTCCTGACGGGGGCGAATATTCCTCCCGGAGCCGATGCTGTCGTGATGGTCGAGCAGACGGAGGAGGCCGAGGGCCTCGTGACTGTCCAGACGAAGGTGCCGGCCGGCTCGAACATTCGCAGGCGAGGGGAAGAAGCGAAGAAAGGGGCTGTGTTGATTAAGAAGAAGACGGTCCTCGGGCCCGTTCAGATCGGCCTGTGCGCGGCCGTTGGCAAGGCACAACCCAAAGTATATCGGCGTCCCGATGTCGCCGTGCTTTGCACGGGAGAAGAGCTGCAGCCGATCGGTGCGCGGGTGCGGGCGCACGAGCTGCGGGACTCGAACGGTCCCGCCCTGTTCGCTGCACTTTTCGCTTGTGGCTGCACCAATGTAAGTCTTGAGGTTGTCCCTGACGATTTAGGGGTACTCACCCTAAAAGTGAAACAAGTCATGACAGAATACCATGTACTGGTTCTCACGGGCGGGGTCTCCGTTGGGAAGTACGACTTTGTGCCGGAAGTGATGGCCCGCGTTGGGGCGGCGATCCGTTTTCATGGCGTGGCTATGAAACCAGGCAAGCCTACTCTCTACGCCACTTTATCCGGGAACCGCCATATTTTCGGACTGCCGGGGAATCCTCTCAGCAGTATGACCGGCTTCTACCAGTTTGTGCTTCCGGCGCTGCGTCGTATGTCCGGCGTGCCTGTGAAGGCGTGCCGACCGACGATGCGCCTGCCTCTGACTCGTGCCCTGCGTACGAAAGGGGAACGCGTGAAGTTTGTGCTGGGGCAACTTGTCTGGGCGAAAACAGGTCCCTCCGTGCGCGCGCTGAAGTCGCACGGTTCCGCGGACCTTGTTGCCGGAGCGCAAGCGGACGGGGTTATCGTGGTCCCTGCTGGCAACCAAGAACTGCCCGCTGGCTCCCTGGTGGAGTTTCGGCCATGGAGGTCCCAGCTATGGTGAAGAGCGAGCAGGTTTGGCCGATCTCGCTAAGGCTCTCGGTCACGGATCAGTGTCAATTGCACTGCATCTACTGTGCACCGCCCGACGGCGTTGAACAGCTTTCCTTCGCCGAGCTTCTCTCTTTTGAGGAGATGCTGAGCTTCGTGTGGATAGTGAAAAGGCGCTTCGGATTGTCGAAGGTCCACATTACGGGTGGCGAGCCGCTGCTGCGGCCTGGAGTCACGGACTTTGTGGCGACGGTCGCTCGTGAGAACGTCGCGGACCTGGCTCTCACCACAAACGGTCAGCTTTTGGGCGCCATCGCCCTCGAGCTCAAACGAGCAGGACTGCCCCGCATCAACATTAGCCTTGACAGTCTGAACCATGAGACGTTCCGCTGGCTGACACGTGGAGGAGAACTCCGCCATACCCTGGCTGGAATCGAGGCCGCGCTCCAGTCTGGTCTGTCGCCGGTGAAGCTCAACGTTACTGTCTTGAGGAACGTCAATAACCATGAGGTAGTGGACATAGCCCGCTATGGCTTAGAGCGCGGGTGCGAGGTTCGCTTCTTAGAGCTCATGCCCATCGGCCCGGCTGCGGACCGATTTGGTGACCTCTTTGTGGCATCTGCTGAAGTCCGCGCGAAGCTCGGCGAGGCGTTCCATTTGAAGCCCACGCCCCTCATGTATGGCAAATCAAGCATGAACTACCTGGCAAGGGACGCACACGGGCGAAAGGGAATCATCGGCTTCATATCCTCCCAGACTGCTCCTTTCTGCTGCGGTTGTCGCCGCCTGCGATTGACAGCGACCGGACAATTGATCGGGTGCCTGGCTCGCGGAGAAGGACCCGACATCCGCCCCCTTTTGCGGGACGGTGATTCTTGTGACGGGGAAACTCTCGTCGAAGCTATCCATGGCGCGCTTTGCCTGAAACGCAACGGCGGACCTTTCAGAACGAGAGAACTTATGGCCCGAGTCGGAGGATGAGGCGTTGTGAAGGTCAAAATGATCCTTTGCGCTTCTATCGTCCTGGTCCTTGCGGGAGTCGCGTTCTGGCGAGGCGCACCCTCGGGCCGGAGAGAAGGTGCGGCGGGGGAGATTCACGTTTCCGCAGCGTCCAGCCTAACCGATGTTCTGGAGCATCTTGCGAAAGAATTTGAGCGCTCTCAAGGCATTCGCGTGCATGTGGACTTTGCCTCTTCGGGAGTGCTGCGGGTGAAGATCGAAGCGGGCGCAAGAGCCGATGTTTTCGTGTCGGCGTCAGCCAAAGACATGGACCTACTGGAGGATGCTGGCTACCTCTCGACGGCGACGCGGCGGGATGTTTTGCGGAACAGTCTCGTATGTGTCGTGCCGGCGGGTTCGACGAATCGTGTTGCCACTGCCGCCGCTCTCCTGAATAAGGAAGTCCGGCGCATTGCCATCGGAGACCCGGAGCACGTTCCCGCTGGCATCTATGGCAAGGAGGCGCTGATGCGATTGAAGCTGTGGGATCGGCTCCGGGGGAAACTCGTTCCTTGTGCCGATGTGCGTGCAGCTTTGGCCCAGGCGGAATTCGGGAGCGTCGAGGCCGCGATTGTGTATGGCAGCGATGCTTACGTGTCCGAAAGGGTCAAAGTGGCCTTCGTTTTTCCGGGCACAAGTCACACGCCGATCGTTTACTCGGCGGGTTTGTTGATGCGCGCCCCGCACCCGGAAGCAGCAAGAAGGTTTCTCGATTTTCTGACGTCTTCTGCGGCGGCGAAGGTGTTCAGGGAATATGGATTTGGACCGATCGCCGATGGGGCAGAATAGACCATGTGGGATTCAACATCAGCAGAGGCGCTTCAACTGTCCATTCGAGTATCGGTGGCAGCCACCCTCACCATCGTCCTTGTAGGTTCTCCGTTGGCGTTGTGGATGGCGCGTCGCCGCACCATGGTGCCTCGCTTGCTCGAATCGGCGCTTTCGTTGCCCCTGGTAGTGCCCCCTGTGTTGACGGGCTACCTCTTGCTGGTGATCTTGAGTCCGCGAAGCCTGCTCGGACGCTGGCTGGAATCCCTCGGGCTGCGATTCGCCCTCGACTGGAAGGGCGCCGTCGTTGCTTCAGCGGCACTTGCTTTCCCTCTGTTCCTGGCGGTTGCCAGAGTCGCGTTCGAGAAGTGCGACAAGAAATTGGAAGAGGCGGCGAAGACTCTGAATGCGAGCCCCGGGCGCGTTCTGTTCACCGTCACACTTCCCCTTGCACTCCCCGGACTTTTGGCTGCGACGGCAGTGTCCTTCGCCCGGGCCTTCGGCGAGTTCGGCGCCACGATGATGCTGGCAGGAAATATTCCGGGCCAGACTCGCACTGTCCCTCAGGCCATTTACACTCACCTGTTGGCCGGACGAGAAAGACAAGCCTGGGGACTTGCCCTGGTCTCCATTGTAGTGGGCGTAGGAGCCATCGCGATCGCACAGTTGTTGGCCCGGCCGCGTCTTCATCCATTTGTGACGAAGGAGCGCGATGCTTGAGTTCGATTTCAAGGTGAGAGTCGGAACATTCCATTTGCACGCCAGGGGTCAGCAGAGTGCGCCGCGGATGGGGCTTTTCGGCCCGTCAGGGTGCGGCAAAACGACCCTGCTGAATTGCCTCGCGGGACTCCTGCGCCCGTACGAGGGGTTCATCTCGTTTAACGGCCAAACGTTGTTCGACTCCTCTGCCAGGAGGCATATTCCTCCGCATCGCCGCGCTATCGGCTACGTATTTCAGGAGGGGCGGCTCTTCCCTCACATGACCGTGCGCGCCAATGTCGAGTACGGCCGGCGTCGCGGCGCGGACGGACCAAATCTTGCCGAGGTCAGCGAAGTGCTGAACATGGAGAATCTTTTCGAGCGGTCGCCGGAAACGCTCTCGGCAGGGGAGCGCCAGCGTGTCGCCCTGGCTCGCGCTCTGGCGGCGGGGCCGAAGTTATTGCTGCTCGACGAGCCTCTGCCTTCCCTTGACGAAACCGCACGACTTCGCATTTTGCCCTACCTCATGCAGGTCTATGAGAGGTGGAACGTGCCCTTTGTTTACGTCAGCCACACTCTGACCGAGATACTGTTCCTGGCGGAAATGTCCTGGCAGATGTCTCGCGGGCAGATAGAACGGTGCGTTCACCCACGCGGACTCCTGGGAGCATCGCCCCACGCTATTGATCCCATTTTCAATATCCTGACCGGAATCGTCCAAGTAGTGCCGCCGCACACCGGTTACGCGGTCATCTGCTGCGGCAATCAAACATTGAAGGCGCCTGGCGATGGGTTATGCTCCGGCGACGCCGTCGCTGTGGCTTTACCGGCGAGAGACCTGATGTTGTCGGTCCTGCCGCCTAACGGTCTTTCGGCTCGCAACGTATTTCCTGCGACCGTACGACATATGGAGCAGAACGGCCACGTCTTGTGGGTTATAGCTGAAGCGGGGGGTAACGAGCTTGTGGTAGAGTTGACAGAAGAAGCTGGGCGCGAACTGAACCTGCGCCCCGGTTTGCCGGTTTACGTGATAGTCAAGAGCCACTCTATCACAGTCACATCCTTGAAGAGGAAGGCACATCATGAAGAGTGATCGCACCTTCACTCACCTCTCCCCGAAGGGCTCCGCCCGCATGATAGACCTCACGGGCAAGTCACCGAGTCTTCGCTCCGCCATCGCAGAAGCGTGGGTGAACGTGGGAAGCGAGATTGCTGCACGGCTGCGGCAGGACGGCGGCCTTGCCAAGGGAAATGTCCTTGAGATCGCCAGGATTGCCGGCATCATCGCCGCGAAGAGAACGCCGGAGCTTATCCCCATGTGCCACCCTCTTGTTCTTGACGTCGCGGAGGTTGACGCGCAAGTTGTAGACGACCGGGTGCACATCGTCAGCCGCGTCTCCTGCGAGGGCAAGACCGGCGTCGAAATGGAAGCCCTGACCGCGGCAAGCGTTGCCGCCCTCACCGTGTACGACATGGTCAAGTCCGCCGGAAAAGGAATCGAGATCGGCCCCATACGTTTGCTGCAAAAAGAGGGCGGCAAATCCGGCCGCTGGAAGCGAAAGGAGAATCGTCGTGCCGCGGATTGAGGCGTTGTGCGTTGGCGAGACCAAGGGCGTCCGAAAACACGCGGTCAACTCCGCTGCGTTTCGGACCGAGCATGGCATTGAAGGCGACGCTCACGCCGGCCCCTGGCACCGGCAGGTGAGCCTACTTTCCCATGAGGACATCGAGACGGTGCGACGCAATGGTCTGCGTGATATATCGCCCGGCGACTTCGCCGAGAACATTGTCCTGTCTGGCCTCGACCTGGCCTCATTGGGTCTGGGCACTCGCCTGCGCTTAGGGCGCGACGTCGTGCTCTCCGTCGCGCAGATCGGCAAGGCGTGCCATTCACCGTGCCGCATATATCAATTGACCGGCGATTGCATCATGCCGAGAGTGGGGCTCTTTGCCCGCGTGGAAGTCGGGGGCACAGTCCGAATGGGCGATTCGGTGGAGATACTCGACCTTGTTCCCAGGTCTCGATTCCAGGCCGTTGTCTTGGCCATCAGTGACCGCTGCTCACGGGGGGAAAGGGAAGACACAGCCGGCCCCGCCGTCGCGAAGATGCTCGAGGCTGGACTCGATCTGCACATTTACCGAACCGAAATCCTCCCTGACGAAAAGCCGGCCATCAGCGACCGCCTCAGGCATTACTGCGACGGCCATTCTATTGACTTAGTGGTGACGGTGGGGGGAACCGGATTCGCCCCGCGAGACGTGACGCCCGAAGCTACCCGCGAGGTTGTCGAACGACTCACTCCGGGTCTCGACGAGGCAATGCGTGCGGCATCTTTGTCCAAGACCCCTCATGCCATGCTTTCACGCGGCGCATCCGGCATCAGGGGATCCACTCTCATCATCAACCTACCGGGCTCCGAGCGGGCCGCCTGCGAGAATTTGCATGCGATTCTTGGTGGGCTGCGCCACGGCCTGCAAAAACTTCGCGGGGACATAGCAGACTGCGGCCGACCGGCGAACGCGGACACACGACACGATTGATTCCATTTCCGTCGGCGAGACGCACGCCGACAGGAAGCTCACGCCGACGGGCAGAATTCACTCGCGCGATTTCTTGTGACCCTCTGCCTACAGGCGACCTCCGAATCGCAAATTGTCGAGACAAAAGACGCGGCTTCGCCGTGATTCTCGACTTCACGCTGTCAACGTGCTTCGCTCGGTTCGCGAGATCGGTGGTCGGCGTCGCTGACTTGCACATAGCTGCCGAAGCGCGCAAAAGAGAATTCATCTCGATTAGCTTCGAAATGGCAGGGCGTGACGTTACGATTCCATCAAGACATCGCCCCTTTCGCACGTTGCGCACTCGCCCCACCGAATACCAAACCCACCAAAGCATTGACGAGGGACGACCGACTCTCCATCCTTGCGCAGGTCCGGCGGCACCCGATGACCATGACCTTCTATGGAAACTACCCCATTGCTGCAGAACAGGATTGGCCCACCTACCAGAAAACGGACCCAGATTGACGTCTCTTGCGGACGTAATCCACTGGACAGGGAAGGACAAAGAAGCGCGCCTTTCTTCAGGAGTTCCGAACCGGGCTTAGACGCATTCAGAAGGCCCTTCATGCGCTTCAGGTAGTGGCGTAACATCTTGCTGTCGAGTAAGATAACGACGCGGCCCGAACCAGAAGCCAAACCCGATAAGCGAGCATTCGAAAGAGTTGTCGAGTACAGTGGCGTTTTCTACACTTTCCGGACAGTGCGGCACGACTATCCTGGAAACGACAAGAGCTCCAGGGTAAGTGCGTTCTAAGGCTGCTTGTGAGTGCTGGCTGTGGCTCTGTGCAGAGCAGATCACAAGAGGGGAGCTTCTGGCAACCCCTGCGCGCGGGATTCTCAACGTTGGCTTGCACCTGTCGGGTGGAGAAATGTACACTCCTTCCAAGCGACGTAAGACCCGCACGCGAAGTGCGTCATTCGCCAATAGGTCAGCAAATCAAGAATAGGAGATTGACCGTGAGGACGATATTTATCGTTTCCTGCGCGGCCGCATTGGCGCTATTGGGGTTCGGGCACAGCCATGTCAATGCGGAGCCTGAACCCCAGAAGACGTGGCCCGTCATCGAAGTCAGTAAGGGAACACTGGAGATTCTCCGGTCTGTCCGCACCTCGGATGTCTGCGACGCTTTGGACTCGATGGGGCTGCAGCAACGCTACCAAATGGATTACACCATGCGCCCACTCTACTCCGGGATTCACTTTGCCGGGATTGCCCAGACCGCCGAGTATGAGGTGATCAACCGACCACTGAAGGCGATGTCGTATGAGGAGTTCGATAAGCGACAATACGCAGAAGGGTCGGAAGGCCTATGGCACGAGGCCGGCCCGTGGGGCGGTCGTGACCAGGTGCTCGTGATTGATGCCAAGCGGACGCCGGCGGGGATTCTTGGTTCCGCGAACACGCTTGGAGGACGGATCAAGGGGGTCGTCGGTTTCGTGATTGATGGGACGTGTCGTGACTCTTATGAGTGTATAATCCAGAAAACGCCGGTCTTTTGCACGGTGCGGTCGCCTGCTCACCCGATGGGGCGAATTGGACCGGTTTCGAATAACCAGCCGATCACCTGCGCGGGGGTGAAGGTCAGGCCGGGCGATGTGATTGTCGCGGACGATGACGGCGTCATGGTCGTTCCACAGGAAATCGCCGATGAGGTCGCCCGTCGCGCCAAACGGATTCAAGACAAGGATCGCCCCGGCCGCCGCGGGTCGTACGAGAAACTTGGTCTTCCACTCGATGAGACTGTGCGATGAAAAGGTACACATGGATGAGTTAAGGGAGGGCGAAAGCACACGTGGACCGAAGAGATTTCATAAAAACATCGGTGGCCGCGGGGGCGTATGCGGTCCTCGGAACGCCCTTGAGCGCCACCACAGAGAACCCAAAGCCGTGGTTTGAGCGGCCGATGCGTTGGGCGCAATTGGTCTTGGTCGAAAACGACCCAGGCCGATTCGACCCGGACTTTTGGCTCGATTACTTCAAGCGAATTCATGCCGATGGCGCTTGCTTAAGCGCGGGGGGCGTGGTCGCCTACTACCCCACACAAATCCCATTCCACCATCGCAGTGCGTGGCTTGGGGATTCTGATCCGTTCGGTTATTTGGTCCGCGGGTGTCGCGAAATGGGGATGGCAGTGATCGCACGCACAGACCCGCACGCGGCGTGGGATGATGTCTATCAGGCCCACCCAGATTGGATCGCCGTGGACTCCCAAGGACAGCAACGGCGCCATTGGTCGAACCCCGAATTGTGGGTCACGTGCGCGATGGGTCCCTACAACTTCGAGTTCATGACTCAGGTTCACAAGGAGATTGTCACCTTATATCAGGTGGATGGCGTCTTTTCCAATCGGTGGTCTGGTCACGGAATCTGTTACTGTGAACATTGCCTTCAGAATTTCAAGTTGTTCTGTGGGATGGACCTGCCGCGAACGAGCGACCGTCGCGACCCAACCTATCGGAAATACATGGAGTGGCAGATCGAGCGACTACGAGAGCTGTGGTTCCTGTGGGACCGCGTAATCCGGGAGGTCAAGCCCACCTCTCGGTTCATACCCAACGGTTTTCCCGATAAAGTCGTCACCGGCGCCCTGTCCGATATTTTCTTCACCGATCATCAGGCAAGAAGCGGCGTTATTCCTCCGTGGTCGAATGGGAAGCGGGCCAAAGAGCTCCGTGCCACAATGGGCATGAAACCCCTCGCCGGTATATCCAGCGTCGGGCTGGAGGAGCGTTACCGCTGGAAGGACTCCGTGCAGAGCGAGGCGGAATTCCGAATTTGGATGGCGGAAGGGGTCGCCAATAACATGCGCCCGTGGTTTGTCAAGTTTTCGGGGACACTCTACGATAGGCGTTGGCTCAAGGTCGTGGACAACATCTATCAATGGCACTATGGCGCCGAGCCGTATTTGAGAAATCTTTCGCCGCTCGCCCGCGTAGCGATGGTCTATTCGGAACAGATCGACCGTTACTATGGAGGTGAAAGATGGCAGGAGGGGAGCGGCGGTCACGGGTTGGGAATGTATCATGCCCTCATCGAAGCACGTGTGCCGTTCGAGATGGTGAACGACCGATTGCTCGACGCGGAGCGTCTCAAACCATTCAAATTGGTGATTCTTCCCAACATCGCTGCCCTCTCGGAAGCGCAGTGTGAACAACTCAGGCGATACGTCCAACTCGGAGGAAGCCTGGCGGCCACATTCGAGACGTCGTTATACGACGAGCAGGGGAAACGCCGCCGAGATTTCGGTCTCGCGGATGTGTTCGGTGTTTCCTACAACGACCGGGTTGAAGGCCCGATGCAGAATTCTTATTTGAGGCTGAGAAGCGATTCGAAGACGGGCCGGTTTCATCCTATCCTGAACGGGCTGGAAGACGCATACCGAATCGTCAATGGGGTCTGGCGACTTGACGTGAAGCCTTCCTTGGACTTCCCTTCTCCCGTTACGTTGATCCCTACCTATCCCGATCTACCCATGGAACATGTTTATCCCCGAAAACCAGACACGGACATCCGCGAGATATATCTGCGAGAATTGGGACAGAACCGAGTCGCTTATATCCCCTGGGACATAGACCGAACATTCTGGGAGATCATGAATGCCGACCACGGAAGACTTCTGCGAAACATAATCAACTGGACGGTGAATGAAGAGCCGCCCGTTCGAGTGACTGGTGCCGGGATTCTCGATGTCACCGTGTGGCGGCAAGAACGATCCATGACCGTTCATCTTGTCAACCTCACCAACCCGATGATGATGAAAGGCCCGTTTCGAGAGCTGATCCCCATTGGCGAACAGGGCGTTCGGGTTCGAATTCCTCGAAACGCGACGCTGAAGAAGGTCCACTTGCTTGTCAGCAATAAGACCCCAGATTACGAAATCAAGGATGAGGTCGTTTCGCTGACCGTGCCGACGATTCTGGATCACGAGGTTGTCGCCTTGGACCTACTCCCGTGACCGCTTAAGAAACATCCAAGATGCGTCGGTTCAGAGAATTGCGGAAGTGCCTCAGATCTGCTCGTAAGAGTAAGTTGCTTTAATCACCGATCGCGTGCTTTCGCGATGGTACGGCGCGACAGGGGCAAATAACCAATGGCCTGGCCTGCAAATACTTTCTGGGAATGGGCGGTGTGCGAAAAGCCTTGACTTGCGATGCCGGAAAAGGGACAAAAGACCGGCAGGAGGGGAAGTCCTGCAAACAGACGTGTCAAGTTGAACGAACCATAACGGCAGGGCGAAGCAGTGGAGCGACTCCGTGCGAACCAATCCGTTGGCTCCGGCTCAATCAAAGCGTCCGGCGGTAAACTGGAGACAGGAGATCACAATGGGCTGTGACACTGATCCAAGGTCAAGCGTTTTCCAGAAGGCACTGTTTCTCATCTGCTGTTACGGGCTGTTTGCGACCTATCTGCAAAGCGCCGCAGCGGTAGGATTGAAGAAGACAGAGTCCGTTGCCCGCGCGGAGGCAGGGCCAACGGTGAAACTCCCCGGCGGCCATGAGTACCGCAAGGGTCCGGTCGGCAATCCTTATGCGAAGCATTACGAGGTGTCGCCAGGACATCCCCCGTTTGAGCCACGAGCCCGCTTCCTGGGGGTATTGGAGGGATCCTGGTATGAAATCGGTCATCAGATCGGCACGAAGGCCGGCGACCTCGTGCGCTGGGTGTCTGATGTCTGGTGGAAGGAGCACACGGAAAAGTACGGACTTGATGATACTCTCCAAGCACTCGCGCTGTATGAAGCGCAAATCGCCGCGCTGAATCCCGCTCTCATCGAGTTTATGAAGGGTATTGCCGAAGGGGCAGCCAATGAACTCGACAAGTCTCCCTATGCGGAGGCGAGCAGTCACTATCAAAAGATTCTGAACACGAACATCTTTGACGAGTGGTCCTGGCGGCATCCGACTGCGCATCCCTGGGACAGGGGGAAAAGAGAGGAGGGCGGTTGCAGCGCCTTTGTGACAATCGGGACGGGGCCGAACGAGGGTGACGAAATGATTGCGGCCCACAACCGGCACACCCCCTTCAATCCAAAATGCTACCAGATTGTCTATATCGGGCAGCCGAGTGATGGCAATGCATTCTGGGTTCTGACTGCTGGCGGAGCAGGGGCGGCTTGCCAGGTGGTCAATGATAAGGGCGTTTCGGTCATCCTGAATGCAGGAGGCGATCAACACACCAGGTACCATGCGAACGCCTTCGGAGTGTCATGGTTCTTGTTGTTCTTGCACGTCGCTGCTTACGCAGATTCGGTAGATGAAGCGATTGAAATGGTCACCAAAGGGACGCCCGAGTACCGCGCCAGGACTGGCCGCCAGAGTCTCTTGCGGGGAGGAACATGGAACTTTCTTATCTCGGACCGAAAGAGCTGCGCGATAGTGGAAACAACCGCCAATCGCTATGCCATCCGTCGCCCCGGGGATGTCGGCGAAATCGGCAACTACCTGGTCATGACCAACCACAACTACTGCAACTACAGCTTTGACGAGTACAACCAACGGACAGACGTGCCCATGACTCGCTTCGGCAGCGAAGAGACATCGCCGGGTAGTGCGAGACGCTTCTGGACGCTGATGGGAGACATCCGGCATCACTATGGGAAGATAGACCGGCAACTGGCCATGCAACTCCTGTGCGGTCACCATCAGGGGGATCGTGAGGGGCGACTGATCAGGACCAGGGAAGGAGAGATTCCATTGCAGTTCCAGGGCGACGTCACATGCCCACATCACGGTGGCTATCCGGAAGCCCGGACCGGCGGCACCGCCGATGCCAAGATCGCCGTCTCGGGTGATGAACTGAGGGTCTATTGGACGCTCGGGCGTCCATGCGAATGGCAGGGTCCCTGGAACGAAGTGAAGCTGAAATTGCGGGCGCCGAAAGAAGATAGAGCACCACGATGACCAACGGATGATAAGGCAGGGGACATCTATGAGAGCAATGAGCAAGCCGGTTCAGAAAGCGTTCGTTCTACTTTCAGGCGTTGCGCTATGGACCGGCGTTCTCTGGACTGTTGCCCACGGGACAGAACCCGGCGACCCCATGGCTCCACGTACCATGGGAATCGCAGCCAAGTGCCCCAACGACCTCGGCATCGCTGGGGCCCCCGGCGTGATCTTTGCCGATAACTTCGAGTCCTGGGGAGGTGACGGGGCGACGAAACCAGCAGACAAGTGGCACGGCATCCGGATGAACGAGACGAGCCGTACCCGCGCGGTACCAGGTAACGTCAGTGCGGCTGGTGTGCAGGGCCCTGGCGGGCGCATTCTCGAGATCGGATGCTGGCACGAAAAAGGGAAATCTCAGGTGGGAGGGCTGTGGCTCAAACTGGGCAACTACAACCACTCCAACGAGGGACTCGGAGATGGTTACGATGAGCTGTACGTACGGTACTATGTCAAGTTCGATGAGAATTACCGGGCGGTTCGTAATCACGGCTCAAACCTCGGAGGACGGGACGTGACCATGAAAGATGCCGCCTGGGTCGGGATGGCAGGCATCCAGGACGTGTCCACCCGCGGGTATTTCTACTCGGGACTCCAGCCCTGGGGGGAGGAAGGGAGTCGGGAACTGGAGATGGGCTTTTACAGCTACCATTTGGACAAAAAGGGGCCCTGGGGAGAGAACTACGAGGTCCGAAGAAGAATTCCCATTCGTGTCGGAATGTGGCATTGCGTGGAACGCCACATGAAGTTGAACTGGGTTGATCGCTCGACAGGCGAAGCAAATGCAGACGGGCTCGAGGAACTCTGGATAGACGGTGAGCGCTCGATCCGGAAAGAGGGTTTGCGGTTCCGCCGTGTCCCGCACTTGCGGATCACTTCGTTCTCACTGGAGACCTACTATCACGGACTTCCGGAGGAGTTCGGTCTAGCCAATCCCATCAAGGTCTACTTCGACAACGTTGTCATCGCGCGGACGTATATCGGCCCGATTGCGCCAAAAGACATGGAGCGTGGGTTCAAGGGAAAAGCCGTCGTCGCCACGGCGGCTGTTTTTCCCGCAGGACCTTCTCAATGACCTCCGCGTATGTCAGGACCGCAAGGAAGTTGCGCAAGCAGTATCCGTTGTCCTTCGGGGCTTCGGCGGAGCAATCCCATCGGTATTCTTCAGCATTCGACGGATGGGCCCCGTCTCGGGAGATCAAATAACATGATATGGAGGATAGGACTCACCCCGATGAGACTGAGGACCATAAATGCGGCTCTTGCCTGTCTGGGCTGCCTTCTGGAGGCCGCGTCGTTGAAAGGGGCAGGGGACATGCCGGGCATCGAGAAAATCGAGCTTGGGCGGGAGAGAGGCTTCCACGTAAATGGGAAGCCCTTCTTCCCGATCATGGCATGGCTACAGGAGCCCCGGAATTTCGAGACCATCAAGTCATGCGGGATGAATACGGTTGCCGGCTACTGGCCGAAATCCGGCGGCACCCGAGATGTTAAGGAGTATCTCGATCTCGTCGAGAAAGCCGGTCTTTGCGGTGTAATGCCTTTCGATGAGCGACTCAAAGGCCACCCTGCGCTCTTGGGCTATATACACGGCGACGAGCCGGATTTGCCAGAGCGCGTCAGCGATGCCGCGGTGGAACCAGCGCAGGACTTGAGAGTCAACCCACAGACTCCTTTGTGGAGGCTTGTGGACGGCGATGTTTTTAGCTGGTCCGTTTTAGACCCTCTGGAAGGGGCTTCCGTGACAGTGAAGCTGAAGGAGCCAGTGACCGTGAAAAGCCTCGCGGTCTGGTTGACAATCTCGGAAGGTCTGTCGGTCGCGCGTGAGATCGCTTTCGAGGCCAATGGCAAGGAACTTCTCCGAGCAACGGTCGCCCCGAAAAGGGGTCAGCAGAAGTTCGATCTGCCTCACCCCGTCACCTTCACACAGCTAACTCTGAGAATCCTGTCGGCCAACCCAGCGAAGAACGTCTGGGGGTCGCTCGGAGAAATCGAGGGATTTGACGAGGATGGGAAGAACGTGTTGCTTTCGCCTCCTCGGACAGTGCCTCGGTCGAGTCCGGCTGACGTTTTTCGTCAATACGGCGTGATGAAGAAAGCGGATTCGTCGCGGCCGGTGTTCATGACGCTTACCGGCTACTTCCACCCCTTCTTCAACAAGTACAACGCAGATCAACTGAAGATGTACCCGGAGTACATCAAGGCGGCCGATGTCGTGGGATTTGATATCTATCCCATCTACGGCTGGAATAAGCCCGAGTGGATACATCTTGTTCATGAGGGCACGGAGTTCCTTGTCAAAATGGCAGGGCCCAAGCCCGTTTACGCCTGGATTGAGACGAGCAAAGGAAGTCGCTGGACCGGCGACCTCGCCGAGCAAAAAGATGTCAAGCCCTCGCACATTCGTGCCGAAGTCTGGATGGCCATCTGCCGGGGTGCCACGGCTATCGGCTATTTCACTCACGTTTGGAAACCAAGCTATTCTCAGTTCGGCGTGCCGCCGGCCAATCGCGAAGCCATAACACAAATTAACGCACAGGTGACACGGTTGACCCCGGCCATTTTAGGTGATGAGCCTGAGCGGACCGTTTCCATACGCGGTGAGGAGGCGGTCAAGCTCGACGCTCTGGCGAAATGCAAAAACGGAGAGCTTTACATCTTCGCGGTCAACTACGACGAATCGCTGCGAGAGACGCGAGCAAGAGTGGAGGTGGAGGGTATCCCGGCTCTCACAGATGTTACCGTGGTGGATGAGGGTCGCACTGTTACTTCCGAGGAGGGGTTCTTTGTTGATGTGTTTGAGCCGCTCGCTGTGCACATCTATCGTATAAGCTCAGCCGGGTGACCCGCCGCGATCGTAGTGTTCATTCTGCGCGTCCTCTACGGCGAGTCCCCGCGACGCCGATGCATTGCTCTGCCACACACTTCCTCATTGCGGATGGGTGCTGGATAAGACACAATAATAGTCCAAATAGCACCGGGAGTTCGTTTTTCCCTAAAGGAGGGTCGGACTATGAAGGAGCGATTGTCTCGTCGTGAAATGCTGCGGAAGACTGCCCTGGGTTCGCTTGGCTTCTGGGTTGCCCGAAACAGTGCCCTGGCTGAGGGCAGCCCTGCCAACGGTAAATTGAACATCGGGATCATCGGTGTGGGCGGTCGGGGGCGAGCCAATACGGACGAAGTCATCGGCGAAAACATCGTCGCCCTGTGCGACGTTGATGACAAATACCTCGGCGTCGCCGCAAAGCGCTTCCCGAAGGCGAAGACGTACAACGATTGGCGGAAGATGCTCGAGCAAAAAGACATTGACGCCGTAATGGTCAGTACGACCGATCAGACTCACGCTCCCGCGAGCGTCATGGCCATGAAGCGCGGCATGCACGTCTATTGCGAAAAGCCGCTCGCTCACTCCGTGCATGAAGCCCGGGTGATGCAGGAAACGTACCTCAAGAGTAAGGTGTCAACTCAGATGGGTACGCAAATCCACGCCGGAGACAACTACCGGCGCGTGGTCGAACTGGTCCAGTCCGGCGCCATCGCACCGGTCCGCGAGGTGCACGTATGGTGCGGCCGGGAAGGGCCCAGCCCGGAACGACCGAAGGAAGAGCAAACGGTCCCTGGGCATCTGCACTGGGACCTTTGGCTGGGACCGGCGCCCTGGCGCCCCTACCATTCCAGCTACCTGCCAGGCGGTTGTATGACCTGGGAACAGTGGTGGGACTTCGGGAACGGATGTCTGGGAGACATGGGGAGTCATTTGATCGACCTGCCGTTTTGGGCGTTGAAGCTGCGGGATCCCCTGACGGTCACGGCAGAGGGGTCTCACTTGAGCTCGGAGAGCTATCCCCACTGGCTGATTGTTCATTGGGAGCACCCGGCACGCGGCGACATGCCTCCCCTCAAAGTGCACTGGTACGACGGTATCCAGCGACCGAAGTCACCGCCGGGCCACGATCTCAAGGAGTGGGGCATCGGGGCCCTTTTTGTCGGGGACAAAGGAATGCTCCTCGCGGACTATGACCGGCGTATATTGCTGCCGGAGGCTGACTTCAAGGACTTCAAGCCGCCCGAAGCACGGATTCCGCCGTCGCCAGGCCATTACAAAGAGTGGATTCTGGGCTGCAAGACCGGCTCGCCGACGCTGTGCAACTTCGATTATTCCGGCAAGCTCATCGAACATAACCTGCTGGGCACGGTCGCCTTCCGCGTTGGTCAGAAGCTTGAGTGGGACGCAAAGAACCTTAAAGCGATAAACTGTCCCGAGGCCGATGGCTACATCCGTCCTAAGTATCGCGAAGGCTGGAGCTTGTAACGCGCCAGGTACCGCAGGCGAGAACAAGAGCTTGGCTGCGGGCAGTCTCTCAGCGTGCCCGTTCGAGCTTTGTTGCTCCTTTTCCCGAACATGGCCCCGCGGTTCCCCGTGATAGCCTTTCTACAGAGGAAGATCGCGTGCTTTCGCTTCTATGTGTGTGCACTGTCTACGATCCGACATTCCCGCCATAGCACTCGACCCACCTGGCGTTTCTGCTGAAGGCGCGATGTTTCGAGCATTGCGAGAGAAAAGGGTGATCCGGAGAGCCGACGGTGGGCGAAACGGGCTTCTGGGACCTTCGTCGAGTACTGTGGCGGAAATCCCTGGTCGTAGAGAGTACACAGGTTTCCGGGAGAATCGACATCCCAGCCTGCCGATTTCTCACTCGTGTTCAGGAGGTTGCGTGATGTCGAGAGGGCTTCCCACCTTCAATGCCTTTGACGCGAGGCGTTATGGCTCGTCTCCGCTACGCTCCGGCTCTCGACAGCAGCCGTTCTGCGAAAACTAACTCAAAGAGAACCACAGACTATGGGGGCAGGACACCGTAAGCGCCCGGCCAACCCATGTTCCCTGTGAGAACGATGTGAGCCATACTCCTCGGCAGATAGAGCGTATGTGTGGTATGGAGACAGAACGCATCGAGGAGGATGAAAATGCAGGGACAGGAGAAGC
>JAUYEE010000232.1 GCA_030691545.1 bacterium | reverse complement strand
CGGTGTCGGCGGAGCTGATCTATCCCGATGGCGCCGAGGGCCCGGGATTCCCCGAAGGCGCCGACGAGGGGTTCCAGATTGACGCGGGCCTGCGGATCCGAGGAGGTTTCAGCCGAACCGGGTCGAATCCCAAGCATGCCTTCCGGCTCTTCTTCCGCAGCGAGTACGGAGACGGCAAGCTCAACTATCCCCTCTTTGGCGACGAGGGCGTCAGCAGCTTTGACAACGTTGACCTTCGCACCGCCCAGAACTACTCCTGGAGCTTTCAGAACGACAGTGGCAATACCATGTGCCGCGACGTCTGGGCCCGCGACAGCCAGGGACAGACGGGCCAGGGCTACACCCGCAGCCGGTACTATCATCTCTACATCAACGGTCAGTATTGGGGTATTTACCAGACCCAGGAGAGGTCGGAAGCGTCGTTTGCCGCGTCCTACTTCGGCGGCGACCGGGAGGAATACGATACCGTAAAAGCTGCGGGGTCAACCGGCGGCTACACCACGGAGGTCACAGATGGCACCTTCGATGCCTGGCGGCGCCTGTGGGATCTGGCCGCACGGGGCTTCGCAAACGATGCGAACTACTATCACGCCCAGGGGTTGGACCCGATAACCCATGAGCGCGACCCGAAGTACGAGGTCCTGCTCGACGTGGACAACCTTATTGAATACATGATGATCATCTTTTACGACGGCGATCGCGACGCCCCGATTTCCGAGTTCTTGGGAAACACGAGGACGAACAATTGGTTCGGTGTGCGCAACCGCAACGGTGAGGAAGGATTCAGGTTCTTCGTCCACGACGCGGAGCACACTCTCTCCAAAGGGATGACGGACAAAACGGGGCCTTTTCCGTGCGGCGACCAATTCCAATACAGCAACCCGCAGTGGATCCATCAGCAACTGGTGGCGCATCCCGAGTGCCGCCTGCGATTCGCTGACCATGCGCATAAGGACCTGCTCAACGGCGGGCTGCTGACGGCAGACCCCGCCATCGAACGATTCCTGGCTCGCGCTGCGCAAATCGACACGGCCATTATCGCGGAGTCCGCGCGTTGGGGCAATTCCTCGCTTACCAAGAGCACCTGGCAGAACGCGATCAACAATGAAGTCAGGAATTTCTTCCCTTCCCGTTCTCAGATCGTACTCAATCAGCTTAAAAGCAAAGGGTGGTATCCTGACGTGGAGGCGCCGGCGTTCAGCCAGCACGGCGGCAGTTTCGCAAAAGGGTTTACCCTGTCTATGTCAGCCTCCGGTACGGTCTATTATACACTGGACGGAACGGATCCGCGGGAGCCGGGCACGGGTCTTGCCGTGGGCGACCTTTATGGGGGCCCTGTACCGCTTGAGATGACGACGCTCGTCAAGGCGCGCGCCTTCGGGAGCAAGGGCACGTGGAGCGCGCTTAACGAAGCACTGTTTGTCCTGGATACGCCCTCCCCGCTGCGCATCACCGAGATAATGTATCACTCCGGCGAACCGTCGGGCGATGAAGCACAAGGCAATGGCACCGCAGATGATTTCGATTTCATTGAGCTGAGGAACACCGGCGCCGAGACCATCGGGTTGGCTGGAATCAAGTTCACGGACGGAGTTGCCTTTGATTTTACACGCAGCGATATACGTACGCTGGCGCCGGACGAATACGTCGTCCTCGTCAAGAACAAAGCCGCTTTCGCAATCCGATACCCGAACTGGAGCGATATAAACATCGCAGGCGAGTTCCAGGTTCCGGTCAACTCGCTTGCTAACGGCGGCGAGCCGCTCACGCTAAAAGACGGCCTGGGCCGGACCATTCTTTCCTTCGAGTACGACGATGAGTGGTGCCCGACAACGGACGGCCTTGGCTTCTCACTGGCCATCTTGGATGAAAATGCCCCGCCGGACTCGTGGGGGAGAAAGAGCAGTTGGCGACCGTCCGCGACGACCGATGGCTCTCCCGGAGCCGATGATCCTCCCGGGCCCGAAATTCCCGCAGTTGTCATCAACGAAGCGCTCACGAATAGCGATTTGTCGGCGAAAGATGCAATTGAGCTGTACAACCCGACCGCACGTAATGCGGAGGTCGGCGGTTGGTATCTCACGGATGATCGGAGGGATCCCTTCAAGTTTCGCATTCCGGACGGAACGGAGATTCTTACAGGTCATTACTTCGTGTTCGATGAGGACGATTTCAATTCCGATCCCTCCAGCCCAAGCAGTTTTCTGCTCAGTTCGTTGGGAGAAGAGGTCTATCTGTTCTCTGCTGACTCCGAAGGGAACCTAACGGGCTACGGTCACGGCTTCCGATTCGGCCCCTCCGAAAGCGATGAAACACTGGGCCGGTGGGTCATCAGCACGGGAGAGGAGCATTTCGTCGCCCAGGCCGCGGCCACCTTGAATTCGATCAATGCGGGGCCGAAGGTGGGGCCGGTGGTAATCAACGAAATCATGTATAATCCCCCTTCCGGCGGCGCCACCATTAACACGAAGTATGAATACATCGAGCTGCGAAACATCTTCTCTGAAACTGTTACCTTGTTCGATCCGGACGCGCTAGACAACACGTGGCGCATCGAAGGGAGTGTGGACTATTCTTTCCCCACAGGCGTGACTCTGTTGCCGGATGATTACATAGTGTTGATCAGCTTCGATCCGGAAGCCGACAGGAAAGCGACCACGGTCTTCCGCTACACCTATAGCATGGATGAGAGCGTGAGGCTTTTCGGGCCGTACGATGGGACTCTGGGCAATTCTAACGGGGAAATTGCCTTGCTGAAGCCCGGCGCACCGGTGTTGCCGCCGGACCCCGACGCGGGGTTTGTTCCCTATGTTTTGGTGGACCGCGTTGACTACTCCGATTCCGCCCCATGGCTCACCGGCGCAAACGGGACCGGGGATACACTTCAACGCATAGCCAGCGACGGATATGGCAACGATCCTATCAACTGGCAGGTTGCTTCTCCAACAGCGGGACTCGACAACGCAGGGGCCCCCGTGGAAGATGTGGACGGAGACGGCCTTCCAGACGATTGGGAGCGGACGATCGTGGACTTCGATCCGGGAGATGAGATCGGTGAGATCGCGGATGTCCAAGGGGAGGATGACTTCGACGGGGACGGCGAGTCCAATCTTGACGAGTGGGTCGCCGGCACGGATCCCACGGATGCCTCATCCATCCTGGCGATTTCCTCGATCATCAAGGGCATAGACTCCACAATGGTCATTCGCTGGCACAGCGTGAGCAACAGGCACTATTCGATCTTGAGGTCCACAGATCTCAGGACAGGATTCGACCAAATCGAAGCAGCAAGTGTCCCTGCCACCCCTCCGGAAAATTCTTACACCATAGACACGGGGCAGGCAAGAAACGCATTCTATCGCATTGTGGTGGACGAATAGCCCGACAGTCCGGGCTCCAAACAGGACCATTTCCACTCTTCTCGCCCCGCTGCGAGCTGTCTCCCTGTCTTCTCGAGATGCTCTCCAACGATGTCATGAGCCTCATTGACCGAGGACAGTTTCCAAGTGCCCAAGTTCTCGGTGGCGGGCTTGGGTGCCGCGCGCGAGACTTACGCGATGCGAGAGCCGGACATTTCGAGTGGCATTCGGTCGGCTCGGCGCGTACACTCAATGGCTAACCTATGGTTGGAAACCCAGAGGATTCCTGCGATGAGGAAAATGAACCGCTCGCTCGTCTTGTTCTGTGTTCTCTCCACTGGAGGAGCACTTCTGTTCTGCAGGAGCCTTCTTCCATCAATGACGGAGGCCGGGAGACACGCCGTTCCCGTGGAACATCCCCGACTGCTGGGCTCGCGCCAACACCTGCAACAGTTGGCAAAGGAGCGGCCTGAGGCATACGCTCGCGTGGTGCGGGTGCCACGGGAGAGCGACGCGGATGAGCATTCGAAAATGCTTTCCCTGTCTCTTGTGTGCGCCATAGACCGCGACGCGGGTCTTGGCAGGCAAGCCGTGCAGATGGCGATGAGATACATCAACGGCCCCATTAAAACGGGCCATGTTACCTTTGGTCACGATCTCGCCCTCTGCGCGATAGCCTACGATTTGTGTCACGAACACTGGACTCGACAGGAGCGAGAGAAGTTCCACGACTATATGAACAAGACCGTTGATGCCAACGTCCAGTCCGAAACGCACGTTTTCCATAACGGCTGGTACGGGTATAAGAACTGGGGGATCGGATTGGCCTGCTACGCGACCTACTATGAGAATAGTCGCGCCCCCGCGATTCTCAAAGCACTTGAAGAGGAGTGGCGGACTCGCGCAGCGCCCGCCCTCGAGTTGGCGGGGAATGGGGGGAGCTGGGCCGAAGGTTACTACATCAACTACTGGCTGTATGAGTGGCTGTTCTTCTGTGAGGCGGCACGGAATTGCGAAGGCAAGGATTACTATGAGGACGCCCCGAAGTTTTTCAGAAACCGCGCTGTCGCGAGCGTGTTTGAGAGCTATCCTGGCATCGGTCAATACAACTCCCGCCGGCCGGTCCCCATGGGCGACGGAGGTGGACGGCTCTTCGGCGGCGACCGGGATAAGGCCTTATCGGCAAGGCGAATCCTCGTCAACTACTTCCGCGAGGACCCGAGCCATCAGGTAGTGCATGCGTTCAACGAAAGCACGCCGCGGTCCAGCGTCGGCGTTTACGCATACAAGGACTTTCTCTGGCGAGACGCAACCGTCCGCAATGCAGACTTGAAAACCTTCAAGCTGTCTCACATTAGCCGGGGCGCCGGATACGTCTTCGCCCGGAGCTCATGGGACGAAGACGCCACCTACTTCTTTTTCAAATGCGGTGATCGGTTTACGGCGCATCAGCATCTGGACGTGGGAAATTTCATGATTTACAAGTACGAAGAACTGATCGGCGATGGCGGCCACTACGACTCGTTTGGCTCAACCCATGATGTCAATTATCATCTTCGTACCATCGCTCATAACACAATTCTGGTGCACGACCCGTCTGAAACGTGGCCGGGGATACGGGCCGGACCCGTTTCGGGGAACGACGGAGGGCAAGCTCATTCGTGGCCCCATCATAACGGCGCCGTCACGGACCCCGCCGAATGGCAAAAGGGACGCGACTTGTATGATATCGCCGACATCGCAGCCTTCGAAGATCGCGGAGACTACGTCTATGTCGCGGGGGATTGCACACGGGCCTACTCGCCGAAGAAGCTTGCGTATTTCACTCGCCAGATTGTCTTTCTTCGACCGGGGACATTTATCGTGTTCGACCGCGTTCGTTCGTCTGACGCTGCCTTCAAAAAGACCTTTCTCCTTCAAGCCATGAAAGTCCCAACCAGAACCGGCGAGCATCTGGTAGTCACTAATGGCAAGGGGCGGTTGTTCATTCAGACCTTGCTTCCGACAGACCCGCAGGTAACGCTGGTTTCCGGGTCGGGCCTTTACAGCTACGGCGGCAAGAGTTACCCGCCCGAACAAAACACCGGACCTGCGCCGGAATGCTGCATTGAAATATGCCCCTCACGGCAAAGCGATGACGATTATTTTCTCCACGTGTTGACGGCTGCGGGCGC
The DNA here is from genome assembly GCA_030691545.1 of bacterium. Classification (GTDB taxonomy): domain Bacteria; phylum Auribacterota; class JABMQX01; order JABMQX01; family JABMQX01; genus JAUYEE01. Next base: position 1,771 of record JAUYEE010000232.1, on the reverse strand, counting down.
CAGCGTTGAGTCCGCAGAAAAGGCGAGCGTGCGGGCCGAAGGCCAGAACATTATCGTCACAATCGGCAAGACAGAAATCACTTTCACGACGACTGAAGTCGGAGGCAGCATCCGGATTTCAGGGCGCTATGCCCGCTTCATGAATGGAATCCTGGCCGAACCGGCCGATTCGTTTAAGCGGTAAGAATGCTATCATGCGTGAATTGGCTTTCCGGTTCTCGGCAGCGCTGCACATGCGTCGTCGGCCCGTGGTCGGGCGCTCCAAGTGACAATCGCATTAGGCCGGCGAGCGAAACCCGACGAGGCATGACGGGTCGCATGAGAGAATAGGGGCCTGAGAGCGCCCTGGTCGGGGTGGCACGGATGTCTTGGCCATGACCCCGGTGGCGGCCGGGCCTGGATTAGGGGGTGGCCGTGCCACGATTGCGCCAGCTACGGGCGGGAACCCGTGGACGTGTAATGGGTACATCCTGTATGATTCCCCCCAAGGTCGGCCTGATGGGGAGCGAATTGCACCCAGATCAACCGACGCAGAGAGCTCTTTTGAGGGAGGTTCAGGATGATTCCGTGGTATTACGCTGCGGTTTCCTGTGTATGCGCATCGCTGGGTTCCCTGGCCTCAGCGTCCTTTCCTGAGGAGCCAGGCGACCCAACGCCAGCGCTTGACGCGGCCGCGACCCTGCCGCCCGGCTATGTTCGCGGCGATGTAGTCAGCTACTCCTACGTCCCGATTCGGACCTGGACGCCCAAGGAGGGGATTGGGATTCTCCCGTACCTCTTCGAGTATAGCTTGATGGCCCACGACGATCGCAATCCCCTGGAGCACTTCCACAACGAGAACATTCGCCGTATTGACATCGCCAGCCGGTGGTCAACGGCCATCATGCTCTACGCCCGCCACGACGAGTGGCGCGATGAGATTATCAATCTCATGATCCGCTGCTTCTGCAACCGACAGTTGATCGTGCTGGCCAACTACTACGACCGCCAGGCGAAGGACGGCGGGCCCTACAACAATGTGAGGCGCATCCTCGAAAAACTGTGGGAGAACCGCGACCGAGTCCTGGTCAACCCCGAGGCAGATCGGGCGACGGGCCGCCAGCTCATCAACAACATCTTAGCCAACAAATGCGGTGACGAAGGGGAGGCCGGCCTGGGAACGGCGGGACTGGAGAAGGTTTATGCTGAATTCGACCGCGTCATCCGCCTTCGGGAGATGGACGGTCAGCAGCCTTTTCGCCACATCAAGGCGTGGTACAACATGATCGGCTACGCGGCGCTCGACTACAACGGCGCCTATGCCGCCAGTCAGGAAGACGTGGACAAGCACGGCAGGGTGAAGCTGCCAGCGAACACGCAGTGCATCGGAGTGGACGTGTATCACTACTGGGGGCACAAGTGGAGCCCGTTTGACCCGGCGGACCTCTCCGTTGCACGCGAGAGGGTCCGGGAACATTCTCGCGAGTGGCAGCGGCTACGGACTCGCTACTACCCCGAAGGGCTGGAAGTCCGCGTGGGCCGCAACAGCCGCGACCCTGCGACGTGGATTCCTGAGCACTGGAACGACACCCACGCCTTGATGAGTGCGATCGAGTTGGCCGGCGCCAAGAACGCGATGATGTGGTATATTGGTATCCGTCCGGTAGACACAGGGGGACCTTGGCATAGATGTTGACGGTGGGGAATCAGGCAGGGATATTCTGGCTGGCGGTTTGAGCGGCCTTCCAGTTATCGGGGAGGAGTTCCTCGAGGCGGTTCATGGGATGGGAAC
>JAUYEE010000213.1 GCA_030691545.1 bacterium | reverse complement strand
CGTTTCCCGCTGGACAAGTAACGCGGTTGTGCTCAAAATCAACCTGGAAATCCCGCTTGGTGAATTTGCCGGGGCGACGCACAGCAGGACTTTTCGCCACGACCTCGCGTCCGGCGTCCGCGAATTGCGCTCGGACAGCACCCGTTCCATAAGCCGAGTCGCCGATGACCGTCTCTACTTCCTCGCCCAAAGCCTCCTCAGAACGCTCCACCACTTCCACCACGTTCCGGCTGTCATGGGCATTTCCGGGCAACACGTCCACGTCGGTGATCAAGCCCGTTTCCGCGTCCGCGGCCACCGTCGCTTTGTGACCATCGAATCGTTGATGAGCGCTTTTTCGCCCGTGTCGCATCTCGGGGTCCGTGACCGATACAATCCGGTCTTTCGCTACCCCCTCGACTATCTCCGCCTTCCCCTCGGATGTCTCCTTCACGTCCTGAGCCAAAAGAGCACACAACAGGTCGGCCCCCGACGTGATCGAACGCCCCGCGTCGCTGTCGTTCCCATGACGGGCGATCCCTTCTTTCGCTATCTCCAGAAGCCTTCTCGCATCCGCCACAATCCCCGTCAGAAAAGCTTTCCGAGCCTCCTTATCGCTCCAGTCTATCTCCGCTGTTCCCTTGATGCTCGACGAGAAATACCGACTCAACTCGTGCTTCGCCGCCCAAGCGAGTTCATCCTCCCCTTCCGCCTTCGCCAATGCCCCCACCAGTTTCTCAATCCCATCCGCCAATCCCGCTATAAGCGGGATAGGTGTCCTGCACCCGCCCCCTCCCAAAAATGTGGGTCGTGTCAACGACCAGCTTCTTCTTCCCCCTCTTCAAAAATCCACACCGCCTCGCTTCCTCCAAAGAGACAAGAAAAAGCTCCCTCGCCTTGTCGTTCAAGATCAACTGCGACCGAAACAACTGCAGCGTGCTCTTCACGAACGGTCGCTCCTCCATCCCGATCCCCAACGCCACCTTCCACCTCATGTCAAACTGAGATCGGGCCACCGCCTCCTCGTCCGAAACCTTGTCGTGCGCCTGCAACAGCAACGCCACCGCTAACAGCGACGGAGCAACACTGTTGCGACCATTGTCTGCACAATACAGACACGCAAACTGCTCGTCCGAGAATAACTTGTCCCGATGCAGCGCCAGAAAACCATAGAACGTCTTGCCTCCCACAAAGTCCAGATACACATGATCCGCATCAAATCCCGTCTATGGCGGGACTGCGCCGGTCGCTTCCCAAGCATCTTGTCGCTCCTCAACCTCCTTGCTCAATATACCTATCACGTGCCTTACCCATCATCATACCACCCCTGCTCTACTTATGGAACCCCAAAAACCACTTGTCGCCTGAATTTCTAGGGATCTTCCTCAGAGCCTCAAGGAGGGCGGCCTCGATCGGCGATTGCGGTCCTCGGCGAGTCTGCCCCTGTTCACGCAGGTCAGCGGCTTCTCTTTCCCGCTCGCTCAGGATATCCTCCAGCGCAGAGATACTTTCTCCGGCCTTTCCTTTCTTCGCAATTTGCGGTGCTTCCAGCGAAAGGTGGAACAGAGTGTCGCGCACGAGTTCCTTATCGAACCGGCTGTGCCATCTTTGGTTTTCGTATCGTTTCAGGCAAAGATAGCAGGATTTGCGGCAGTCGTGGGCAAAGAGGCGTTCGTATGCCGCTTCCGATACTTTCGGAAGATTGTTCGCTAATTCTTCAAGGTATCCGGCTCCACCCGGGACTGTTTCGTAGAATACGATCTGCGGATAGGCCCCGCCCGGTCCTCCGCGTCTGATGAAAGCTCGCAATTCGTAAGGTTCCACTTCAAGATACTCAGCTGCACCTACAAGGAGGGCTTCTGCCAGGGTATTAAGGAGCCGTTCATCAATTTCGGCCGTTTGTTGGTCCGACCCGTTTCTCGGGGGAGTCAGTACCAGGGCATCCGTGTCGAACTCGTATCCGAGTACCACATCGGTTGGATGTCCCGTGCAATATCGGGAATGAGCTTCGTGGGCGCTATCCGTGGCATCTGGTGGGAAATGGCGGCCACACTCTGGACAAAGGTGGAACCGTTCGCCTTCGCCTGTCTCGGGCTCGGATCTGCCCCAGTTCGTGATCAGAATTTTGGCCTCTTTTCTGTACTCAGTCGGCAAGAAAGGATAGACGTAGATTTGGCATTCCTGTGCTTCTTGTTCGATCAAAGTCTCTTTCCGCACAAAAAACCGTCTTTCCCTCGCCTCCTCGTCGGACGTAATGCGAGTTGTTTCTTCTGCCTCGAAATCCTCAAGGAAGACCACCGGAGCTTCTTCGCCCAGGTTACCGCCGCATATCGGGCAGTTGTTCCTTACTTCTTCTGAGGCAAAGTCACATTTCTGACAGAAGTGGAAAGGTCGGACTCGTCCTGAAGCCTCGAGCCCGGTTCGAGCTTCGACCGCAGCAGGAGTTCCTGGCCCGCCAGCAAAAAGTGCACGGATCGATCGGAGCTTATACCCGTTTGCGTACACGACATTTCCGGGGGCGAACTCCTCGATCGCGATGGCAGCGCCACGATAGAGGGTCGGCGTATCCTCAACGCCAGGATCCAGAGAAAAAGTGTCCGTGGGGAACTGGTAGGAAGGCAGCAAGCCAGCATTCGCAAGATAGTTCAGTACATAGGCGCGCTCGGGGTCCTGCGTGATCTCGAAGTACGCCCTTTTCCTTGCAGCCGCTTTTTTCTCGTCTGACCGGGGCGACCCTACGGTTGAGAACTCCCTGAATTCTCTGTCCAGTCTCGCAACACGGGCCCACCATTTGTCCAGACACGCTTCCATGTTTCCCTCGAACTCCTCTACGAGCGGGCCAACCCATTCCTCATCGTACCGATCAGATCGACCTTTCGTTCTATCGTCCTCAAGAAGTCTTCCAAGAGTCGAGACTAACTCGCTCTGTCTCCTTGCGACCTCCTCGTATAAGGGCTGCAATCTATCGGTTAATCTCTTCGTCGGACGTTTAACATCATCGAGAAAATCCGACATTTTACCCGGTAGTTCCATGTCCAATTGCTCGAGCAGGTAGGACCGCAGATGTCTCTCGACTATTTTGGGATTGTCGAGGCGTACATAAGGGGGTTTGAATTCGCCCGCCACCAGCCACTCAGGGTGCTCGAAGGCGTGCCTGTCATGTGCTCCCGGGCCACAGAACGTTGACACGAACCCAATCCGAAGCCTCCGGCCAGCTCTTCCCGTGCGCTGAGCATAGTTGGTCGGGGTAGGTGGAGCGTTGCGAAGGACAGCCGTGAGTAGGGGTCCAATATCTACCCCCAACTCCAGAGTGGGTGTGCAGACCAAAACGTCAAGGCTGCCATTCTTGAACCGCGTTTCAAGCTTGGCCCTATCATCCGGTGAAACCTGAGCGCTGTGTTCTCTTACCGCCAATCTCTGCGGTGGTCCGTCCGCGTAGAGGCGCACATAGTAGTGATCTCTATTGATTTCTTCAGGCTCAAGACGGCCTCGCTCGCAGGACGGGGTCGGGCAAGTTGGCAGGGAATGCGGTCTCCAAAACCGACACGCTTGACATCTGTAGCCTTGCTCCGGAACAACAAGGCGAATCACTCTCTTGGCTATTTGAAGGGCTTCGACTCCGGGAACGCGCTCCCTCTGGGGGATTGGGGGATCAATTTTCTCCAGAATCTCACATTCTCTCAAGAGGGGGACAACCCGTCTCAAGAAGAGCTCCGCCCCTTCGCGAGTGCCTACTACACGCTTGGCCAGCCGCTGAAGAGAGGGCAAACTCCCAGACTTCGGATTTTCTTGATAGAAGCCTTCAAGCCTGCGTTTCAAATGGTGAGGTCTGTTCAATGCAAAGACGATGACATTGCGACCGTGATCTGGAACGCGAAGACCATATGGGTCTTTCTGAAGCTCCCTGTATTTTCTCTTGTTCGGGTCAAGATACTCTTTGAAGAAAGGATATGTCACTGCTCTCTGGCGGCGCATTCGGTCGAGGATTGCCCTCGTTAAGTTCAGCGCAGTCTCCACATCGAGGGAAAGCTCGCCCGCAAGAGAAACGAAATCGGGGTTTGTTCTTAAGTCCTCGAGGAATTCGTACTCCGCCGCCACCAAGCCCAGATTCTCGAGTGAGATTCGCTGCTGGGTCGGACGACAGAACTCGGACGCTGTCTCATATTCGAGCACATCCGACCACTTTTGCCTTTCGCTCCGGGTCAGTTTCTTCTGTACAAGCCCAAGACTTTGGAAACCTTCGAGGAGTCTTTCGGGGATGTCTTCCAAGGAGATACCTTCTTTCCCGGCATCTCGGACCGCTTTCTCAATAATGTGACGAACAGCGAAAACCCTGTGCCGGTCGCCGCTATAACCAGCCTGGTAGGCAGCCTCCTGCCGGTTGTCGGCAAAAACCAGAAGCTTTCGATCATCGCCTTCAAGCGTGTCGAGATGGTGGGTGCAAAGGACCGACACGGTTGAGGCTGTCCCTGTCCGAAGTGGGGTGAGAACATCTCCGCGTGTATACGTCGAGCCGCACGCTGGGCATTTGTGACCTGGACCGCGCAGTATGCGATATGCTTGAGTTCTGCGGTTGCAGGATGGGCAGGTATCAGTTTCCCCCAAGCGGCCACAAGCCGGACACACATAGACTCCTTCAAGATTATCTTCCGGAGGCCGCCGCGGACGGCCGTCAGTGTCATCTTCTCCTTCGCCCTCCTCGTCGTCGGGTTCGACGAAACTATGAATTTCAGGAGTCAAAAAGGAAGTCCGTTCGCTGCTAAAATATGAATCATCCCCCTGGGGTTGCTGATCCTCGTCGCTTCGGAATCGCACTTTCACGAAATCCTGACCGCAGGTTCGACAAATGGCTGCCGGGTATACTCTTGACCCGCACTCTGGACATTCTGCTGAGCCGTGGGGCACAAGCTTCCGGCAGTCGGTATTCAGGCATATCCCCACGTCGTAGACGCCGTGGAAAAAGGTATGAAGCTTCGGGCGCAGGCGGGGAAGATGTTTCTCATCACCGATGCTGCCGATGAGAAGGTAGGCCTCGATCTCAAGGCAGAGTTCCTCGAGGCTTCGGTTTCCCCGGTCAGGGAAACGCTCCCCAAGCTTCTGCGCTACGTCATTGACGGAACCCGGGATAACGAGTTCTTTTTCCAGAAACCGGACCACAGCGTTCCCTTCTAGCAGATTTGCCAACCGCCCGGGCAGGGAACCTTCTACGGGCCCCTTCCTGCCAGTGAGTCGCTCAGCGAGTTCAAGGACGGCCACATCGTCATTCAGATCCAGAGATGAAAGGTCTTTTTCCTCGATGGAGGGCGCGGAAGGAATCCAATGAGATGCGTTTGAATTGGAGGATTGAGCGTACTCCTCCCCCACTACGTCCTCCACCTCGAAATCTTCTCCGAAAAGATCTGAAGCGAAACGAGCCAGTGACGCCGCCCCATTCTTTTTGTCCGCCACCGTTGCCGACGTGCCAACCCCCACGAGTTGACCGGGAGAAAGCCCCGAATGGGCTTTCAACCGGCGGATCAAGCAAGCAATCTCAGTCGCCAGCGCCCCTCGATAGGCATGAATCTCATCAAGGACGAGGAAACGGAGCGACGGACCAAACATTTGCCTGTCCGCTTTTCTCAATAACAGGAATTCCATCTGCTTGTAGTTGGTGAGAGGAATATCAGGAGGATTCCTGCGGATATCTGCACGTTTGAGACGCTCGGTCTCGGCAGGTTCTTCTCGTAGGGAAACGACCGTTGTGTCACTCTCACCGGTGTAGAGCCCGAAGGACACAGACAGGCCAGTTCGCCGCAGATAACGTCGGAGCCTCTCAAGTTGGTCGTTGGCCAAGGCGTTCATGGGGTAAAGCAGGATTGCCTTTAACCCTTTTTCTCCTTTCTCGTGGGCGCGAATACAATGGTCAATGATGGGTAACAGAAAGCACTCGGTTTTGCCTGAGCCGGTCCCCGTAGTCACCAAGAACGACCTTCCAGTAGTGCCAATTCTCACTGCATTTTCCTGGTGACCAAAGAGACCCTCGTTTCCGAAGGGCCAATTCGCTCGCAGGATATCGGGATCGAGAAGTCCTTCATCCACAAGTTCCTTGAGCGTCTTCCCTCGTTGGAAATCCCTGCTGAGCGTGACCAACGGTCCACGCACCACCACCTCAGCTTGGCGCAGGTGCTGTTCGAACTGCTCTCTCAGGTGGTCGTCGAGAAACCGATATGAGGTCCTCAGGAAGCGCCTATACTCATCAATCAAATGTCTTACTGCGGCGACGGCTGAGACTTTCATGTCTGAATCCCGGTGTTTCAGGTTACGCCAAAACTTTCCTTAACCAGCTCAAGCTGCCGGATGATGCCGATTGCTTCGAACAGGTTCTCGTAAGCCCGCTTGACGTCGCGCGCCTGCCAGTACGCCATGGCATCGCGGAAAGATTCCGGCAGCTCCTGTATCTCTCCTCTTATCTTCTCGAGCTGTTTGCTGTCGGAAACGGCAACGACTTTCTGCACTGTCGGATTTCTGCCTGCCTTCTGGAGGTTTACGATAAGGCTGTCAATGGAGCCGGACTTATGAACCTCAAACGCATAGGTTACAATGCCCAGGTTACCGATTTTTGTTCTCCACAGGACGTCCACGCGGGCACCCTTGGCAATGTGCCTCTCCGTTTCAACGTCAAAGCCGAGCCACAGCCCAATCTGCTTCACATTATCCACGAGTTCGTCGTGCTCAAAATCCTCGTCTTCTATAACTGCTGGCCGACCTGTTCGCCAGACTTCGTAAAGGAAATAGTCAACCCACAGCAAGTCCAAATCCTTAACCCCTCCCTTCGCGAGCTCCCCCGATATGGCGAGCAGAACGTCGTTGAAAAGATCGAGTTCCTTGGCCGATATGCGGTACTTCTTCACGGGCAAAACCTGCCCGAACCCAAGAATATCGAGAGCCTTCCGGGCTTTGTCGTTCCAGACGCCACACTCTTTCGGTGCAACATGAGCCAGAAGCTCCGTTACCGAAGCCGGGCCAAGTCCCTTGATGTTCTTCAGGAACCGGTCGTAGCGGGCGGAAATTGAAGCCTTACCATGAAGTAGTTCAGCAAACTCCTTCCTGAGCTTCTCTATCCCATTTTCTGTGATTGCTCTGTTTACCACGTAAAGCTTATCCGTCCACATGCGCGTTGCCCAAAGGTTTGTGATCAGAGCCTCAAGGTCAGATTCGTCCATCTTCTCGATACGAGCCCGGTCAAAGTTCTGGTAGAAGGTTATCCGCTTCTGGCGCTCCTCAGCATCTTGCTTCCCTTCCGGCGACTCGACATAACGCTTAAACTCGAGAGCGTATGACCGAATGGCCTCCGCTTGTTCTGAATTGAGGGTTACTGCCATGGATGTGTCTCCTCTGTTTCTTATTCGCTCTCGCATTCCTTTAGCCGGTGTTGCAGATGGGCGAAAAACTCGGGCCGCTTACGCGCGAAGACGGGAAAGGAGGACAAAATGTGGCTCAAATGATCAATAGATAGGGAGTACAACATTGCTGCTGCTTTTTCCAGCTCGCAAATTGATTCCCACGCACAGGGGTTGTCGTAGATAGTCGAGCGAGAGCAATTGACCGAGGTTGTTGGGATGTCAGGCAACAGGGTCGTTTCATTCGGCGCTGGAGTTGGGCACTCCTTGAGCAGATATGGCTTGACGTGCTGGCCTCCTATCCTCACCCGAACGCAGTAGTCGAAGACCAAGGAATTCAACAAAGCAGCAGCGGTAGCTAATGGCGTGCCGGGTACATGCAACCCAGTCAGCGTATTACCGAAGCAGGATCTCTCAGGAATGACAGCAGCTATACACGTTCTTTCGTCTGTGTCACGTGCGCGGTCCCTGAAGACGAGCTTGGAGCCTGCATCCGGCATGCGTCCGTACTTGTGCTCATGGGCCTCGATGCTGAGCCATCTCATCATAGGCTTGAATTCGGTGACGAACTGGTGAATATGTCCATCCTGGTAGACTGGCCAGAAGCCTTTTTCGGACATCTTCTCGCGGGTTTCTTGGAAGTCTTTTGGCTCAAATCCGAGAATCCCCCCTACCGCGAAAAGTCTACCGCTTCTTGGGGCTGTCCGGAGATCCTTCTCATTGGTTAGATGGAGCCCCGAGTAGAACTCTGCGTTCCATTTGCCCGGGCCCTGGTCACCCAGAAGAGATTTGCCCTCGAACATATCAAGGATGATCTCACGGTCCATGGGCGAGCGATATTCGAGGAAGGCGAGGGTTCTGGGGGAGAGACGCTCGATTTCCTTTTTGCGAATCCAGACGGTCCATTCCTTGGGCTTGTCATCAGCAAGCTCGTCCAAGTCGTGTCGGACGAAGGCTGCTTGAAAGTCGGGATTCTCTGCTCGTCCCTTTCTGAAAACCAGGCTGACGAACTTGTAGGAAGAATGGATGGGGAAGATTTTCCTTTTGTTCTCGAATCCATAAAAGCGTTCGACTTTGCTCTCATCGAAGAGGAGATGGCGAAGGCCCGTGCATCCTTCATTATTGTGCATCGCGGAGGGGACAATAAAGCCAATGTAACCTTCTTTTCGTACAAGCTGGTATGCCCTCTCGACGAAGAATTTGAAAACATCGGGGTCTCCGCCGGTGCTCTTGTCCTCGATTTTCCAGCTGTGAAATGCATAATCACCCCCCTTGGTCAAGCAGGCCGCCAGCGTCTTGACTCGAGCCGAATACTGGTCGAAGTCCTTCTCCAATCCGGGATTTAAGGCGTGCAGGTCCCTTATTCTGTTGTCGAGCTCCCCGCCAACAAACGCCCTGATCAATATGTCAGTCCGACCATAGAACTCCTTCTTGTCTGGTTTGACTTTGTCCCATGGGGGATTTCCGATAACAGCATCGAAACCCGGATTGTCGTTGAGAAAGACTTCTGAAAATTCGAGTTCCCAGTGGAAGAATCTCTCGCGCTCGCGAAGGTCTTCGAATTTCTCCCACCAAGAGCAGCTCTTGGTGTATTCGAGAAGCGCCCCATCTTTAGCAGCGAGGCTGAGAAGAGTAGACCAGCCAAACCAGATTTCTTCGATGAACGCCGAGGCAGAACGCAGGTCGAAGAGAAGCTTTCCCGACATGAGAATATTCTCGGCCTCTTTCTTTCGGTCTTCCTTGAATCTCATTTCCTCGATGGATTCCGGGAGGACTGCACATTCATCTCCCGCACGGTCAATCAGACACCGTTGCCGAGCAGCTTCGGCAATATGTTCCCGAGCCTTTTCCACGAAGGGATTGAGCTCGTTCTTCCCTGGCCGATTCTTATGGAGACTCGGAAGGGGAGGAGAACCGATTTTGTCCAGCCAGGTACCCAAGACGGAGTTGCCGCAGCGGAGGTGATGTTCGAAGTAAGTCAGAGGACGGTCTCCAGCAAGGGATTCAATCCAGAGCGAAACGCGAGCAAGATTGACCGCCGTGGGATTGAGGTCCACGCCAAAGAGACATCGCTCGGCAATTCTCCCTTTGCACCAGGCTCTGGCTTCGGAACCGGAAGCTCGCGCTTCATCATCCGAAGCCTGATAATCGCCATCCCACTTTCCCTGGAATTGAGGAGGTCCCTTTTCTCCATTCTCCTTGAAATACGCCCGATGAAGGGCTTGACCGAGAAACCGCATGGCCCCAACGAGGAAGTGGCCGCTGCCCATGGCAGGATCGAGGATGCGAAGGGATTCGATCTCCGCGGGAGATTTGTCCTTGATGAGGGGTCCGAGGGCGTGGCGGACAAGGTCCTGGACCAAGGGAGTGGGCGTGAAGAAGGTTCCAGAGCCTTTTCTGGCCGGGCCGGGGACGAAATGAAAGGCACCACGTTCCAGTCGCCTGAGTAAACGAGCCGTCGCACCCTTCTTCACGCCTTTGTCCTCCGTCTCCTCGGTGGCTTCTTCTTCCTCCTCTTCCGGTTCTTCTTCGAGCTCGTCGTTCTCTTCTTCCTCTTCCTCATCTGCGAGCTCTGGGTGCAGCTTCTCAGCGGAAGTCCCAACCACTATGCCGCTGTCACCTTTCAAACCAAGAGACTTCTGCTCGCAAAGCCGAACAAGTTCATCAGGGACGAGAGCGTACGTCTTGCCCTGAACGCGCACTTCGATGGTTGTGCCCTCTGCAATCCGCGGTTCAAATTCGAGAAGCCCCTCGTAAACCGCACCGAGTTGCTCGATGTCCAGTTCTCTGAAGGAAACACGCTCCCGCCCGACGCCCGTTCGTGGAGCGGTTGTGGAAAGGCTGAGGAGAATCTGGGCAACGGTGGAATTGTCGAGGCGTGCTTGTTCGATAAGTTGCCCCTCCGCGGTCTTCCGGCTGAAGAAATCGCTTCCGCGCTCCGGGATTCGTTCATGGGGCCCCAGTCTGGGGAGCCCTTCATCGTAAATACGAAAGAGGGCTTGAAGGCGATGCCAATATCCAAAGCGATTGGCTGGGATTCCGTGAGGAAGGACCGTAAGAATCTCCGCGATCATCGTCTCGAGGGAGTAGGATTCCCGATAAATCTCGTGAGTCTGGAGGCGTTCGTCTGAGGCTTCGGCATAGAGGATGAACAACAGCCGGTAGAGGATCGTGAGGGCGGCATTGCGAAAAGTCAGCATTTCCGATTCCGGCAACGCCGCACGACTGCGGGTTCGTGTTTCTGTCTCTTGCGATTCCCAATCCGCGAGAAGGCCCTCCACCAAGAATTCTGCAGCCTCGAAGATCGCCTTCTTAAGCTCTTCGGAAACTTTCTGGGCGTGTTCTCGGCTCTCCTTCTCAATCCTTTCAATGGGAATCAGGCCGGACTCATCGGGAAGGAAATTCCAACAGCCGAAAATGCGATAAGCTGCCGCGAAAGACTCCCGTTCGTCCTGCTCGTCTTCAAGACAACCGATGAAATCGAGTTCAACATAAGCTCCCTTGGGTCCGTCCCCTGGTTGGCGTATCAGTCGCAGTCTTTCACCGGTGAGCATAAGACCGTAACGAACGCTGCTTGAGGTGAGCGCCTGGGCAAGCCTGTTAGCGGGGCTGTCCTTGGCCCTGCTGCCGTTATCAAAGACCTCTTCCCAATCGCCTGTGTAAGCGAGGGCGCAGGGAGGGACGTTTTCGCTTTCGGCTTCTGCCGAAGGCCACAGACCGTGAACTCTTTCCTGCCCATGGCCCAGATGGAATTGAAGGATTTGACTGAGGAATGGGCGGGCGAATTCTTCGCGCACGTCGGAAGCTGACTTGCGAAGCCGTTCGGCTCGCTCCCAGACCCGGCGAAAGCGTTCGAAAGCTTTGTCAGTTTCCCTATCCGCGACTTTCCTGCGACGGCCGCTGGCACCGCGCACGAAAACAGTGCCGAGGTAATAGTCGGAAAAGAAACCACGTGCGTTGCGGAGATGCTTGTATGCCATGGTTCAGTCCCTGATTCCCTCCGGGACCAAAAATAGTGCGCCAAGAGCAATCGGCTGCTCCGGTTCGCTGACTTGCTCGAACTTCGCGATCTCCTCTTGTCGCTCTTTGACCTGGGTTTCGAGCGCTGCAAGCTGGGTCTCAAACACCGACCTCTTCCGACCCGTCTCCCCCAAATCCAGCAATAACTGCCCTTTCTTTTCGTCCACCAACCCCTTCGCCACCTTTTCCTTCTCCTGAATCTCGCGCCTGCGGTCTTCCGTGAAGGCTTTTAGACCCTCACGCAGAGCTTTGGCTTGCTCCTCTCTTCTCGTTCCCAATTCTGCAGCTCTCTCTTTAAGCCGCCCGTGAGCTTCCTTCTCCGCCGCTGTCAGCAGCGCGTCAAAACGGCGCGAATAAAGCTTTTGAAGTAACGGCTTCACCACCTCTCCTGCAGGTCCGCTATCGTAGAGAATCGCCCTATTGGCCCGCTGGTCAGCAACGATCCTCCCATTCAGGTCAACTCGAACGGGGATGATTGTTTCCTCCAGCAGACCGGACCCACCGCAGATGTTACCCAAGAAGGTAAAAAGCACTGACGGTTCCTGACCATCTGAGACGCGCCTGGCGGCAAGGCGCCGAGGACGGAGCCCTTGGCTGTCGGGGTAAACCTGAACGAAGCGTCGCCGGGCATCGTCCGAGATGGCCCGGACCATAGGATGCAAAGGCGTGATGAACTCGACTTGCTCAGGCTTGGTCTTAACCGCAATCGACCGCCTGAAGGTGGCCTTTTTGTAGTCCGTCCAGACACCGATACCTCGAAAGTGGCGCGGCACAGTTATTCGGTAGATATGCTGCTTGTCAGATTCTTGGAAAGCTTGCTCTCCAAGAGCGTTTTTGACAAGTTCCTCGAGGGAGATTTCGTCCTGAACGAGAGTCCCTGGACTGGGTAAAATGTCTGCCGCGTGTTCTATTTCGTCTTCAGGACTACCTGCGGGCAAGACGAGAGGCTTCACATTCTTGACGAAATAGTCAAGACGTTCGTCGGCTTTTCGCTCGATTTCCCGTTTTCGGTCTTCGACATCTCCGCTTTCTGGATTGAGGCCCACGAGGTCCCTGCTGATCTCTTCAGAGCCAGCGAGGCTTCCTAGGATATCGGGCGTTGAGATGCGGTCGGCTTGCATCTGTTCGATTTTCTGTACCAGCCTATTCAGGATTTCATCCTCTGGAGAATTGGGGAAGTAGAGATAGCGGATCCAGGGCTTTTTTTTCTGACCATACCGGTCCACACGTCCATTCCGTTGTTCCAGGCGATTCGGATTCCAGGGCAACTCAAAGTGAATTATCGTGTGGCAGAACTCTTGAAGGTTAAGTCCTTCACTCGCGGCATCCGTCGCGAGAAGAACTCTAATTCCCGGTTCCTCGAATGTTTTCTGGATGCGCTTTCGTTGAAGCGGCGACAGGCCACCCCTCAAAATGACGTAAGCGCCCTTCAAACCATCTGACTTGTCAAACTCTCTTTGCATCAAAGCCAGTGTGTCCAAGTATTCTGTGAAGACGATGGCCTTGTCGCTGGGATTATCCTCAAAGAGCTTTTCGAGTTCGGCAATAAGGCGCTGGACCTTCGGATCGGGTCCGCTCAGGTTCTTCATCATCTTCCGAATCTCATTGAGCTTCTTTACTTCGGCTTTGCGTTTCTTTTCATCCTTGGAGATTGCGGATCGAAGGATTCTGCGGCTAATTCTTTCCGCAGTTCTTTCGTATCCGTCCGGTAGACACAGGGGGACCTTGGCATAGATGTTGACGGTGGGGAATCAGGCAGGGATATTCTGGCTGGCGGTTTGAGCGGCCTTCCGGTTATCGGGGAGGAGTTCCTCGAGGCGGTGCATGGGATGGGAACTGATGCGCTCGAAGATGTCACGGAGGTAGGTGAAGGGGTTGATCTCGAGTCGTTTGCATGTGGCGATGAAGCTGGTGAGGATAGCGGCGGTTCGCCCTCCGTTATCGCTGCCGAAGAACAACCAGTTCTTTCGTCCGACGGCGATTCCCCTCAGGCTTCGCTCGGCGCCGTTGTTGTCGATCTCGAGATCTCCGTCCTCGGAGTAGCGCATCAGGGCGTCCCAGTTCGATAACGTGTAGGCGATTGCTTGTCCTTCGGGGCTTTTCGGCAAGACGTTGGGCTGTTCCCGTTGGAGATAGGCCTTGATGTCATTCAGGATCGGCACACTCTTGGCCTGGCGCAGCGCCAAGCGGCCGTCCGCGTCCATGTTCCTCTGTTTGGCTTCGCCCTCGACATCGTACAGGAGCCGCGTGTACGCCAGCATGACCATCGAGCGCACGATGTCACAGGACTGGGCCTCGTAGAACTTTCTGCGGGCATGGGCCCAGCACGCCACTTCAGTCACATCGCGCCGTTCGTCCTCGTACAGGACTTCGTAGCCCGAGTAGGCATCGGCTTGCAGCTTGCCGTTGAAGTCCTTCATGAACTGCACCGGCCCGTCCCGACTGCGATTGGGGGTGTAGTCGTAGACGGTGTAGGGATGATCTTTGTCGCCCACATAGGTCCAGATGCGGCCGGTCCGCGTCCGCAGGAGCGACCGATCCAGCACCCCCACCGGCGTATCGTCCGTCTGCATCACTTTTGACGAAAGCACTCGCTCCCTCATCAACTCATACAGGGGACTCACCAACTCCGCGCAACGCCCCATCCAGTCGCCCATCGTCGAGCGGGACAGCCTCACGCCCTCTCTCTCGAACATTCCTTCTTGTCGGTACAGAGGCAAATGATCAGCGTATTTGCTCACCGCCACGTGAGCCAAAAGCCCCGGTCCGGGCAGCCCCTTCTCAATCGGCTGCATGGGCTTTTGAGTCGTCACCACCGTGCACCCTTTTTCACAGGCATACTTCGGACAGACTTCTTCGATCACATGGAGCGACGCCGGGATGAACTCCAACCGCTCGCTCACTTCCTCGCCAAAGGGCCTCAACTCGCCGTGACACTGCGGACACCAACGCTCGCCCTCCGGAAGATCATACACTACACGCTTCCTCGGCAGGTGCTCGGGGAGTCGCTGCCGCCCGTGGGGCGTGACCTTCGGTTTTGGCTGTGGG
>JAUYEE010000166.1 GCA_030691545.1 bacterium | reverse complement strand
CAATTTGCTCTACGTATCTCTGAAAACTCTGTTTGACCTCCTCGAGGCTATCCCCGCCGAATTTCTCTGAGAACGCGGAGGCGATTTCCAGAGCCACGACTGCTTCCCCGATGACGCCCGCCGCAGGGACAACCGTCACGTCCGCCCGCTCTTTCGCGGCTTTGACTTCTTTTTTGGACACGAGGTCCACAGAGCTTAAGGGCTTTGCGAGCGTTGGGATTGGCTTTAACGCCGCTCGGACAACGATATTCTCCCTGTTTGAGATGCCGCCCTCGATCCCGCCGGCGTTATTGGTCTTTCGGTAGAACTTCAATCCATCACGATTGGCATCGTAGAAAATCTCGTCGTGAACCTCGGAGCCGCGTCTCCTCGCTGCCTCGAAGCCAAGTCCAATCTCCACGCCCTTGACCGCCTGAATGCTCATCAAGGCTCGCGCGAGCCGACCATCGAGCTTCTTATCCCATTGGACGTGGCTTCCAAGCCCCGGGGGCACGTTCACGGCTATCACTTCAAAAACTCCGCCGAGAGTGTCTCCGTTTTCGCGAGCCTCATTAATCAAAGCGATCATTTTCTTTTCAGAATCCGAATCGGCGCAGTTCAAGCAGGAGGCCGCGGCTTTCGTCTCGATCTCTCCGGGCGACACTCCTCCGACGTTCGCTTCGATCCCGCCCAGGGCGACCGTATGACTGATGATTCTTGCCCCAAACTCTGCTAAAAACAGCTTCGCGAAGCCCCCCGCCGCCACTCTCGCTGCGGTTTCCCTGGCGCTCGACCTTTCGAGGATGTCCCGGGCATCGTGCGTGCCGAATTTCAGGGCGCCCGCGAGGTCCGCGTGCCCCGGGCGAGGGGCAGTTACTTCCGGAAGGTTGTCTATCGAGAAATCCTTATTGGCAATCGTGAAAGAGAGGGGACTGCCAATTGTCCTGCTGTTCCGGACACCGGATAGAATCTCCACCCTGTCCTCCTCGATGGACATTCTCTTGCCGCGCCCGTACCCGGATTGCCGCCTCTTGAGCTGGGTGTTGATGTACGTTTCGTCAACAGGCACACCTGCGGGAAGCCCTTCGAGAATCCCGACCAGGCACTTCCCGTGCGATTCTCCCGCTGTCAGGTATCTCAACATAATTCACCAACCTGTCGTTTTCCCTGTGGTCAACTTCAACAAGTCGTTTACATTTCAGAGGAACCGCGGATGAACGCGGATGAACGCGGATGAACGCGGATTCACAATGATCTCTGTCCATCCGCAGCGAGGCTGCCGTGTAGGGTTTCGGGTTCAGGGTTTCGGGTTTCCTCCTACCCTATCCCCCATACCCTATACCCTCTTCTATACCGCAAGAGCCTCCTGACGTGAAGTCGTCGCTGTCATTTTCCTTTCCTGGCTTTTCGCTCGCGGCGGAATTTCTCTTTCTTTTCGGGGGTCATTTTCTCCGTGGCGTACTGGAAGATTCTGCGGGGCCCCGAGTCCTTCCATTTCAAAAGGAAGGCCTCGACTGGCTTCGGTTGTTTCTTCCAAGCTTCCCGCAGAAACCATCCGAGACCTTGCTGAACGAACTTGTCTTCATCCATCATCAGGGGTTCGAGGAAATCTAACAATTCCCCATAACCCTTCCGCGATTTCAGCAACGCGAGCATGGAAACAGGGACTGCGCGGCGCTTCCATTTGGACGCGGATTGCCGCCAACGTGAGAAATCATCCAGTCGAACAAGCCCCCTTTCGAGGAATCTGGAGAGAACCTCGCTACAAAGGATATCCGTATGTCCCCAATTGCGGATTCCGTTTTCCAACCACTCGCCAAGCCTCTGGAAGGTTTCGGTCGTGTATTCGCCGTGGAATGGAAACAGGAAGCAGATGGCAAAAGAGGCTTCCTCATATTTTCCGCTTTCGAGAAGGACATCGCCGAGTTTGAGGAATCCATTAAGGCCGAGTTCGTCCTTATGGTCCTCGAAGAACTTCTTGATGTGTTCTTCCATCAACTCTCTCGTGATGCCGTAGGCGTCGTACCCCTCCGTAAAGAAACGGGCGTAGCGGGAAACCACCTTTTCATCCGCGTGCTCGGCACAGAATGCTCTGATCTCAGACGCGATGGATTGGATACGTTTGCTTGCAGCCACGGTGCCCCCTCCCTTGTTTTCGGGTTGGCTATCCGAGGAACACCCCGGGATTTTCGAAACTGGGCTTGGAGTTTGTGTCTGGCAGGCGCCAATATACCACAATTCTTCGCCAGAAAGACAAACACCCGCGCGTTTGTGCAAGCGCGGGTGCTTGAGTCCCTATCCCGCTCGGGGCGCCGCCGTGGGAGGGGCGCTGCCATTTGACGAAAGCAACGGTGGCGCTAACTCATCGGCTTCGCGGAACCCCTCCTCTTACCGATGGAATAGCCGATGTAGCCCACCACGGGGATGGCGATGATGTGGACGATCCACCAACCAAGTCCTAAGAAGTGAAACGTCTCCGGAAGCATCTCGCCGTTCGCTAACATTAACGGCACCATGTTCTCTCCTCCACAACGTGTGTCAAACCGCTTGTAGGTTAACCTGACGACCTTGTCAGTGAATCTGCCCTCGAATCTCGCCACCCGGATAGAGGCTCGTATGCACGTTGACATACGTATTCCCGGCTTCGATGGCGGCGATCAGGTCCGCGACCGTATTTCCGGCGAGGGGGCCAACCAGGTCTGCATCGGTGATTGTGCCCGTGGCAAGAAGGCCCGTGAAACTCCCCGGAATCGGGTGCGACGGCGGCGAAGGTGGATACAGCCACGCCACAACCGCGCCCGGCGTCCCCGCCGGAGCCAGGTGAATGTGCGCCATGGAGACATTTTCGATGCCTGCCACAAAGAGCTTGTACGACAGCTCCTTGCCGTCAGGACTGCGGGTGAACACCGCTTGCCCCTGGGCGAGGCTGTTGGAACCTCCCACAACCTCCTCCGCTGAGATGCGGGTGCCGTAATCACCGGCCCGGATGCGATAGAACTCTTGATCTCCCAGAGAAGAGGTCAACGTCGCAGTGAACGCCCCGCTTCCCAGGTCTGTCACTACGGCCGGCATGTCAGCCCAGGCCCCTCCGATTAAGTCCTGGCGTGCTTCTACCGCATGCTCGGCCGACGGCTCAATGGACGTGAAACCGAACTCGAGCGTGGGATCAGTCCTGCGAATCGAAGTCACCCGAAAACCGGGCGCCTGAACCGGGACGATCTTCACGACTCTTCCGGTAGTGCCTGAGGGTCCGACTGCGGTGGTGCCGAAGATGTGCACTTCGCCCTGTGTATCTTCCCCCAACCCTTTCACCCTGAAGCCAAGAGCCCTGTCATCTGTCCCTATCTTGAACTCCAGGAGAACTCCTTCATCGTCAATGAGGAACAGCCGGCCAGACCAGTCTCCGCAGATGTAACGGCCCACCAACTGCGGAATGGCCGTGCCCCGGTACACATATCCACCGATGACTGTAATGCCGTCATCGTGGTCATATTCGGCGATCGGGTCCACGACACCCGAGGGAATCGGGACCACCGGCAGCGTCGTCGGGAATCCGCCATCCGCCTCAAAGAAGAAGCTCCCCTCTTTCAGCCGCCAGCCATAGTTGCCGCCATTCGTGACGATGTCCACTTCCTCAACGTCATTCTGTCCAACGTCGCCCACGTACAGGGAGCCAATGGACCTGTCGAAGCTGAAACGGTACGGATTTCGGAAGCCGTGGGCGAAAATCTCGTCCACGCCGGTCACTCCGACGAAGGGATTGTCCGGCGGAATGCCATATTGCCCGTTTGCGGAATCGTTGCCTTCCACGTCAATCCGGAAGATTGAACCCAGGGCATTGGTTATATCCTGAGCGTTGCCCTGCGGGGAATGTCCTGCTCCTTCATCGTCCGCGGCTCCTCCGTCCCCAAGAGCGATGTACAACTTCCCGTCGGGGCCGAAGTGCATTTCTCCAGCGTTGTGGTTACCCTGCGGTTCGTCTATCCGAAGCATCTCTTTGCGGCTTGACACATCAACCACGTTGGGATTTTGGGCGTCAACCGTCCATTCCGCGACGACGGATTGATGATTGCGTACCCCGCCCGGAGACGGAAAGTCCGGCGTCCCGGTTGGAGGTTCGGAAGTGTACGTGTACAGCTTCCCGTTCGTGGTGAAATCGGGATGCAGTGTGAAGCCCAGCAGCCCTCGCTCGTCGTACCCGGGGTTAAGCGTCACCAGACGGCTCGATACGTCGAGGAATGGCGTTTGAAGGATGTTCCCGTTCTGCCAGATGAGAACCTGACCGGTCTGATCGTAGATGAGCAGCCGACCGGTTCCGTCGTTGGGAGCTGCCATCCCGAGGGGGGAGACGAGTCCCTCCGCGATCGTCTGTAACTCGATCACGACCGTTCCCTTGCGAATGCCCGGGAGTGGATTGACGATCTCCGCCCCGTCGCCGAAAAACGTTCCGAGTCGGGGCACCGCGCTTGCCCAGTTCTCCGGCTTTGTAGGATCGAAGGCGATAAGCTGCGACGACTCGCCGGGCGACGCAGCCGGCACAAACGCGCTCGTGCTCGGCCAGATGCCCGCGGCAACCGCCACATCCACGCGGCCCACGTCCGGCTCCGGGCCGTACTTCAGGCCGGCGATGATTGAGTCCGAGCTTTCGTAGTTAGTGTCTCTGTAAAGCCACAGATCGCTGTCCGTGGCGTTCAGCCCGCTCACCGTGAACATCTGGGATTCCCCCGCCGCGAAAGTCGTCCCGTTCGGGATACTCGAGGTGCCATTCAAGCGGTGCAGAAACGGCAAGCTCGAGGCTGTGGTGAACGAATCCGTGCCGAAATTTGTGACCTCCACTTGGCCGGTGGCCGGATTGACTTCGGTGATACGAAGGTCTCCAACGTCTGCAAACGCGGCTACGGCAAGGGAGCTGAGTACAACAACCAGAAGGTCTGTGGTCTTTGACGATCTCATGTGCTGCCCCTTTCATCGTGTTTGAGTTATGCTGTAAGTACTTCACATAAAAACCACCCCCCTGCCAACGAAAGTTCCACCAACAGGCGCGTTTCAAGCTCACCCCTACCTTTTCCCCGCCGCTTTTCTCGAGTATGTTCTCCGTTCACGACAATCCCCCTGTTGAAGGGGGAAAAACCACTCAGTTCCGCTCGGGCCCTCGCTAACGATGCCCGGGCGATGAAAAATGCCTTTTGTTCCCGCCGGGCCGTTCGGCTATAGTCTCCTGAGGACGGCGAGTGATGATGTGTGTACAGGTGCTTTGCCATGAGAAACCGTTCCCGAAAGAGCAAACCAGTCAGGAGAAAGCGACGCTGGCTACGCAGGTTGGTCATCGTTTCTGCCGCGACCCTGCTGGTCGTGGCTGTCGCGTTTGGGATTCTCGTCGCCAACCTCCGGGCGATTGTCCTGAGCGTCCTCCGGGGCAGTCTCCCGGGCTTCGAGGTGTCGCTGGATCGCGTTTCCCTCGAGTCCGCTTCCTGTCTTCGGATAAGGGGTCTGCGGCTCTCGGGCCAGCGGGACGACGAAGGCTCTGTGGTCAGAATCGAGGAGGTCTCCGTTGGCTATCGCATCCATCTCACAAAGGGCATCGTCCTGAGTGACCTCGATTTCCGCGGAGGAGACGTTCTTCTCAGCCCGGGGACAGGAGGCATCCTCGCTTCACTCGGTGCGTCCGGGTCAAGAGCAAAACCCGCGGAGGTCTTCCCCCTCGGCCCGGCAATCGGGCGAATCTCTCTGAGGGACTCTAAGCTCCGTTTTAAGACACCCGACTTCAACTTAGAGTGCTCTCTGCTCGGGAAAAGCTCGTCAGACGGACCCCTTCTCAGCGACACCTCTTTCTTCCTCGGTGTGCGAAATGTCTTTCTCGACATGGCGTCCGTCAAGTTGCGCGATGTCGGCGCCGACCTCTCCTTCGTTTCCAACAGAGACCTCACAGGGAAGACGATTCAACTTTCAGCGGGCGAACTGCGGTTGGCAGACCTGGTGAGCGCCGAGTTCCAGGGTTCGATTTCCCTTGTGGAAGGACCTCTCTTGGCGAACGGCTCGTTTGAGGTCGAGCGGCTATCTCTGAGCGGTCTCCTCGCTCGGCTGAAAGAGCCTTTCCCGGAACTTGCTGGTTATCGGGTTGAAGGAGAAGCGGGCGCGCGCGCTCGTTTCCGCTATTTCGCTGGCGACGGCGCCCCCCTGTTCATGTCGGGCGACCTGCATGTCAGGCGCGGGTACGCTGTTCTGCCTGTTGCCGCGCCTTTGGTCGTCGAGGACCTCGCCGCCGACATCCCGGTTCAGTATTCCGTTAAGGAAGGCAGCTCAACACTCCTCCTCGGCTCGCCCGAGCAACAGGTCACCGGCGCCACACTTTCAGCGGCCCGCCTTCTGTACGATGAGGAAGAGATGGCGTCGGATATTGTCGTTTCTTTCCGCCTGCGAGACCAGTCGCTCGAGTCCTCGACCGCATCGTTCATCGCTCATGGCGGGAGAATTGCCGCTCGGTCTTCCGGTACTCTAAGGGATGATTCTCTCGCCCTGGAGGGGGACGTGGATTTCCAAACGCTCCAGCTCGGCGAGATTTTTCAACACCTGAGGATACAGGAGCCCAGCGCGTGGGGCGGGGTGACGGGAAACGCCAGTGTTTCGGTGAGCATCAAGCCGACCGGAGAGGTTCACCTTGCGGGCGACGTCGCGGCGCGCCTTTCGGAGGCCACGGTTTCCTTGCGCAATCCTCTGACTATAACCGGATTGGACGTTCGCTCGCCCTTTGAATACTCCATCGCCTCTGACGTCCAAACTTTTGGAATAAAGCCCACTGAAAGTTATCCCGATGGCGGGGTCATAACCGCCGTGAGGATTGGGTACGGCGAGAAGGTGGCCGAAGATGGGACTTCCTCCTCCAAGTGGTCGGTCACCGGATTGCTGGTGTCCGCCGTCTCAGACGGTGAGGCGATAAAATTCTCGATCCGGTCCTGCGAGGCTTACGACGGCGAGGTGACCGGAGACGCCAGCGCTGTGTTAGAAAAGAAAGCCCTGCGGTATGAGGGCAAGCTTCACGTTCAGGACCTCGACCTGCAACGGCTGATGAAAGGACTCGGCGTCAAGCGGGAGAAGTTCTACATGGACGGGCTCGTCCAGGGAGACATCGAGGTGGCTGGCAAAGCCGGAACGTGGGACGCCATCAGCGGGGAGTTTTCTGCGATTGCACCCGGGGGCATCATCCGGGTTGAAGACGTCGAGAAGCTCCTCGGATCCATGCCCGCCGGCGAATCCAGCATCGAGAGCTTGAAGAGAAATTACACTGCCGAACAATGGAAGGCGCTGGTTGAGGGGCTGAAGGGATTTCGGTATCGGGTCGCAACTGCTACGGTCAAGTATCCGCCTCTCGAGCCGCGCGCGGGCGGCGGCACGGGCCCCGATATCCGGCTGCATTTCGAGGGAACCGGCGCCGGGCGGGAGTTCGATATCACAATAACGATTCCCGTTACCTTCCAGCGAGATTAGCGCCGGCGGTTGCGGGGGCTAATGCTCCTGCAAGACCGGAAATAGCATTTACAGGACAAACACGTTCAGATCGTTTAGAATAGAGAAAAGCGTACACGCAAGTCCGTAAGGGTTTATCGAAAAAGGAGAAAATCATGCGTCGCATTATCCTGCTTTGCCTGGTCCTTCCGCCTGTGGTGGTTAGCCTTCAACTGGCCTCCTGCCGGCCGCAGGTGGACATCAACCTCCCCAAGGAACCGATTAAAATCGAGGTGAAGGTCGAGCTGCACATCTACCAGCACGCCGTCCAGGACCTCGACTACATCACCGGCGCCGAGCCGTCGCCGGAGACTAAGCCGGAGCCTGCCCCGCCAAAGGAAGAGGAAAAGCCCGCTCCGCCCGCCGAGCAGCCGAAGGAAAGCCGAGCCAGCGATATCCTCCTGCGCTTCCTCGGCATCGGCGTCGCCTATGCGGAAACCACTCCAGACCAGCAGCGGCTACAGCAAGTGCTCGACTCAATGCGCAAACGGTATGGGACCCTCAGCAGTTACAAAGCCGACGGCAGCATTGGCGAGAACCGCAACGGGCTTGTTCAGGAACGCCCCTCCGCGAAAATGTCCGACGCCAATTACGCGAAGGCCGTCCGCGCGACCATCGCCGCCGAAAACGCCGACCGAAAGCTCCTTTACGAGATTCGCGCCCGGATAGACGGCACGTCTGCTCAGGCGCAGGCGATTGCCTATGCCAAAGCATGGCGAGAGAAGTACGCCCGCCCCGGCGAGTGGATCGAGGTGCCCGTAGGGGGCAACTGGGTCTGGAAGCAGAAGTAGAAACGCCATTTCTGTAATCAGATCACGGGCTGCCGTGCGGACCGCCGTTCGTGGGATAGCTTGAGAATACGCTGCGGCGTCTTGCGCAGTGATAAGCCAGCGCGAAAGCCAGAGACAAAGCAGAACTGAGCATGGTGTCCGCGGGTTCGACGCGACCACCTTTTGGAGCGACGAGGGCTCTCAAAAAGGGGTCCCACGAGCCTTCGTTCCCTGGCGGTTTTACTGGAGCATGGAGAACGGGCAGTGAACGCGGGCGCCCCAAGGTGGTGATGAATAGGGTGTTGCAGACGTTCAGATGCATTTGCGGGTTGGCCTGGGTTTTCCTGGTCGTGCAGGAGAGCAGCATTGGCGCAACTTTCGAGGTCGGGCCGGACAAACCGTACAAGACCGTCAGAGATGCCGCGAAGGGGTCTTCACCGGGTGACACCATTGTTGTGGACCCTGGAGTCTACTCCGGGCCAGTGCAGCTTCAGCCTCAGTGCACGCTAAGGGGTGCCGGCCGCGGCAGGACGGTGCTCATACCGTACCCCTTCGGCCCCGGCGACTGCCCTCTCTACGGCAGCCGCGAAACCTTGGTACAGGGACTATGGCTATGCGGCGGCTGGTATGCCGGCGCGCACGGCTCCGCGTGGTTCCCTTCCCGGCTCGAGGATTGCGTCATCTGGGGAAACGGGGCCGGCGTCAGGTGCTCCGGTCCCGGTAACCACACTTTCCTCACAAACTGCGTGATTTTCGGAAACGAGGAGGGGCTGGTTTGTGGCCCCGGCGCCCACGCCACCCTTCTCAACACAATCGTTTACGGCAATACACGCAGCTTCGGCGGGGAAGTGGCGAATATCTCGGCGAGCTACTCGTGCGTCGAAGGCGGCTGGCCCGGGGAAGGAAACATCTCCGCCGATCCCCTCTTTGCCAGGCCGGAGCAATGCAACATGTCCGCTCTGCTCGACTCGCCTGAGACGTATTCGCCCTGGCCGGATTTTCGGCTGAGGGCGGATTCGCCGTGCATTGACGCGGGGTTCAATAGTCCCGATTTGCCGGAGTTTGACATTGCGGGGATGCACAGGATCATGTTCGGCGGAAAGAGCCTGACGGTGGACATGGGGGCATACGAGTTCTACATCAACAAACTTCAGCCTGTCCCCGGCACAAACGAAGCCATCTTCACCTGGAGCTCCCTCGCGGACAAGACCTATTCCATCTTTTGCACAGAAGACCTGTTCACTTGGCATGTTGCAATTGACAACTTCCCCTCCTCCGGCAACCAAACCACCTCCTGGCTCGACGACGGTTCCCTCACCGGCGTTCCTCCCTCCCTCGCCCCCCGGCGCTTCTACCGGGTCCTTGAGAACCCGCAGCAGAGGACTAACCGCGGAGAACGCGGAGAGCGCAGAGACTGAAGTGGCATGGGCATCCCTGGCCGCACAGGCAGCTTGGCTTCCCTGGCCGAGGCCCAACGGGCAGGCGGGCAGGCATACCCCCTCATACGTGGCCCCCCCCGGAAACCAATTGACAAGACAGGGAGGGTCAAGTAGTTTTAGGGGCTGACAGGGGATTGCGGATTGTGGATTTGCATAATCCTCTCTCTTCGCTCCTGCTGAGCAGGGAACAGGGGATCGGGCAGGCTGGAAGCCTGCATCACAAGCGAGGGCAGAGTTGGTTTGTGGCGGACACGAGACGAATTTCCTGTTGCGGAGGATCAAGAGAAGGTTCCGTGAACGCTATTCCTGAAAGAAACGTATCGCAGGCGAGGACGGCTGCGCTACAAAGTGTCGAAGCAAACGTGAAGAGCCCGCCGCCTGAAGGCGAAGTGAGCGGGAGCGTGTCCATTGTCATCCCTTTCCTGAACGAGGAGGGGAATGTGCTGCCCTTGATGGCGGATATCGAGAAGGCTATGCGGCCGACGGGGATTCGGTTCGAGGTGGTGGCAATAGATGACGGGAGCACTGACGAGACGTTCGCCAAGCTCAAAGAGGCGCATCACAAGTATGAGGCCGTCCGGGTCATCCGCCTGCGGAAGAACTTCGGTCAGACGCCCGCCTTGTCAGCAGGCATCGCCCACGCGAAGGGCGATATTATCGTGACCATGGACGGGGACCGGCAAAACGACCCCACAGATGTTCCTCGCCTGGTTGAGAAACTCCAGGAAGGCTACGACATTGTCAGCGGATGGCGGAAGAACCGGCGGGAACCGTTCTTGTCGCGTCGGCTGCCCTCGAAGATGGCGAACTGGCTGACCTCGAGGATCAGTAAGATCAAGCTGCACGACTATGGTTGTACGTTGAAGGCATATCGGCGGGACGTATTGTCGCAGATCAGCCTCTACGGGGAGGTGCACCGGTTCATCCCGGCGCTGGCCAGCAACATGGGCGTGAAGGTCGCGGAAATGGAAGTGCGGCACGCTGCGAGAACCTCCGGAAAATCAAAATACAACCTCTCGCGGTCGTACAAGGTCGCGCTTGACCTGATGACGCTGAAGTTCATGCTGAGTTTCTTCCATCGGCCGATTTTGTTCTTCGGGTTGCCGGGGCTGCTCTTCGGGACCGTCGGAGTTGTGCTGGGCATTTGGGCGTTCACCCTGCGGGTAATCATCGGCTTTCCGGACCCCCCAATCTCGGACAGGCCTCTTTTCACGATTGTGTTCCCTCTGTGCACGATCCTGGGCATCCAGTTGGTAAGCATTGGCTTGTTCAGCGAGGTTCTCCGGCGACTCTACCACGAGACGCAGGCAAAGCCGACTTACGCGATTCGCGAGAAGTTGGAGAGAGAATAACGCATTCTCGCGGGGGACATTCTCCTTTCGAGCACCCATGTCCCTCCTTGTCCCAACCGGAAAAAGGATTGTGCGGATACCGACAACCTTTCGAGAGGCGTGCAACGGCAGTGCGCGTAGCCATTGATGTCCAGAACCTCCTGATGCCGATGACCGGGGTGGGGTACTATGTGTCCAACCTCGTGCGCGCCTTGTCGCGCCTTCACCTTGATGCCACCGTTGAGGCCTTTTACTTCAGCCGCAACGCACGGAAACGACGACTTGGACTGGAAGGTGGAAATGTTGTTGAAAAAGCGGCGCGATTTCCCCCGGGACGCGTGGTGCAGTTCCTCTGGAAGAGGCTATCGTTCCCGAAAGCGGACACGTTCGTGGGGTGTGCCGACGTGTTTCACTTCCCGAATTTCGTGGCGAGACCCGTGCGAAAGGGCAGAGTCGTCGTGACAATCCCCGACCTGTCATTCCTGCGATTTCCGCAGTTCACGGAACGGAAGAATCTCAAGTTCCTGGCAAGACACGTCCCTCGCAGCATTGAACGGGCTGATAAGATTATAGCGATTTCAGAGTTCACCGCGAATGAGGTGCGTGAGTTTTTCCCTTCTGCGAGGGATAGAGTAGCAGTGACGCCGCTCGGCGTGGGCGAAGCGTTTCGCCCCGTCGAGGACAAGAAAGCTCTGGCGGCGGTCAAGGCAAAGTACAACCTGCCGGATGACTACATTCTGTTTGTGGGGACACTCGAGCCGCGAAAGAACCTGATGACTCTGCTGGAGGCGTACCGCACATTTCGCGCTCAATCGAGAAGGCGTGATTCAACAGCTCTGGTTGCGGCAGGGATGAGGGGATGGCTCTGCCGGGAAACGATGAAACGCATTCGCGATATGCCAGCGGGAATGGCGCCGGTCATGGTCGGCTATGTCGAGGAGGCCGATTTGCCTTGCCTGTACTCCGCGGCGCGAATGGCCGTGGTCCCCAGTTTCTACGAGGGATTCGGCCTGCCTTGCCTGGAGGCGATGGCCTGCGCAACGCCCCTTATTTGCTCCAACGTCGCTTCGCTCCCGGAAGTCGTCGGAGACGCAGCAATCCTGGTATCTCCGCATGATCCGGAGGAGATGGCGCGGGCGATGGCGGCAGTGGCGGGCGACCCGCGGGTTGCAGCGGACTTAGCCGACCGAGGGCGAAGGCGAGCTGCCAAATTCACCTGGGAGCGCTGCGCGGAGGAGACGTACCGGGTGTACGAGGCGGCCATGGCTGGTTGAGGGCTGGTTCCGAAGATGGGTGAAGCATTGACCATCGCGATAGACGCCCGATGGATATTTCCCAAACTGTCGGGCATTGGCGTGTACACGAGAAATCTCATCCGCCATCTCGGGATTGTTGACCGAGAGAACAGATACGTCCTGTTGTTTGACGACGCCGCGCTGATGGAGAGGGAGCTACGGGAGACGGGTGCGCGCGACCGGGGCAACTTTTCAGCAGAGATGCTGCCCTACTCCGTGTTCTTCTTTCGCAACCAGGTGAGGCTGCCACGGAAGCTGAAGTCGCTTGGGGTGGATGTCTTTCACTCGCCGAACTTCATGATTCCCCTGCGGGGGTCGGGCGTCAGGACGGTCGTTACGATCCACGATTTGATTCCGCTCCTCTTCCCGCAGTACACCGGTCGCTCGAAGAAGACGCGGTTCTTCCCGATATACAAGCGCATTATGAGGCGGGTGGCAAACCGAGCGGACGCGATAATGGCGGACTCCGAGTGCACGCGCCGCGACATCATCAACACCCTCGGCGTGCCGGGGGAGAAAGTGCATCGCGTTCACCTCGGCGTGGACGAGATGTTCTCCCCGGGAGAGGCGAAGGGTGTCATCAGGCGGCGATTCGGTATCTCGGGGAGACTGTTGCTCTGCGTCGGGCGCCAGGACCCTTACAAGAACGTCTTGACGGCGGTGAAAGCCTTTGCGCGGGTTCTCGAGCGGCGGAAAGACCTTGAGTGCTCCATGTTGATCGTTGGAGAGAAGGACCCGAGGTACCCGGAGGTGGGAGACTACATCTCACACAACAACTTGCAGGGAAAGGTGTCCATGACGGACTATCTATCGGACGAGGAGCTTGTCGAGGCATACCGCGAGGCGGATGTGCTGCTGCACCTGTCGCTGTACGAGGGTTTCGGGCTGCCGCCACTGGAGGCGATGGCGTGCGGTACGCCGGTCGTGGCGTCGAATCGGTCATCGCTTCCGGAGGTGTTGGGTGACGCAGCGCTTTTTACTGACCCGCTGAGTCCTTCAGAAGCGGCGGAAAAGGTCATCGCGGTTCTCACCGACGAAAACGCCCGCCAGCGGCTCATCTCGAAAGGAAAAGAACAAGCGGCGAAGTACAAATGGAGTGAGACGGCCCGACAGGTCGTTTCTCTCTACGGCAAAGTTGCTCCTTAATGGCGGGCGCCACCCGACGGCAGCTTGTTGAAAGACCGGCTATGTCAATCCAGCCAAAACGCGTGGCCATCGTTCACGACTGGCTCAACGGCATGCGAGGCGGAGAGAGAACCCTCGAGGCCATCCTCGAGCTTTTCCCACGGGCGGATATTTTCACGCTTCTTCTGGACAGGGAGAAAATCAGCGACACCATCGGCCAGCGGAAGATAACGACCTCACTCATCCAGCGCCTGCCCCTGGCACAGTCGAAGTACAGGTATCTGCTCCCGCTTTTCCCGAAGGCGGTGGAGTCTTTTGACCTGTCGGGCTACGACTTAGTGATAAGCACAAGCCATTGCGTGGCGAAGGGAGCATGTCCTCCGGACGGGGCGATGCACGTCTGCTACTGCTTTTCTCCTATGAGATACGTCTGGGTCTTCCAGGAAGAGTATTTTGGGCGGGGACCTGTTAGAAGAATGTTGCTGCGACCGGTCCTCGATTGGCTCAAACGATGGGACAGGCGGACGAGCCAGAGGGTGCACCATTTCGTGGCGATTTCGAAGACCGTCGCGGAGCGAATCGCGCGTTTTTATGGGAGAGACTCGACGGTAATTCATCCGCCCGTTGACACGACATTCTTCACTCCGGGTGGAGAACAGCAGGATTTCTTCCTCATGGTATCAGCCCTCGTTCCCTACAAAAGAGCGGACCTGGCGATTCGCGCGTTTAACGAGCTGCGCCTGCCGCTCGTGGTCGTCGGAGACGGGCCGGACTATCCCCGACTCAAGGCGATGGCGGGCGGCACGGTTTCTTTTCGGGGTTGGGTCTCGGATGACGAAGTCCGCGAAGCCTATCAGGGGTGCCACGCTCTCGTATTCCCGGGCGTAGAAGATTTCGGGTTGACGCCGGTCGAGGCGCAGGCGTGCGGCAAGCCGGTCATCGCGTTTGGAGAAGGGGGTGTCACGGAATCCGTGCGAGAGGGCGTCACCGGCCTCTTTTTCAGGGAGCAGACGGTTGACGCACTCGTCGCCGCCGTCCGAGCCTTTCAAACAATGCCGTTTGAGCCGGCTCGCGCACGGCAAAACAGCCTCCGTTTCAGCCGAGAGGTGTTCAAAGAGCGGTTGAAGGATTACATCTTACGTCGCTTCACGTGAGCGGAAGAGTTCGGGGCGGCGAACGTCGAGGGAACAGAGCAAGGACGAGGGGGACCCGGAGGAGCCGTGTCCGGAAAGAAAATGCCACAACGGGATGCCTTCGGCGGACGTTGACCGAATAGCTTTGGATCCCCGGATTCCGCTCGGCTCACCAGGGAAGCTCAACTTCAGTCGTTTTGCCGAGTTCCTCGTTGACGAGGAGCAGTTTCCTCTCAGGCATCGCTGCAAGTTGCTCATTGGCGTTCAGGAGCTCGATCCCGAAAATTGTCCCGTCCGGCGCCAGGTCCACGTTCAGTTGATCGCTGATGTGAATCGTCTCGACCTCCTCCACTTTTTCCTTGAGGCCAATGTAGGCGACATTGTACCTGGGATCGTATGTGAGTTTCATCGTCACGACACCTCAATAGAATTTCACCACGCAGGCAATCATCAACGACTCATTTCTCGCCCTGGGGATTAGCGCGTCGCAGAACTGCGAGGGTTTCCGGGTCAACTTGAATGTTGAGGTCTCTGGCGCGTTTGACAGCATCCCATGCCAGGTCGTATTGCTGTCTTCCGCAATATACTTGCACGAGCGCTGTATGGACCAGGGCAAAGCGGGGGTTCAGTCGGATTTCTTCCTGGTACTCGGCGATGGCTGCGTCCGTTTCGCCCAGACGATGAAGAACCCCACCCAAGTTAAATCGGATGTAAGGGCGGTTCGGCGCAAGCCTGATGACCTCGCGGTATTCTCTCACCGCCTCCGAGAAGTTTCCCTGCCTCACCAGGGCGTTGCCGAGATTATAGTGGGCATCCCAGAGGGTGCTGTCCAACTCGATGGCACGGCGGAATTCCTGGATCGCTTCGGCGTTCCTGTCGAGTTTGGCCAGGCACGTCGCCAGGTCGTTGTGATAGGCGGCGTTGCGCGGGTCAAGTTCAATAGCCGTGCGCACAACGTTCACGGCTTCGTCCGGTTTGCCCTGATTCAAGAGAGCCCAGGCAAGTTTGGCATGGAGCTGCGCGTCGGAGCGTTTCATGGCCACCGCTCTTCGGAGAACTTCAGCGGCGGCTTCAAATTGGCCGAGGCTCAAGCGGGTTTCGCCGAGGGCCTCGAGGGCTTTCAGATCGTTGGGCGTTGCCTCGAGAGCCTTTTCAAAAAGGTCGGCGGCTTCTTTCCCTTTGCCCATTCGCTTCTTTTGAAGTCCGAGGCTATAGTAAAGGTTGTAGGCGTCTGCGGGGCGTGTGGTTATAGCCTTTATGGAGTTGCGGGCGGTCGGATCGGGCCTGTCCTCCAGCGTGAGAGCAAGTCCCAGGCTGCGCCATGCCAGTTCGCTTTTGCCATCGAGGGAAACGGCGCGAATTCCCAATTCCACAGCCTCCTCCACCCTCCCTGCATAGGCAAAGGCCTGGCACGCGGTTGCGCACGCATAGGCGTTGCCGGAGAGGCGAGGAAGAACCACAAGGGCCTTGCGGGCGGCCGCCGCATACTCTTTGTCTTCGATAAGAGAGATCATCGCTTCGAGTTGAATAACGGGGTCGTTTGGGCCAGGCTCGTTACTGAGCGCCACGATTTCCTTTCGCAAGCCTGCGGGGCGCACTTCCGTCAGAACATATCGAAGCCAATCGGGGCTGGGGGGAGTGATTGTCAAAGGCTGCGGATTGTCTCGCCACGCCCGCTCCTTCTCCCGGATTTCCTTCTCGACTCTGGCGATGTTCTTGTCATCGGGTGCAAGAGCGCGGGCACGTTCCAGCATGCTGTGCGCCTCGCGGACAAGACCTTTGAGAAGCCACACGCGAGCCAGGTTGGTCATGGCCGCCGTGTTGAAACGATCTACCATCAGTACGCTGCCGAAATTCTCTTCGGCGTGGTCCAGCGCCCCTGTTTTCAACAGCAGTTCGCCGATCGCTTCGCAGTAATCCTCGAGAATGAGTCCCGTGCTACTTTGGACCATGCCAAAGCGAAGGTGGATGGCCGAGGCGAGGGAATTGCCCTCCTGACAATAGTACCGGGCCATGGCCAGGCAGGGGTATTTCAGCTCCTCGACGGTGGAGGCAAAGAAGTGGCGCATGGCCTGGGGCAACTCGTTTCGCGCGAGGTAGGCTTTCCCCAGCTCGCACTGGGCGGTTTCACTCTCCTGATTGAATCGCCAGACACGCGACCAGTAAGCGACGGGCGTCCGCGTATAGAGGTTGAGTTGAACGGAGCGCGCGCCCAGGAATACGAACAGTGTCAGGAAGGCCACCTGAGATCCCACTTTGAGGTAACGAGGCCGAGCCCGCAAAAGCAGCCGATGCAATCCGGCGGCAAAGAGGGCAAGCCCAGCCACAGGAAAGTAGAGATACGACCAGGAGACATAGTCAGGGACGCGGTTGTAAGCGATTGACGCGTAAGGCATCATCACGATAAAGATGAGAAGAACACCTA
This sequence comes from bacterium, assembly GCA_030691545.1. Classification (GTDB taxonomy): domain Bacteria; phylum Auribacterota; class JABMQX01; order JABMQX01; family JABMQX01; genus JAUYEE01. The sequence continues at coordinate 18,495 of JAUYEE010000166.1, read as the reverse complement.
GGGCAGCCCACTGCTTTTTAGCAAGGGCCAGCGCGGCGCCGACGATGAGCGCCAGGTCAATCGCCCCCCAAACAAAGAACTTGGGGTGATTCCAGCGAAAAATCTTCTCAACAATTTCGTGGAGAACGGAAGGAATTCCTCGCGTGAGCACGAGGCCGCCCGTGTACTGCCCTGTCGCTCCGGTCACAGTGAAGAGCCCATGCCAGAAGGATCCCTTGTACATGGCAACGTATCTGTAATGAACGGGGTGCGGGGTAAGCGAACGCCACAGAGGAACGAGGGATAGCAGGATCAGGGCGAAGAGGGATGCGCGAAGCAGGGATCGCTTGACTCCGGACCGCTGGTAAAGGAGCTCGTAGAGAAGCACGAGGAGACCGAGGCAGATCGCGGGCCGGGCGGTCAGAAGAGCCAGAATGAAAAGGGCAACCGCGAGGACGTAGAGAGCCTTGTGGCCGCTTCGCGAGAAGGACAGGTATGCCTTCAAGGACCCCAGAGACAGGGTCACGCCCAGCAGCATATAGAACCGATTGATGTCGTTCACGATCACGGTGCACAGAGGGTGCAGCGCAAACACGGCTGCGGCGGTCAGCGCCACGGTTAATCGGCTCGTGAAATGCCTGGCAATTGCAAATACGAGCAGGGCGTTCACGATGTGGAAAGCGAGCAGCCAAATGTGCCAGAAGGGAATGTTCTCCGCAGCCACAAAAGTGCGCACAAGGGCAAGCAGCACATAGCTGAATGGACGAAACTGGCCCGAGGAGAAAAGCATGAAATCGCGCGAGAAAATATGCGCGATGTTGCCGGCGTGGGAGAGAACTGGCAGCCGGAGGATGCTGTTCTCGTGCAGAATGAGGGTCGGCGAGAAGAGAGAGACCGAGTAGGTTGCCAATACCACAACGCCAACGGACAGAGCCAGAGTCAGATAGGGGCGGTCTCGCAGGGTCTTGAGGATACCCGTTGTTGTGGGCTCTGGAACCGGGGTAGGAGCCGGTGGGCTGCTCTTCCGCCGCCTTTTCTTACTGGACATCGCGGCAACCTCGATACTTTTTCTTTCCCGGACGACGTGTGGTTCTTGCTTTACAGAGTCAGTGTCGAATAGGTCGCGCTTGCGTATGCCTGGATCGTGAACAACCAACTCGCGGATATTGAAACGGGCATGGGTTTTTTTCTTAAGCCAATTCTGTGAAATCGAACGACATCACACCGACTCTTGCGCTGTCTTCGGGTCTGGCTCCAGCCTCTTCATCGGCAGGACGCGTCCGAGCATCTTCTGAAGCTGTTCGACGAATGGCTTTCCGCTGAAGGGCCGTCCAACCGGTTCGTGACGCCGATTGCCCGGCCACGCGATAGGGTACGGAGCACCTGGAACGGCCACTCTTGCCGAGCCTGCCAGACACCCACTCTAAAGTCAGCGGACAGCACCGTCAACAATAGAAATAGGCTTATGTCCCCAGATACCCGCCTTCTGCGTTGCGCTCCTTGCGTTTCTGAGATATGTTTGCTCCGGTTGGCTTGTCGCGCCAACAAGATTTAGACAGGATAACAGGATGCACAGGATAATCCTGAAAATCCTGTTAATCCTGTCTGGTGTTCCTCTACGGTCTGTGCCTTCTCCGCGGAGAGTCCCTCCGTGACTGAGGCATTACGCGTCACACGAGTTTCGTCTTGACAGCGGACTATAGACGGGTATCATTGTTAGTGTCCGTTTGCAAAGACGTTACGCTGGATAAGGGCAGGAGATGACCCCTCGAAAACGTTCCAATCTGCTTGTATCGGCACTCCTGGTGGCTGGCGACGCCGCGTTTGTGTTTATTGGACTGCACCTTGCGTACCAGGTGCGCTTCGGGCTATTTCCCCTGCTTCCGGGGAGGGGAGAGACGGTTCCCGAGCTGATTCGGTATCTGCGGGTCTATCCGGTGGCGACGTTCGTGATGCTCCTTTGCTTCAAGTCCTTCGGTCTGTATCGCCGGCAATGGTCTCTACTGACATCAAGCGAGCCGCTACGTGTGTTGAAAGGCACGGTCACCGGGTTGGTTGTTCTGATCCTGCTGGCATTTGTGTACAAGCAACGGGACTTTGAATATTCCGCCGGCGTGGTGCTGCTTTCCGTGCCGTGCGTTGCCATTCCGGTAAGCGTGTTCCGAAAACTGATGAGCCGGTTCGAGGCATGGTACTTTGCCCGGGCGGGCTTGACGCGAAGGCTTCTTGTGATCGGGACGGGAGCCAAGGCAAAGAAGCTTATCAGCAGCATCCAGAACGCGCCCCAACTGTGCTACGGAGTTGTGGGCGTCATCTCCGGCTCGCCCCAGCCGCAGATGAAGGAACTATTGGGCTGTCCCATCCTGGGCGACCTTGAGAATATCGGGTCATTCCTCAAGAGAGATTTCGTGGACGAGGTCATTTTGTGTATCCCGAGCCTCGACCACGAAACGAAAAGCAAAATCATTGTCGAGTGTGAGAAAGAGCTGATTGATTTTCGTCTTATCCCGGATATGTACGAGATTCTGACGGCGAACCTTGAGGTGATGAATCTGGACGGGGTGCCTTTAATGGGACTGAAGGCTCTTCCTCTGGACAATCCCTGGAACCGGCTCATCAAGAGAGTCATGGACGTGGTGGGGTCCTCTATCGGCCTGACGCTTTCGGCCCCGATCATGCTGGTATTGGCGATCCTTATCAAGAGAAGCTCTCCCGGTTCCGTGTTCTACCGGCAGGAGCGCTGCGGAGAGGACGGGAAATGCTTTTACCTGTACAAGCTCCGGACAATGAAGAACAACGCCGAGGCGGCGACGGGCCCGGTGATGACGGCGAAGGATGACCCGCGCGTGACGCGAATCGGGGCTTTTCTGAGAAAGACCAACCTGGACGAGCTGACGCAATTCTACAATGTGCTTCGGGGAGATATGAGCCTGGTGGGACCCCGCCCCGAACGCCCCTATTTCATCGAACAGTTCAAGAACGGCATCCCGAGGTACATGACACGCCACATGGTCAAATCGGGGATCACCGGCTGGGCGCAGGTTCATGGACTTCGACAGAACACCTCCTTCGAGGAGCGAGTCAAGTACGACATTTACTACATGGAAAACTGGTCGCTGCTCCTCGATTTGCGAATTCTAGCAATGACCCTGTTCACCAAGAAAGACGTTTACGCTTGAGGGCGGCGTGCTCGTGCCCGCTCGGAACCCTGACGCAAGCTGTTCAGCCCGCAAAACGCGAAGGATGACAGTTCCTTTTTCTGCACATGTCCCTGAAAACTCTCTCCCGATATGCGAATCAGTTCTCCATGGGATTGAACTCCGGACTGCCCCTTGACCGGCTCCTGAAGACTTTATCCCGAACGGCTCCGACCCGCCAAATGAGGGCAGCCTCCAGACAAATGAAGGAGAGCATTGGAGCCGGCTCGACGCTCACGCAGGCTTACGAGAAGTACAATCGCATCTTCCCGGAGTTCTTCACGAGGATGATCCAGGTAGGGGAAAGCACCGGGCACCTTGAACAGGCGGTAGCGAGCGTAGCCTCGTACTATGATCGGCGATATGCGATTGCACGAGAGGTTAAGCGGGAGCTCATCCCCATTGTCGGCTACTTCGGCCTGCTGATCGTGGCGATCCAATTTGTCCTTTACATCATCGGCGATATGGTGACGTTGAGGACTTCTGGGGACGTTCTGGCGTGGGGCCTGCTCCTCGTAATGGTTGTCTGGGCATCTTACTATTTCTCCAGACCCGTCCGCGACGGCGTCCATTCCGCCTTGTTTTACGTTCCTCTGATTCAACGACTCGTGCGCAAATTCTCTCTTGCGAAGTTCACGGAGGCGATGGGATTCGCCTGGGGCGCCGGAATGGACGTCACAACGGCAGTCAACCTGGCGGCAGAAAGTGCAGGGAATCCGGTGTTCCGCAAGCGAGCTCTTCGGGCGAGAGACTACATCGAGCGGGGAGACACGGTCTCCCAAGCCCTGCAAAAAACCGGTGTATTTCCGTTCGAGGCGATTCAGATATTTGAAGTGGGAGAGGAGACCGGCAGGCTGCACGAGTCCATGGGAAACGTGGCGAAGCTGGCGAGAGAGCAGGCCACGGAGACCCTGCGGCTGACGCTCGTGCTTGGCATCCGAGCCATCTACACGCTCGGCGTAATCTACATTGGCTTCGTCATCATCCGGCTTTATATGACGGTTTACGGCGGGCTTCTGGGTCGTTGACCAAGGGGCGACCCAATTCAGCGGAGGTTTCATTTGAACGTAGAACTGGTCACCATCGGCGACGAGATTCTCCTCGGCAAGGTCATCAACACGCACATCGCCTACATCGGGAGCAAACTGGCGCGGATTGGCATTCCATTGAGCCGACAGACCTCCGTCCGCGACGAGAGAGGCGCCCTGAAAGAAGTGCTCGCGGAGTCGCTGGAGAGAAGCGACCTGGTCATCACTACAGGCGGACTCGGCCCCACGACGGATGATACGACCAAGACAGTCCTCGCAGAGTTGTTTGAAACGAAGCTTGCGCGGGACGAAGCCATCGTCCGGGACCTCCGTGAAAGACATGGGGAAAGCCTGTCGGCGATTGTTCTGACTCAGGCGGACGTCCCGGCTTCCGCCTTCGTGATTGCGAATTCCGTGGGGACGGCGCCGGGCTTCATTTTCGAGAAGGGAGACAAAAGGGCGGTGGCGCTGCCGGGCCCGCCGAACGAACTGAAGCCCATGTTCGAGGATGTGGTTCTTCCGAAGTTGGAGGCGGAGAGAAAGGGCGATCTGTTCGTCGAGCGGATGTTCCGGACGATAGGTGTACGCGAGTCGGACATCGAGGAACGGGTCGGGAAAATGCTCCAGGGCTTACCCGGCCTTTCCTACGGACTCATTGCGCATCCATATCAAGTGGACCTCCGCCTATACTGCACGTCTCCCTCTCAGCAAGAGGCGAACGAAATCCTGCGCCCGGGAGAAGAGGTCGTGGAGGCCGAATTCGGGAAATCTATCTTCACCAGGGATGACCGCTCCCTCGAGGAAGTGGTTGGTGAAATGCTGAAGGTCAACAAGAAAACGATCGCTCTCGCGGAATCGTGCACGGGTGGGCTGATCGCCAAGCGGCTCACCGACATCTCCGGCAGCTCTGCGTACTTTGAAGGAGCGTTCGTTTCGTACAGCAATCGGTGGAAGGAGAACCTGCTCGGGGTCTCAGGGCAGACGCTCATCAAGCACGGCGCCGTGAGCGAGCAGACGGCCCGAGAAATGGCGGAGAACGTCCGAGAGAAAGCCCACACGGATATCGGCCTGTCCGTCACGGGGATTGCCGGACCGACTGGTGGGACCAAGGAGAAGCCCGTGGGTTTGGTTTACATGGCGCTGGCTGACGGCAGAACGACCGTTGCCCGGAAGTTCAATTTCCGGGGTGACCGGGAATGGATTCGGTACCGCGCGTCTCAGGCGGCCATCAACATGATACGAGACTATCTTCTGAAGGTAGAGTAGAATCGGAGGGGTATCGCATCGGGAACGCGACGGAGCGAAACGGATTCAAATACGCGATGTTAGCTCGACAAGTACGTGTCTTTGAGGAAGGAGAGTGACTATGTCATCGAAACTGAATCGGCGGACGTTCATCAAGAAGTCGTTCCTGAGCTCGGCGGCCGGAGCGCTGGCTCTGAGAGCGGGCGCGGGCGGCGTCGCTGCGCAAGGCGCCGCAGCGACCGAGGCTGCCTCGAAGGACGCGTTGCCAAAAGGCAAGATTGGCAATCTTTCCATCAGTCGGCTGTTGCTGGGAGGGAATCTGCTGACGCACTACACGCACAGCCGCGACCTGAGTTACGTTTACAATCTGACCGCACACTACAACACGGACGATAAAATCCACGAGACGATGGCGCTGGCAGAGGCGCACGGGGTCAATACGCTCTCGATACATACTGCCGCACGGGTCATGGACATCCTCAAGAAATATCGTTACGAGCGTGGGGGGAAGATAAACTGGATCATCTGCTCCACGAATCACGTGGATGCCGACCCGACAGCTTACCGAAAGCACGTCCAGGAACTCGTTGCCGATGGGACGGAGGCTATCTATCTGTGGGGCGTTGTTTCGGACCGCCTTGTTGCGGAGGGGAAAGTGGATATGATTGCGAGAGCGGTCGCCATCGCCAAGGAGTGCGGTGTGCCCTCCGGCGTCGGCGCCCATGACTTGAAAGCGATCGTGGAATGCGAAAAACAGAAGGTTGACGCCGATTTCTACATCAAGACCTTCCACCACCACAACTATCCGAGCGGGCCAAAGCCCGACGAGATCAAGTCGCCGTATTCCGAGTTTCCGGGCTACTGGTGCAGCAACCCGCAGCAGACGCTCGAGGTCATGAAAGACGTCGAGAAACCGTGGATCGCGTTCAAGGTTATGGCGGCGGGCGCGATACCGCCTCAGGATGCGTTTAAGTACGTCTTCGAGAACGGCGCCGACCACGTCTTAGCGGGGATGTTCGACTTCGAGATTGCCGAAGATGTGCGGATCGCAAGCGACGTGCTGTCGAAAGTCAGTAGAGTCCGCCCCTGGAGAAGTTGACACTCAGGTGAGCGGGGCGGGATTCACCGCAGTCCCCGCCGGGACGTGTTGAAGACGCGGACAGCTCCTTTTGCGGCGAGCTCGTCGAGGAACTCCCGGGTGTTGGCGTCGGCGACCTCCTCACTCAGGCCGAACTTGTAAGCGACTTTTCGGATGATTTCCTTGAGGGTGGAGCCGTCTTCGAGAAGCCCCCAGACGAAGGTCCCGATGCGGCTGAGTGTGTGGAGGCGTCTTCCATGGTCGTCGAGGAGGAAGATGTTGCCTTCGATCATCCTACCGACAATGCTTTCGGCTCTTTCGAACCGAATATCAAGCCCGTCCATGTGAATTGTTCCTTCGCCAGAGGCCAAGCCGCCTCAGGGGACAAACTCGTCCTCCGACTGGCGGCATTTTGCCATCGGGTCAAAAGAGGATGCCGCTCCCGGCGCCCTCCAAAGGTCTCGCAGCCGTGGCAGCGCAGGCCCGCCCTGCGGGCCTGCATCTCCATACCTTTTCAGTCCGTTGTCGTTTGGTCTGTGTCGAAAAGGGAGCCGGTGTGCTTGCGCACGCCTTAGACCAATCGCAACTGAGCCGGAACGCACATACTGCGCCAAGAGAAAAGCGCTGTCCGGAGGAATAGTATAACTCACGTGTTCAGAATGCGTTGCGCAGCGCGGCGAAGGGAAAGTTCGCGAAACCCGGTGAGAAGGGAAACGTTTTCCGACGGCAACATCGCTCCGACGCGTTGTGATAACTCATTGACGCGCAGCGAATTAAGTGCGTTAACGGTTTGGGAACACCTGTTACCCGGCGGCAACACGTTACCAAGAACTTTTGGATTGGAGGGGGCGAGCCGGGAGCATGACGGCGGCCATTCTTCACCGCGGCGGGCATTGGGAATCGAAGGGGAATGCTATGGCCTGGCCGCGACATGTGCGCCCGGAGTGAAAGCATCGGGCCAGCCGCCGTGCGCTTCGATGACTTCGTCAATTTCCGCCATGAGGCGGATGGTTTCGTTCAGGGCGACGACGATCTTCTGGTAGTGGGTGATGTCGTCGGCGCTGAGTGTGCGGCCTTTGCGGTCCTTGAGCCATTTGTGGCAGACCTGGTAGCCCCCGATGTGGAAATTCCAGACGTTTTCGGGGACGCCGTGGAAGCCCTGCGTTTGTGCTTTATCAATGAAGACGGCCCCAGTGGCAGACGCGGCTGTAGACGCGGCCGTAGACGCGGCATCTTGCCGTGTATTTAAGCGGCTGGAAGCCGCTTCTACATAACTGACCTTCTCGACCTCGCCGCTGGGCGCTGCGCCGCGCCATTCCGTGATGGGTTTGTCGAGCTTGGGCGATTCCATCAGGTGCAGGGCGACCAGTTCGCCGCCGAGTTTCGCCAGGGCGCGGAACAGGTCGAGGCTGGAGGTCAGCGGCAGGCGCGGGAAATCAATCTTCAGAAACTCCGCATACCGCCGCCGGTAGCCGGGGCTATGGAAGACCGCGTAGATGTATGAGAAAACAGTCTCGCCACTGACACCAGTGGGCAACCCTGCCTTAGCAGGGCGAGCGCCTCCTCCCAAGGCACTTGTAAACCGTGCAATGAACTCTGCGCGCAGGTTCAGTTGGCGGCTCCCTACGGAGTGGAGTAACGGAGTCCGTTCCTCTTCTCCCTGCGAGTACAACGGGAAGCAGTTCGCAATGCCTCGATTACTGATGAAGACACGGCATTCGGTCAACGTAGGCGTTACCAAGAAGTAGCAGGGTTCCGGAACGTCGTATTCATACTGGCGCATCGCCAAGAGGCCGAGCGAGCCCTCGGGGAGCATCGTTCGCATGACCGGGTAGCCTGGCGTTCCAATGAACCCCCGGGTCTTGCCGCTATACCAGGTGTGTCGATAGTCGAAGGGCCGGTACAGGATTCGACGAAAGAGACGCGGCGACATGTTGCCGTTCACGTCTCTCTTTGCGTTGGCGACCGTCCAGTCACGGCTGTCCTGTCCAAGACCGAAACGAGCTCTTAGCTGTGCATCATCAAGGTTTCGGAAGGCGCCAACTGCGGCCTCTGCCTCGCGCCGTGTCCAATGGATGGCGACAGCATCGCGCTCCGTCTTCACACCAGGACCGTTCATGGAGAAGATGTCCAACAAGCTCAGATAGCCGCTGTACTCGTTGGATTGCGCGAAATCTTTGGGAACAAAGAAGTGGTAGGGATCCTGCGGGTTAAGCTTCCGCATCCGCGTCGCGCCAACGGAATTCGCTGTCAGATGGTTGTACTTGCTCTCCTTCGCGCCCCAAAGGTCGGCGTGGTAGACATCGGCGTGACCCGAACTTCCTGCGCGCTTCAGCCACAAACTGATAGCTACGCCCTGCTGGATGTCGAAAACGTTCTTGTCGCGTGATCCGTCTGGACACACTTCCTTCTTTGCGGTGCTGCCGTGAAGATCAACGACAAGTATCTTCGACATGGATGTGCGGAGTGAGAAACGCATCTGGCGATGCGTGATTCCATCCAAGTACGTGTTGTTGGTAATGAAGCCCAGAACGCCCCCGCCGGTTGCGTCGAGGACACTGTGCGACAAGCGAAGGAACTTAACGAAGTCATCATCCAGGTTGAGCTTCTTCTCGCCAAGGCCGCGCTTGTAGTCCTCGAGTAGGTTCAGGATGAACGGGATTCGATTCATTCGCCCGAAGTTCGAATACGGCGGATTACCAATGACGACGGTGAAGCGTTTGTTGCGTTTGATGTCGTTGACCTCCTGGGCTTCCTTGGCAAGCGGGCCGAACAGGTCGGCGAGCTTGGAGTCGGCGACCTCGGATGGCGGCTCCAGACTATTGGTGAGGTAGATGCGGACGCGGGTGTCGTCGCCTAACTTGTCCCAAGCGGTAAAACCAGTCTCCTTAAGCTTGAGCGGCAGCTTCGTGTGGGCGATGGCGTAGGGCGCCATCATCAGCTCGTAACCGTGGAGGCGCGGCAGGAGGTGCTTGGGGACGTAGTCGTTCCAGAGCGCTTGGATGTTGTTGTCGCCGTGGCCCTGCGCCTTCCACTTCTCGGTCATCGTGCGGTGGATGACGTCTATGACCTCGACGAGGAAGGTCCCGGTGCCGCAGGCAGGGTCGAGGATGGTGACGAAGGGGTCGGTGGGCTTCACCCCGTCGGGGATGTGGAATTGTGGTGCAGGCATCTTGCCTGCGCCTATTCCTTTTTCACCCGCTGCCGCAGAGGGAACTTCAGGAGCAGCAGCAGGCTGGAAGCCTGCACCACAAGGTTGACTCAGTTCGGATCCGGCAGGCTGGAAGGCTACATCACAAGGTTCGCTCGGTTCAGGCCCAGCGGGCTGGAAGCCTGGATCACGGGGTTGGCTGAGTTTGGATCCGGCAGGCTGGAAGCCTGCACCACAACTGGAAAAGCCTGCATCACAAGTGGCATCGAGGAGGCACCAGGTGATGAAATAGGTGCCGCCTTCCTTTTGGAGGTGAGGGAGTTCGCCGCGACTACGGGGCTCAACGAAAGGGGTTTTGCGAGGGTCAACAAATTCAAGAGGCGCAGGCTGGAAGCCTGCACCACAAGTGGACAAGCCTCCACCACAAGTGGACAAGCCTGCACCACAACTGGAGAAAGGCCAGTCTTTCGGGGCAGCCGTAAGGCCCGCTGCGACGGGGTTGTGCTCCGTGTAATAGACAAAACGCTCGACATGCTCGGCGCGGCGGATCAGGTGGTTGAAGGACTCGCGCTCCCAGAGAGCCCCTTGGCGGTGTAGGAGGCGGTTAATCTTCGTCGCTGTGAAGGATTTCCAAGAGTGAAGGATGTCCTGGAGTTCGTGGCCGGCAAGGGCTTGGACGACCACATGGACGTGATTCGGCATTATGCACCAAGCGCAGAGGTGGTAGCGTTGTCCTTCGAAGTGCAACAGGGCGTCCTGTACGATTCGGGCGATATCCGGTCGCCTCAGGATGCACGTGCCAGCCGTCAGAGGCGGGTCTGAGGACTCCACAAGCTCTTGTGGTGCAGGCATCCCTGCCTGCTCCTGCGCCACGGCAGGCTGGAAGCCTGGACTACAATCAAACCGCCTTTTCATCTCGCCCCAGGTGGCGGTGTCGGCGAGGCCGTCCGCGAGGCCGAACTCGGTGCGCAGCAGCTCGTCCACCGAGCGAACGATGTAGGAGACTACCGGTCGCGGGGTGTAGAAGACGCCGCGCCTTATTTTTTTCTTCTTGTCGTACTGGGCGAGGAAAAGCTCGTAGAAGTGGATGACCGGGTCTTCCTGCTGGGTGAGATTGCCGAAGTCCCACAGTATGGCGTCCATGTGGGTATCAGGGCTGTTGAGGAGGTTGACAACCTCCTGGATGCCAAGCTCATCAAAGTCCATTTTCGCTTTGCGGCCGCCCGCCGTGAGGAAAGTGGCAAGCATTTCCTTAAGGAAAGGATTAGTTATCGGGACCATGTCCGCGAGGTTCTCGGGCATGACAGCGGTTCCCAGGTCGGGCGCGGTGCGAGATACGGCAGCCGAAAAGAGTCCATACGTGATTGTCTGAGCGTACATATCGGCGAAGTCGTCTTCGGTGAGGTCGTGGATGAGGGCTTCCTGAAAGGCCTTGTGGAGCTTGCGGAGCGGGCCGCGCTCGGTTTCAATGGCAAGTACATGGTTCGCGCGGCGGCGAATGTTCCCGGCGAGCCGCGCCAGACGAGGGATGAGAACGTCGGCAGAGCAAATGGCTTCGCGATGAAGGGATTCATGCGTACCCCTCTTCCGTAGCCGCACCCGATTCGTGCCCGTCTCGGAGGCAACAAGCCGGCACTATGTGAGGATGGACTTTCCGCCAATTAGCCTTCCCGGAGTTCCTCCGAAATGCTCGTGAAATGCTCCAGGGCGGGTGAGTCCCACGAGTAGGGTCGGTCACGATTTGCTTCGGTGCTCGACCCAATCGGTCAGGGCGCGGCCCTCGAGCTTGCGGGTCGTGTTTCCATCGCGAACGAAGAGATCCTTGCCGTCGAGGTGGACTATCTCGGAACTCGGCGCCACGGCCACACGGCACACGTGTCCCTCGGGCAAGATTTCGAATTCGACGGTGACCTTTCCCAGGGGCGCAGGATCAAAGCGCGATTGAAGCAGGCTGCGAAGCTTCTGTTCGAGCCCGTCCGCGTTATGCCTTTGACAGAGGCGGTAATCTCTCTCAAGCCCCTTGATTTCTCCAGAGTCGGATACGCCGACGAGAAGAATGCCGCCTTCGCTGTTCAAAAAGCCGGCAACTGTTTTCAAAGAAGACACCAGTACCCCGAGGCTCTTTTCCCCGGTCTTAGCATCGGCCTCAAGGGTCTCTTTGAACTCGAGCTTCGCTCCTTCGCCCTGGGCGATCAGTTCGAGTATAGGATGCGACTTCCAGTAGCCGGGCGGCTTTGAGATTATCCTTTCGCAGCGAGCCAGGTGATCGGCGTACTTCTCCTTCACCTGGTTCAAAACGCCCGATGCCTCCGCAAGTCTCGGATAACGCCGGGAGTACCAGAGGTCCACCTCGCGGGTGTTTTCCTCTGTAAGCCCATAAAGCTCGTATACCTCCGCGTCAATCTCCTTTTGCTCGTATAGGTAGTAAGGATATAGGCGGTCTGCCTTTTGCTCGGCGACGACCTGTTGTACCAGCTGCGATAGATGCGTGAGATCCAAGAGGTTTTGGATAGATGGAAATTCTTTTATGCTATCAACGTGCGAACTCACGGTATGGTTAACGAATACCTTGTACACGTAGCGCGCCCAGGTCGAGCAAAGGAGTCCGAGGATGACATCACGCGTGTCTGGGTCCTGTGGAATGATGATGGACCCCTTCTGGTCGAAGACGCAGCCCGCGCTAAGACGAAACGTGGGGGAGTACATCCCGGTATCTGAGAACGTCAAGCCCGGACGGAAGTAGTATTGCGAGTTGCGGATGACGGCCGCTTGCTTGGCATCGTCATCATCGATGACCTTGTCGGCCTCACCCCTGCGGCGCTTGACCTCCGCGATCGTAGCAGTGCGCAAGCGCCTGACTGCCTGTTTTGACCAGTCAATGAAGTACTGAGTTGGAACGCAATAATTGGGTAACCAGCCGCCCTCGGCGTCACTTTCCCCACCCTTATCGTAGGGGATGAAATGCCGTCCGGCGTAACGGCGAGGATCGACTCCATTGCGTTTCTCGTCCCCCGTCAGATTGGCGATTTCCCGTTCCGTAAGCAGCTTGCTCTCATCGAGAATTTGGTAGTTCCCGCGCGCTGCCGGGCGCTTACGGATGTAGTAGTCATTGTCCCCTGTCTGAAGTCCCACTTTTACATCCGCCACGCAGCCCAGTCGCACAAGGCCGTCATCGCTCATCAGACGATACAATTTGGGCGACCCGATGAAGAATGAACAGTTTTCGTAAGTGGCAATCAGGCATTGCCGATAGGTGTATCGAGCGTATGTCGTCGTTTGCACGTCTGGTCCGTGAGCGGCTACAGCGGCGAGGTTTTGCTCGAGCCGGACCCAATCGCCTCGCTCGAGGTTGTGCAGGTCCCCGGCAATGAGCTCGTGCCCCTCCGGGGGGCTGCCCTTTGCCACCGTGAGGATGCAGGTGTTTACAGTGGACTTGAACACCCAAGGGGGAAGGTCAAGCAGATGTGCGACGGTACTTTGCTCCAGGAGACGCTTGCGGAGCGGTAGGTGGGTTCGGATCGTGCGCCACGTGTCCGAGATGATGAAGGAGAATTGGCCTCCAGGACGAAGGAGTTGGAGCGCACGGGCGATGAACAGGCCGTAGGTGTCTTTGGACTGCGCGCCTTCGGTTCGGCGGTTGAAGTACTGGTTGCGTACATCATCCCGGACGCTCGCACCGTAAGGAGGATTGGCGAGGACCACATCGAAACCCGGTGCATCCTTCCGGGTGAAAACCTCAGCGAATTCCACTCGCCAATCGAAGCCCGTAACCTCCTGACCAGGATGCATCCACTCAACAATCTGCCGGCGCACAGCCCCAATCTTCTCACGCAACCTCTCTTTGTCCGTAGAAAGGCTCGTCTGCTGATAGGCGGCCTTAAGTTCGTCGAACTGGCTAACCAACCGGTCGCGAAACACGACTTGCGTGTGGGGAGCAACCACGATGCTCGGGTCAGGAGTTGTTAGGCTATCACCCTCTTCAATCTTAAAGTCCAGGTTGGGCAACGGCTCAGGCTCGGCACCCTCGTAGTCAACCGCAAGGGACAGCCACAGCCGGAGACGCGCAATATGAACCGCGACGGGGTCAATGTCCACACCGTATATGTTATTGTGGATGATTTGAAGCTTACGCTCATACTCATCCCGTGCGGTCAGCTTTCCGGCTCGTGTGTCCAGTAGCCGGATTAGCTCGTGGAGCTCATGGAGCATGGCGACCAGATAGGCACCACTCCCACAGGCGGGGTCAACTACTTTAACCGCCTCAAGCTTAACCAGAAGCTCCCTTGCTTCCGCAAGAGTAATGTCTTCCGCGGTATGTTCGTCGACAAGTTCGGCGTGGCCTCCGAGACACCCCTTGAGTGCCTCGCGGCACATGAAGGCCACGATCGGCCGCGGGGTGTAGTAAGCCCCCGTATCGTTCCGTTCGGTGATTAGCTCCTCGAAGATCTTGCCAAGCATTTCCGGGTCCACCGCCACCTCGATGTCAAGCGGCGTGTCCTCGGTGACAGTGAAGTTGTAACGCTCAAGCAACTCATCGAAAATGCGGGCGAACGTTTTATTGGTGATTCTCAAGTCGGCGTCGGCAATACCCGTGTTCGGGTCGAACAGGCCGCCGTTTAGGAAAGGAATATCCGGGAAGCACGAGTCTTCACGGTCCTGAACCGGGGGTGACAGTGCCTGAAAGAGCCGCGAGAGAAAATCCATGTAGTAGGTCATGTCATCCGGGTTTTCCCGGTGCTCTTCGAACGCTGCGAAAAGGTAGCCCGCACTTTTCGCAAGCCACCCTTTTTTCTGAATAAAGCAAAGGAATAGCAACCTGTTCAAGAGAAGGAGCCCCGCACGTTTTGCGTCTTCCTCATCCCGGAGAACCTTCTTCAGGTCGGGGACGATTGATTTCTCATAAATGTCTTTGAGGGCTTTGAAGTAGCGCTCCGTGAGTTTCTCTTTATCAAACGCGTGGAGCCATTGCTTCCGCCAGGCATCTGGGTTATTCGGGTCCTCCGGCCACTCGAGATAGGGAAGGTTATGCTCAAGGAGTGTCCGATTGGAGCTCTCAGGGGTCCAGCCAAAAGACGTCAAGCGGGCAAGGCACCCTCTGTCACCCGGCTGCGAAAAATGAACGAATGAGTAATACTGCCATGCGTGCGTGCAGATGAAGAGCAGGTCGTCACGATTCCACGCTGGGAGATCGGAGGAACGCTGCCGGCGAGGAACCAAGTTTCGAAGCACCTTTCGCAGAAGTCCTGTCATCCCCCGTCCCTTCACGAACACGTCCGGATTTGCGAACTGCAACACGAAGACTCCCCACGGCTGATTGGCAAGTAACGGCTGCACCTGCCAGACGCGGCCGTCGCGGATGCGTTCATCGAGCCCCTCGACTTGCAACTCGTCAGAGGTCCAGAGGTAGGAAATATCTTCAAGGTCCTCGATACCGCCTTCGATTGGCCAGCCAAGGGCACCGACAAGGAGTTCTTGCACAAAGGACGCTTGGTCTTTGACAATCGGTATCGCCTTCTGTAATTTCTGCGCTGTGGGCGTCACGAGAGTTCCATCCATGCTTTCAGGATCGGTTTCACACCGATGGGGGCCTGGACCTTCTTCAGATATGTGTTTTTGACATGCTTCTCGATTTGAGAGCGAATTTCCGAAAGCGTTTTGTCTTCGATGGCTCGCTGTCGGGGGGTCTCGGGTGTGCTTCGGATGAACTCGATGATATCGCTCGGTTCGTCGAGGATGCCTCCGTCAGCCAGGTTGTACAGGTACCACTTCGTGAAGCCTGCCTCCTCTGTCCAGCGCTCGGGTTCTTGGTTCTCAACTTCAGTGTCGGCGACGGGTAGGGCGGGCAGGGCGTAGCAGAAGAAGACAGCCTGGCTGCCGTGCTGGGGGTGCTCCTTGCCACTGAAAACACGGAGCGGAAGGCCCGATAACCTTTCCTCTAAATCGGGGTTCTCTCTGAGTAGCCTCTGATACTCCAGATGCATGGACTCGATGGCAGTCTTCGTTCCCTCGTAGTCGTGATTGAAATCCCTAAGGGCATCGTAGTCATCGTCAGGGCGAAGCAGCTTCTTCCCCTCGATCCCGAAGACCTTGGAAATGCGAAGCGTCTTGTGTGACACCTTTCGGTAGAGACGGAGCAGTCGGTCGAGTTCATCGGGGGGCAGGAAATTCCAGTAGATAACTGTGCCGCGGCTCTCCTTGAGCTCAGGATGGTCGGCAAAGATTCGCTCTTCGATTTTGGGGTCCACGCGACGGTCCACGCGTCCAATCCGCTGCATGAGCCGGACAGGATTCCAGTGGAGATCGTAATTGATGAGGCGCTGAGCGTCCTGAAGGTTAAGGCCTTCCGAAAGCACGTCTGTGGAGATGAGAATGCGGGTTTGCTCATCTATGCCGTTGAAGAGGCTCATTTGCGGCGACTGGTTGTAGTAAGGCGAGAAGGCTCGGATGATCTCCGAACGGTTCCGTCCGCTGGCGCTATCCACTTGGTCAACGCCGCTTAGCCCTGATGCCTCCAATTGCTTTTTAAGATAGCGTGCGGTGGCCATGAATTCCGAGAACACGAGGACTTTCTGTCCCTTAAGGTCTTTATCCTGCTTCAGGAGTTTGATGAGGGCCTTGAGTTTGTCGTCGTTGGCAGGCTTGAATCGCTTCAACTCCTTCAGGAAGTCAACGATCTGGTCCATGTCGAGATAGGTTTCGTTGAGGATTTCATCGACTTTGTATTCGTCGGGCGAGAGTTCCTCAATGCTCTCAAGCATTTCCTCGTCAATCATGTCGTCGTCCTGTTCCTCGTCACGCTCTCCGCCGAGGAGCTCCCGTTGGTCCTTCTGGACATAAGCAATCATTTCTGCATGTTGGCGCTTCCAGCGATCGAGGCGGCGTTTGTCGGACTCCGTTTTGCTATGTTTGGTGACCCAGGCGAGCAGTTTGACCAACAGCGTGCCACAAGAGAAGTCGAAGGCTCTCGCGGAGCTTTCAAGGCGCTTGAGGAACTGGGTGCGGATCAGTCCGACCACCTGTTTCTGGCGGTTTTCCCTGAACGCTCTTTCCTGTTTCTCTATGTCGGGCCCGACGTAGTATGCCAGCGGATAGTACACGGCCAGAGCGAATAAAGGCTTCTCCCTCTCGAACGCCTTTTCCACCATATCCAATAGCCGACCGTACGTCTTGCGTAGTTGGTATCTGGCTACACGGGGATCCTCCCGCTTGGGAAAAATGGCCTCAGAACCACCGTGCTGCTCCTGGCTCTCCTTTACATAACCTCGGCTGCGCTGAACAACGATTGCCCGAAACAGTTCATCACTCCACAACACCTGTTCGGCTTCGGCCTGATTGGTCTGAAAGATCGCACCGTCTCCCTGCTGCTCCTTCTCCTCGAGTATCTTCTCCAACGCCTTCTCCAATTTGCGAAAGTGGCCGGGTAGCGAGTGGATGCCGAGGGGTGCGGCCTTGAAATGCTCTGGCAGTCGCCTGCTGAACAACTCGATCATGTGCTGAAGGTCAGTTAGGCGGTTGTTAACCGGAGTTGCGGTTAACAGATAGAGCGTCTTTCCTTCGCAGATATCGTACATGCGCCAATAACGCGATTTGAATTCGCCGTCCTCTCCTCCGAGGCCCAAGTTGCGAAAGTGGTGGGCTTCGTCGATCACGATAACATCAGCCATCTCTTTTACACGTTCGAGTCTGTACTGAAAATCCCGGCTGCTCCGGAGCAGGTCCGTGTGATTAAAAACGGCCAGGTTGCTGAAATCACCCGATAGGTAGCGCAGGTATCGCCGCAAGTCGCGTTCCCACACGTCATCCCGGGCAGCTTTCGGCACGAACAAAGCCACTCGCTTTCGCTCATACATCACCAGACGCTCAATGAGCATCAACCCGACGTAAGTCTTGCCCAGACCTACGCCATCGCACAGGAAGGCCCCGCCATACCTGGATGCGATTTTCAGAAGGGCGCTATAGCCTTCCTTCTGATATTCATCAAGAACCGGGTACATCTTCGACTCGGCGGTTTCCCACTCGCTCGCCGTCATCTCGTGGCCGCGGAAGAACTCCTGGAGAGACTTGGCGTAAACTTCAAATGGGGAGTATTCGCGAATGTGCCGCTCAATGGTCTGCAGGATATCAGGGGTAACGTCCTCAGCGTTGTTCCAGTGCTCTTCGTACCATTCCTGGAGGGCATTAACTTGGCGGCCTGCGATCTGCACATTCAACTCGACATTCTGGGTCAAACCGGGATAGGTAAAATTCGAGGAGCCAACCAGGGCGAACGAGCCAATTACTTCTTGGCGGGCGTGGGTGATATACGTCTTGGCGTGGAATTTGTCCTTGCGGTAAACGCGGCACTGGATTTTGCCGGAGCGGAGGGCTTCGACAATAGTGGGAACCCCTGCGAGGAAATCGTTCTTGTCTTTCTCACTTTCAAGGCTGTCGTCAAGCCGCCGTTTGACCTGCTCGAGTCCCTCGACAAAGGCTTTCTTTGTCCGGCGCGAGCCTTCGTCCCCCATCAGAATACGGATTCTGTCAACCTTCTGCCACTCACCGTCGAGTGCAAGCAGAGACCCGATTTCAAAATAGCCGGAGGCGATGTCAATCGCCTGAGAAAGGCCGCACCAGCCGGAAAGGTACTGAAGGACCTTCCAGAATTCATCGCTGTTGTCAACGATGAAGAGCTCGCTTCAGTCGTGCGGAATCGAGCAAGCGTGCGAGTGGCGGGGAGGGGAACAATGGCGACGAGTGAGATTGAGGGGTGTTGAGGGGACAGTGGGGTGAGTTCCGGGGGAGCGGGATTGGTAGAGGGGAGAACCGGGATACGCTGGG
>JAUYEE010000138.1 GCA_030691545.1 bacterium | reverse complement strand
TTTTCACCGGAAAAGTCGCCGTCCTCAATGTCAGAATACATGATGGCAGCTTCGTCGGTGACTCCGTCCAGGTCATCGCCGTTCTCCCAGAGAATGCAGTTCGACAGAACCGGCGACGAATTGTCCGAGGACACGCCGTAGCCGTTTGCGGAAACCGTGCAATTGGAGATTGTTGGTGCGGACGAGTCGAGGCAGCGAATGCCATAGAGCGCATTCCGGGCTATGACGCTGCGGCTTATCACCGGGGAGGACCCTTCCATGAGAATCCCGTAGCTGGCATTTTGGCAGATGACGCAATCGGAGACCATTGGCGAAACGCCTGTGCATTGGATTCCCGTGTAACCTCCGGCAATCGTGAGCCCGCTGATGGTAAGGCCGCCCCTCGCCTCGACGGTCGTGGAGAGAAATGATTCACTGAGGCTCCGGATGACGCAGGTCTCCGACCCCGAGCCGATGACATCCACCCCTTCCTTTAGAACGACGTTCTCGACGTATTCTCCGGGGAGAACCTGCACAACATCGCCCGGAGCCGAGTCGTTTATCGCCGCCTGGATCGTTGAATACTCTTGGCCCGGCCCGACAATCCGCGTCGTGCCGTTACCGTCCGTCACTGCCAGTAAAACACAGAGAAGCATGATGACTGTCGTCGGATATTTCATTCGCAATTCTCTCAAAAACTGGAAGAGCGTTTCCTTGATTCTTTCCGCCGGACAGGACGCCACGACGATGGGGTTCAGCCGAGTCATCCGCCGGACTTTTGGGTGAGATGATACGCTCGTCTGAGAAGTGCTTCAAGGGGCGTTTTTGGTTGATTTCCTGTCGTGACTGCGGATAATCTCGACTCCAGGCCGGCGACCCGGGCGCTGAGCAATCCCGTTTTGGTTGTTTTCCATAGTCGAGGAGCAGTCCCATGGAATGTCATTCTTGCGGAGCGCGTTTAATCAGCGGGGAAAAGGAGTGTCCCCGCTGCGGAGCGCGTGTTGATGGAGAAGGTGGAATCGCAGGACCGCCTGAGTTTGAGTTCCGTATCCCCAAGGAAAGCAGGGAATTGCGGGACCTGTTGAACCACACCCCCTCCTCTATCCCAGCGCGTTCAGGACAAATCTTCACAACAGTCTTCGGCCTGGTCTTTACGCTGTTTGCTGTTTTCTTTATCTTCATCGCAAGTCTCATGGGGGCGCCACTTCTGTTCAAGGTTTTCCCGGTGATTTTTGTGATCGTGGGAGTGGGCGTAGTTATGCAAGGAGTCTCAGGCCTGGCAAAGCTGACGAGAGGTCCCCTCGAACGGCTGCCCGCTGTCGTTGTCGGGAAACGGCAACACTACGACACCGACAGCGAAGGGTCGGGAAGCACAACTTACTACGTCAATCTTCAGACAGAAAACGGCAACCGAAAAGAACACCTCGTTCCGGGAAAACTGTACGGCCAACTGGAGAGAGGAGACACGGGCGTCGCTTATCTGAAGGGCGGGTTCCTGCTCGACTTCAGGCGACTGCGGCTACCCGGGTCCTCGGGGAAAATGGAAACGCAGATGAACGCGGATGAGGGTCCAAAAACACCTGTGTGACCCTTGCGGCGCAGGCATCCTGCCTGCCGTCATGGGACGCCGGGACGAGGCGTCCACCTTCCGAGGAACCAACGAGAAGGAGAACGGTTGAGCCGGTTATTACGAGGATTGATTTTTGATTTTGACGGACTCATTGTTGACACGGAAACGGCGCGGTACTACGCCTGGAAAGAGGTCATCGAATCGCACGGGGTGGAGTTGCCTCTCTCGGTGTGGCACGAAAACATCGGGTTGCCGAGTGAGGCATTCGACCCGCTGGAGTATTTGAAGCAAAGGGCAATAGCGCCGGTTGATCTCGAAGCAGTAAGGAAACGGAAAAACGAGGTTTTCTGGGATCGCATGGAGGGCGAAACGCTTCGGCCCGGCATCAAGGAATATCTGGAGGAGGGGAAGAGACGCGGGTTGAAGATAGCGATTTGCTCCAGCTCCCCGAGGAGATGGATCGAGCAAAACCTTCCCAGATGGGGAATTGATGGCCAGTTTGACGCCATCGTGACGGGGTCGGATGTGGAAAGGATTAAGCCGGACCCGGAGTTGTACCTGAAAGTTCTCGCGTTGCTGCAACTTCCCGCGGAAAGCTGCATCGCCTTCGAGGATTCGCCCAAAGGAGTCCAATCGGCGAAAGCGGCGGGGATTTTCTGCGTCGCCGTCCCCAACTCGATCACGTTGGAAACGGACCTGGCGGGAGCGGACGTGAAGGTCCATTCCCTATCAGAGCTGCCCCTGGAAGACCTGGAACGGCGCTTCTCAACTGGGCATTTCCTGCGAGGATTTCACCGCAGAGAACGCAGAGGACGCTGAGGACCGACGAGGATCTCGCTCTACGGCCTCGGCGCAGCCACAGTGACCAGGTACCCTCCCTGCGGGCGTGGGGTAGCCCCAGAGTTAAGTCTCGAATCTACCCCAAGGGACCTTTCTGGCGTATTAGGGGCCCCATGCCCGAACTCTCTTTTCTGATTGGATCCCTTTGGGCCTCTGCTGACCCCTGTGGCGCAGGCATCCTGCCTGCCATGCTTTATCCTCGGCTGCCGCCGCAAGAACTGGAACGGCGCCTCCTCCACGAGACGCCTGCCAGAGCAATCAGCACAAGGGCGGAGAGAATAACGGGTAACCTGTATGCCCTCAGCCACGCGGCGAGGCGCGCGAGGGGCGGCTGAGGGGGCCGATACTCGCCGAGCGGATTCTCCATCTGCTGCCGGAGGATGTTTGCGGGAACATGTCCGTCCGTGAAAACAAGGCCTTTCGCGGGGAAACCGGGGCCGCTGTTGAACTGAAACACGACTTCTGCGAGGTCAAAGGAAAACTTTCGCTCTTCCTGAAGGCGCCTCGCGGCGGCAAGGAGGTCTTCCTTCGCGCGGTGCAGGCGAGACGCCTGCGCTACAGGTGGAAGAGCCACGACGACCTCATCACCGGAAGCCCCGCCAAAAGGGTATTGTTCAGGGAAAACGCTCGCAAGCGTCCTCCTCTGATACTGGTAGATGACCCAGCCGGGCTTGAGGTTGACGACAAAGGCGCCCTCCGGGGAAAGAATGTTCCGGCACTCCTCGAAGAACTCCTTCGTCGTCAGGTGAAACGGGACGTATCCGCCGCGAAATGCGTCGAGCATGATGATGTCGTATTTCTCTGGTTGAGCTTGGAAAACCTTGATCTGAACTCGAGCGTCCCGAGTGAACACGCGTTGCCTTTCTGTTTCCTCGAATCCGAAAAACTTCTTCGCGACATCAACGACATCCGGATCAAGCTCAATGCTCTCCACGGTCGCCTCGGGAAAATAGTGAGCCGACCAGCGAGACAGAACCCCCGCCCCAAGTCCCACGACAAGGATTCGTCGGGGCTCGGGGACAAAAAGATACCCCGAAAACATCAACGGATAATAGGGCAGGCATGGGCGAAGCGGATCGGACATGTCCATGCTGGACTGATTCCGGTCGAAGCCCTTGCGGCGGAAGGTCATGGTGCGAACGTTCCCGGACTCGATGACCCGGATGTAATGGTAGCGGCTCTGCCTTTCGTAGAGGACGGTGTAAGCGTGCGCCGGCCAAAGGTGGATTGCGATCAGCACGAAGACACAAAGGCACAAAGCACCGCAGCAGCTATGCGCCTTCGTGACTTCGTGCCTTGGTGGTTGATACTTTTCCACGCTTCTGTGCGCGTCTCCGGGCGAAAAGTGAATCGGAGTCACCACAAAGACACAAAGGCACAAAGCGCGGGGTAACCTCTGCGCCTTCGTGCCTTAGTGCCTTAGTGGTTCATGCTTTTCTACAGCGCCTGGACGCGGAGGAACTTCTTCTGGTTGGCGCCGATTAGTTCTTCGTAAGACATCAGGGCGCCGCTGCCGGGCATTGGGGAACCGATGTTCTGCCAGGAGCCCGTCACAAGGTCGTCAGTTCCCTGGACCTGATACCACTTGCCGACTTCCGAATACCACTCGATCCTGATCTTCTCCGGGTCGCCAGCGACGGTCTTGCTGACCTTGTTGACCCCGAAGCCTTCTTCCAGCGTGTAGTGGCCGAAGAAGGTCAGGATTTCGCCGGGGTCAAGGGTCTCCGTCTCCGGGAGTGGGGCGGTGTATCCGGGAACGGCGCCCCAGACGATCCTCCAGATTGCCGCCATGAGCTCGCCGCTTTCCCAGACACGGTCGGGCCCGGTGTTCTCCTGGATGGGGGCTGGGCCGAGGACAAGACCGAGGGTAAACGGCGCGGACTGAACATCCGAAACCGCCCGGATGATGCCGACCGGCGTCAGGGTGAAGTCCACGTCAGTCAGGGGAGCACCGGCTGCGGGCGAGAGAATTTGAGCCTCGGCTATGTCGCTCTTCTCCTCGAAGTACTCCCTTGCGTGGCCCGCCGCGACAGCGCTGACGTAGTAATCGCCCGGCTCCACGAGGACCTCGTAAATGCCACCCCCGGCGGCTCTGCTGGAAGCCACCGTCTCGAGGGTGTGCGCATCAATGACCTCGACGAGGGCGTCCGGCAGAGGATTCGCCGGGACACTGTCATCCGTGACCGTCCCGGAAATGGATGTCAGCGGGGCCAGGTCAAAGTCAATGCTGGCGCCGACAGACCCCGGCGATACCGTAACCAGCGTGGCATGCGCCTTTCCTTCCTCCGTCATCGGCTGATTGTTGTAGTACTCTGCGGAGTAGCCAACCCAGTGTCCATCCGCGGAGACATAGTATCTTCCGGCGGGCAAGTTGCCGACAGAGTACTTACCGTCGGCGTCTGTCGTGGTTTCGCCCGCGACGGCGCCCCAATTCTGCTCATAGACCGTGATGGCGACGCCTTCGATTCCGATGCCTACGCCAATCGTCGGGCGGACTATCCCGGAAATGCTGCCGCCCTCGGCGAGGGCAAAGTTTTTGTTGGACTCTACCTCGCCTTCGCTCAGCACTATCGCCGTGGCCAGAGGACGATTCATCAACAGGGCGCCCACATTGTCATAGTACTCTCCGGCGTACCCGCCCTGCGGATAACTGGCCTCCAGATAGTACGTGCCCGGCGGCAATCCGCCGAATCCGTACTCTCCAATGCCTCCGGTGAAGGTTGCGTCAACGCTTTCCCAGCCTTCATCGCCTTGCACATAGAGGACAACTGTAGCTCCCTCGATTGGCGTGTCGGATGGGTCCTCGGTGACTCTCCCGACAATGCTCCCGCCCGGACCGAGAGCGAAGTCCTTTCCTAAGACGGTCTGGCCGGCTGCGACGGGGACCGGCGTGGCTTTCGCCTGATTCGCCGGGGTAGCCGGCACGTCATCGTAATACTCGCTCATGTAGCTCGAAGTCGGCGGGGTGACTTCCAGGAAGTATGTTCCGGCGGGGAGACGTTGCAGCATGTACCTTCCATCCGCCCCGGTCTCGGTCTGGGCTACCTGCACCCAGGACCCGCCCTCCACGTAGGCGGTCACTGTCGCTCCCTCGATGGGCAAAAGGGGCGGCATACCGCTATTGGTAACGAGTCCTGAGATCGTCCCTCCGGCTGAAAGAACGAAGTCAATGCCGGAAGTCTCAAGCGCAGCATAGACACTCACGGGTGTTGCGGACCCGCGGGCGCTCGGGATGCCCGGAACGTCGTCGTAATACTCCGGAGCCTGGTATCCTTCCACCGAGGCTTCGACAAAGTACGTGCCCGGCTCAAGCCCTTCGAGCAGGTAGTCTCCGGAACCATCCGTCATGGTGGAGAGCAGCGGCGTCCAGGCGTCCGAGTAGGCTGTCACCCACTCCCCCACCAGCGCGCCGCCGCCGGAAGAGACGTTCCCGCTGATGCTGCCCACCAGTGTCGGATGCGGTTCTGGCGGGGCATCCTCTCCCTGGAGAGAAGATTCGGCGCCCTCAGGTGACTCCGCCAAGAGAGCCTTCGCGCGTGGATAGGACGATCCCTGTGCCAAAGCATAGGGGCCCCACGGAATCCAGTACCAGCCGCGAGGAGCGATGCCCGTTGCCCAGTCATCCGCAATCCACATGTATCCGCGTCCGCCGTTATCGAGACCGACAACAAGCTCCGCTCGCGCGTCGCCGTCCAGATTCGCCGTCGCGGGATGCGTCTCCCCGTTGAGCAGGTTGTACGCCGGCCAGGGGAGTCTGCGCCATCCCATGAATCCTCCAACGACCGGGTCATCGAAGAACGCCATCCAGCCCCCATTGGGGGGATAGGTGCCGAGACCGACGACGATTTCCTCCCGAGCATCGCCGTCAATGTCGCCCGTGACCGGCCACGTCTCGCCGTTTGCTGCATTGTAAGCAGGATAGGGAACGTGTCGCCAGCTTCGGAACGGAAGTGGGAAGCCGAATGACGCATCATCGTGGAGGCAGAGCCACCCTCCGGCTGCCGGGAAGCGGCCCAGGCCGATCACCACTTCCTCCTTCCGGTCGCCATCGAGGTCGCCGACGGCGGGTCGCGTCTCGCCGTTCCACGCGTCGTACCACGGCCACGGCACCTGCGTCCAGCCCATGCTCCCGTACCCGGCGCCCGCGTCGTTGAAGGCGTGGAACCAGCCACCGCCTCCGGCGCCGAGGCCGACCACGATCTCGTCCTTCCCGTCTCCATCAATATCTCCTACAGCGGGCCAGGTCTCGCCGTTGCGCATGTTGTACGCTGGCCATGGAATGACAATCCACCGGAGGAACGCGTAGCCCGTGCTCCGGTCATCAAACACGGCAAGGCGTCCACCTCCGCCTCCGCCCCCGCCCCCGAGACCGACGACGACCTCTTCCTTACCATCACCGTCGAGGTCGCCCATAGCGGGCCGGGTCTCCCCACGCCACCCGGGGACGAGCTTCCACATGTAATGCGTCAGGATGTAATTCTTGCCGTCCACCATCTCGAACCAGCCGCGGCCGGCCGTGCCGAGTCCAACGGCAATCTCCTCCGGCGGAACCACTGGCAGCACTCTGACAATCTGCGAACTCGAGGCCGTCTTTGCGGGGGAGTTGTCGTCGGTCACTCTCAGCGTGACATTGTATGTTCCTTCTGCGAGATAAGCATGCCCAACTATTTTCTTCGTCGCGTCAATGAACGAGTCGCCGTCAAAGTCCCATTCGTAGCTCACGATACTGCGATCCGGACGACCGTGGTACGAACCCGATGCGTCGAAGGTCACCGGGTCACCAACCGGCGCCGGATTGGGCGCCGCCGTGAAAACGGCGAACGGGCGGTTGTCATAGATAGTCAGGGTTGTGGTGGCGATGTGCGTGGCGCCGAGCTTGTCCTGTACCCTCAAGGAGATGTCGTTGGTGTCGGGATACCGCTTGAGATTATATCCATCGAGAACCACCCAGGGGACCGTGGGCGTCTCGCCGATCGCGTCGTCGAAGTCACCGTCTCCGTCGAGCTCCCAGCGGTAGCTCACAATCGCATCACCGCAATTCGTGTCGGGGTCATAGGAACCGGAGCCGTCCAGCGCGAGGTTCATGCCCTCGTCAATGGCATACGGCCCGTTCGCATCCGCGTGCGGAGGACTGTTCCCTACATCAACGAAGACGTCGAAGAACGAATCGGCGAACACCGGCGGGGTGTCATCGTCCGTCACACGAAGCGAACCGTGATAAGTCCCGAACACTGGATAAGCGTGGCTGACCACCGCGCCGGTAGCATCGTATGTCCCGTCGCCGTCGAAGTCCCACTCGTACTTTACGATGGAGCGAGCCGGATTGTCGTGGTACGAACCCGTCCCGTCAAACGACACGGTTTGCCCACAACTGGCATGTTGCGGCACGATCACAGGAACAGCCACAGGCTTGCCCACGGGCGACACGTGAACCATGTACTCGATCTTGGTCAGGAGCTTGCCCACCGG
>JAUYEE010000069.1 GCA_030691545.1 bacterium | reverse complement strand
AACCTCTCCCATGTAAGGAGGTCTGGTGTCCACAACTTCGACAGTCTTAACGGCCTGCGCCTCGTTCCCTGCGGAATCCTTGAGCCGGCACTGGATGGCGTATTTCCCCGGCTTTGTGCGATCCACCCGGTTCTCAACCTCCACCTTCGCCGTAAGGTCTCCGTCCTCCTTGTCAGCAGCCTTATACCCAAGTTCACCGTCCGGAAACGGAGTCCCCATCTCCCACGTCACCGGTTTGTCGCTTGATAGAGTGATTTTCGGCGGCTCGTCTATCGTCAGGGTCGCCGGATTCGACGTCACTGGTCCCGCCAGGTTGGTCACCTCGCACACATAGCTGCCGACATCACTCCGTCCGGCGGCAGGGATCGCGTAGCTGGATGATGTGGCGCCTTCTATCTTCTTCGCGTCTTTCTTCCATTGGTACTGCATATTTGTCGGGCTGGCTGCTCCTACACGGAAGGTCACCGCCACTCCGGCTTTTACCCTCACGGACTCCGGCTGAAGAGTGAACTTCGGAATGTCCCCGCGCCCAGTTGCGAAACTGTAAGCCACGCGTTCCATCCCGTTGCCGCTGAGGTCCTCCGCTTCCACTGTCACGTTCACCGTCGCGTTGTAGCTAAAATCGGTCGGTGGATTGTAGGAGACCTCATAGTCCTGCAGCGTCCCGCTGATCTTCAGGAGATTCTTCTGCACGGGCCAGCCATTCACGGTCATGTTGACGGAGTCCTTCTTCACGCCGGAGCCTGCGTCCTTGACATGTACCTTGATGTCGGCGTCCACAGGCACATTGTGAGCACCATCCTGTGGCGACTGTCCATACACCGACGGCGGCCGGTGCGTGCTGAAATTGCGGGTGACCGTCTTCATCCTATTTGGGGGATCATAGAGATCTCCGGCATCCACGGCCGCCTTGACAGTCCGGTCCTCGGCAAGGTCTTGTGGCAGAGCGAAGTCCACGGCGAAATCCCTTGTGTTTCCTGGCGTTGTCTCCGCAATCTCCAGCTTCACAATCGCTCCGTCAACCGTAATCTGAATCGCCCCCTTGTCCACTCCAGCCCCACCGTCTTTGATGCGGAACGAAACCTTCGCACCATCGTCAACGTTCGCTCCCTCAGCCGGCGCCTGGTCGTACACTATGGGGGCAGTCTCATCTATCGTCGTGAAGCTGTACTCGACCGGCTTCATCGCCCGGCCATCGAGGTCCTTGGCCGCCACGCTCACCGTCACAAGTTTGAACTCCGGAAGCTCTTCTTGAGGATGATACTTAACCTCATAGTCTTTCGGATTCCCTTCGATGTTCGGCTTCACCTGCTTTCCGTCAACCGTCACTGCGATGGAACTCGGCTCCACCCCCGCCCCATCGTCTTTGACGTGCAAAAGGATGTCCGTGCTGGTGCGAACCTCTCGCTCATCTGCACTCGGCTTCTGTCCAACCGCATAAGGTGGGCCCGATTCGGTCGTGAAGCTGTATTCCTGCGTCGCCAGTTTGGCGGGGTGAGCGAGATCGGTCGCGCTCACCGTCACCGTCACCTTGCGGTCTTCCCCGAAGGGCCTTGAAGGAGACCAGCGGATTCCATATCCCCCCGGTTCGGGCGCGAGCTCGGCTTTTCCCTCAACTTTCTGCCCTTCCTCCTTTACGCTCAGGACGATTGAATCCTTCTGCACTCCTGCCCCATCATCCTTGACGCTTGCGGCAACGCCCGTGTCAATCCGAACGTCCTTCTCGTCCGGGGCAGGCTTATCGGCAACGATCGCGGGCAGGGTCTTGTCCTCTGTCCTGAAGGTGTACTCCTTGCTCTTCATTCTCTTGCCCTGACGGTCGGCGGCCGCCATAGTCACGGTCACTGTCTCATACTCCGCGAAGTCCCCTGGGTGGTCGTAGGTAACGGTACAGTCGTTTTCCGTCCCTGTAATGAATAGACGGTCCCTTTCGACGCTGGAGCCGTTCACCGCCATCGCAATGGTCCCCTTGTCCACGCCAACGCCGTCGTCCTTGATGTGTACGGCGATGCTCTCGCCGACCGGAACGTTCTCGGAATCGCCTGGCGAAAAGCCGGTGGCGTAGGGAGGCTTGCGGTCCACAACTTTCACCGTTCTCGTCACTGTCCTTTTGTGGCCGTCCGAGTCGGTCACAGTGTGAGAGAGCGCGTATTCGCCCAGCCTGGTGACATCCACCACGCCAGCCACCTTCACCTTTTTGGTGAGGTCACCGTCCTGCCTGTCCGTAGCGGTGTACTCTGGGTATTTGAAGGGAGTCCCGGCCTCCGCCACGATGACCCGGTCGCCTGAGACGCGGATTTTTGGGAACTGAAGATGTCTCAAATAGAAGAAGAATGGCACTGCGACAACAGCCGCCGCCGCGAGGCCTACGAGGGCATATTTCCGCATCTTGCGTGGCCTATCCAGCTTCTTTAACACCTCGACAACGCTATCGAGGGAACATCGAGAACGAGCAGGATCAGGGTCGAGGAGTCGCTCGCATAATGCCCGCCATGTCTCCCCGTTTCTACCCAGGCGAGACCACGCCTCGGTGGCGGGAAGGGGCCACCCGCCCATGAGCCGGAAACGCCGGCGGAGGACGAGTTCGTAGATCAGGGCGCCGAGAGCGCGGAGGTCGGTAGCTCCGGCGGTCTTCGCGTCGAGGCGACTGTTCGGGAGTGGGTCGGAAAGGACGACTTTGCCTGAGGTTATGTGCCCCTCTCCCTCGATGAGGATGTTGGAAGGCTTAACGTTGCCGTGGGGGCGGCCGCAGGCCAGATTCAGCTCGATTAACCCTTCGACCACAGAGGACACAATGGCGTGAAGCGTCCGGCTGCTGAGGGCAAACGGATGGTCCAGCAACCACTGAGCAGAACGGCGATAGTACTTAGTGACGAAGAACGGTTTGTCCTCGGCGATGCCGGATTCAAGGACAGGGGCCCAATGCAGGCCATCGCTGGCCCCAACCTTCAGTTGCGTTCGGAGACTGTCCTGGAAAGACTCGCGCTCCGCCGCAACGCGTCTTTCGTCCCATCCCGATTCTGAGGGATCGAAGGCTTTTACGGCGAACGCTGGAAGTGCACTGCTCCCCGCAGGGCGGGCGGTCCACACCGTTGTGCTTACCGTCCTGGCGTGCCGAGCCATCGCTTCGTAGTTACCGAAAACGGCCGCTGCTTTGGCCCCCAATTGGGATTTCTCCGCCTGGGCTTTAATTCCCGCCGCCTCTTCGTTCCCAGGCTGTTCCCGCAAGACCCAGTTGGCGTGCTCGAGCGCGGCCGAGAACCGCTCCTCTCGAAGAGCCTTCCGTGCGTCATCCAAAGCCCTCGTGACTTCGCGTTTTTGGATTCGCGCGGGGAGTTCTTTGAGGAGATGCTCCGCGTCTTTTTTTGAAGGATCGAGTTTCAGCGCGCCACGAAGCGCCTCCTCAGCGTCCTCGTATTGCTCTTTCTTGACGAGTTCGATCGCGTCGTTATGGAGCCTCCGGGTTATATCTTTCTTTCGTGTCGTGATTTCCTTTTGAAGGCTCTTCGTCTGCTGGTCCCAGGGATATTCCTTCTCGAGCCCTTTGAGGTCATGCAACGCCTTGTCGAGTCCGCCAGCCTCCATCGTGTCGAAGGACTTCCTAGCTCGCTCGAAGCGCGACTGGTGATCTTCTCGAAGCTTTTCCGCGCGGGCCTTCAAGGAGGCGGCTTCTTTGTGGTCAGGCTGTTGCTGCAACACCCAGTCACAACGGTCCAGCGCGGCGGGAAACCGTTTCTCCTGCAAGGCGGTGCGCGCATCTGATAGAGCACGGCGGATGTCACGCTCCCGGACCCTAACTGGAAGTTCCCCTAAGATCGCTTTCAGGTCGTCCTGCGACTGGTCAATTTCGAGGGCGCTGCGTATGGGTTTCTCAGCTTCCTCGTATCGTTCCTGCTTGACAAGTGCAAGCGCCTGGGCGCGAATCGCATCGAGCGTTTTCTTTCTCTCTTTTGCCTCAGCGAGGAGCTTTCCGATCTCGTCGTCCCAGGGATAATCTTTGCGGAGGTCGGATAATTGTTCTATGGCAGCGTTGAGCTGAGCGTCTTTAAGAAGTCTCCGTGCCCGTGCAAGTCGTGCCTCGTGGTCCTTGCGCAGCTTTTCCGCGTGGAGTTTCAATACCCCCGCTTCATCGTTGTCGGGTTCTTCCCGCAGTACCCGCTCGCACTGTTCCAACGCGACGCGGAATCGTTTCTCCTCCAGCGCCTTGCCAGCGTCCGCCAGGGCACGGCGAATCTCACGGCGCCGAATGCGGGCGGGCAGTTCGTCCAGCAGCGCTTTCAGCTCCTCCTGCGACGGGTCGAGTTCCAGAGCGCTGCGGAGCGGCAACTCCGCGTCCTCATATCGCTCTTTCTCGACCAGTCCTAACGCTCGGTCGCGAAACTCCGTGAGCCTTTTGTTCTTCCGTGCCTCCGCCTCCCGCAAAAGCTTCCCGACCTGGTCGTCCCAGGAATAGTCCTCTTCGAGATCGCTCAGTTGCTGTGACGCCTCGTTGAGCCGACCCGCCTCCAAAGCCGCCCTCGCTTGCGACATCCGACGACGGTGATCCTCCTGAAACGTCTCTGCTTGGGTCCTTATCTCTGCGGCTTGTTGACTGTCGGCCTGCTGGCTCAACACCCAATCGCACCGTTCCAACGCGACGGGGAATCGTTTCTCCTCCAGCGCCTTGCCCGCCTCCGTTAGGGCGCCGCGAATCTCACGCTGTCGAATTCGGGCTGGCTGTTCCGCGAGCAGCGCTTTGATGTCCTCCCGCGACGGATCCAGTTCCAGAGCATTGCGAAGTGGCGTCTCGGCATCCTCGTACCGCTCTTTCTCGACAAGCTCTATCGCGAGGGCGTGAAGCTCGTCGAGCCTTTCCTCTTTTCGGGTCTCCGCCTCTCGCAGCAGCCGCTCGACCTCGTCGTCCCAGGCGTAATCCCGTTCAAGGTCTTTCAGTTGTTTCAGCGCGTCCTTGAATCCCGCGGGGGTGCGGGATTTCAGAGATTCCGCGGCTTCGGCCATCCGCGCGCGGTGATCTTCCTGCAGCTTCTTGGCGGCAGACCTCAGTTCTGCGGCGTCTAAATTCTCAGCTTGCTCCCGCAATATCCATTCGCAGCGCTCCAGTGCAATTGGGAATTGCTTCTGCTCGATTGCCTTGCGGGCCTCGGCCAGGGCTCCGTGGATTTTGCGCTCCTGAGACCTGCGGGGAAGCTCCGCCAGCAGCGACTTGAGGTCCTCCCGGGAAGGATCGAGTTCAAGGGCGTTGCGGAGAGGTTCCTCCGCATCCTCGTACTGCTCGTTCTCGACGAGGCGCGACGCCTGCGCACGAAGCTCGTCAATGGTTTTCCGTCTCGCAGCCGCCGCCTCCATCACGGCGCGAAGCTCTTCTGTCAAGTATCCCAAACGCAGCGCTCGGCTGGCCTCCCTCTGCGCCGCGTCGTAGGCAAACTTGCCGAGAAGCTCCTGCGCTCGGGAGAGCGCTTTTTTCGCCTCCTTGTAGCCAGCGATGAGGACGCCGCAGGAGCCGCAGTATCTGACCCCTAAGGAGCCTTCTACCCCACATCGCGGGCATTGCTCAAAAAGCGCGGCGCCGCACGACTGACACAACCTCGTTCCCTGCGGGTTGGACGCCCCGCAATTGAGACACGTCCCCGGTAGCACAGTCCCCGGGGCCAGTCCCATCCTGCTCTCCTCTCCCCTCTCCCCTTTCTCCTTTCCCCTTTCTCCTTCGGGGTGCTTATCTGAGAGGGGAGCATCCACTTTGTCAAGCTCATCATCCGAGTTCATGTCGGCGGGTTTCTCCATCTCTGCGTCGTCGTATAAACCACGAAGACACCAAGACACTAAGGAGGATACATCCTGCCGTGCTTTGTGCCTTTGTGTCTTTGTGGCAATTCCGTCCGGACGGGGAGCGGACTCACTTCACCGCTTCGAGCTTCTCTTGTGTCACCCGGATTTCTATTCTCCTGCCGCCAACCTCTTTCAGGTCGAGACCGAGCTTCCGGTCGTCGCGCACCCCGGGGATGTCGGCAATCACAAATAGGTACCTGACTCCGTTCTGTTCCCACATGTCCCATTTCGGATCGCGCTTGTCAAGCTCCTGCGGGTTGCGCTTGTCAAACTCTCTCATTTCGTACTTGACTGCTTTTGTGCGGTCCGAGTCTCCTGGTCTCCAGTACACATCAACGGGCTTTTGGCTCCAGAAATAGTGTTCGACCTCCCGCACGCCGATGATGTCAACCGACACAGTTTTCCCCATAACATTGCCGGCGGCGGATACGACAACGATCGGACGCGACCAACCCGCCGAGCGCGCCGGAGTAACCGACCGCTTCGCGCATCCCAGCGTTGTTAGAATCAGCAACAAGACCACAGCAGCCCAAATGCGATAGCGTATTGTTGTCATTGGAACTCCCTCCTGCGTGTCGTAAACCCGGCTAAAGATTCCTGCGGCTCTCTACATTGTGATACAGGCTTCCAGCCTGTCGCCAATGGCATTTCGCGCGGTGTCGGGTGAAAACCCGGCTGCTCTCGCGGGTACCGGCCTCCAGTGTGTGCTTCATGACTCTCAACAAGACGTTCAGGACGTTCGCCGTCGCGACGAGCCACAGCCCCCGAGAAAGTCTCCACCCCCCTTCCTTCGCGCCCTTCGTGCTCTTCGTGGTTCCTCCTACCTATCTCCCATCAGAGGCGTGGCCCGCGCGCCCACAGAGGCGGCGATTCGCCGTTCCATCCGTTCCAGGAAGCCCGGGGCCAACGTGTAGGGAATGTCGGTGGTGCGCGGCACCGCCTCCAGAGAAGCGCGGATGCAGTAAAACTCCTTTGCGCTCGGCTGTCCTACAATGATGTCTATCCACGATTCCGCCAGCGGCAAGAGGAGAATCATAGCGTTGGAGGAATCGAACTCCTCGAGCAAGAAACTGAGCCAGAGTCGAATGGTGTTCGATGGGGAGTCCGCGCATGCGGGGACACGGATGTGCAAGCTCCCCTGCACAACTCTCGTGGCTGGCTCGCCACCCCTGGCGTCATCAGCCGGCATTCCTTGTTCGAGCTTATAAAGGACTCGAAGCAGGCCGACATGGTCTCTTCCGATTTCCGGGCAACGAGCCAGCACTGCCAGCGTCCCCTCAGGCATGCCGGGGTCTGGCGATGAAACCTCGACCTGCTGGGTAAGTTCACGGAGTTGCCGCCTCGAGCTATCGAGGATTGACTTGACGGCGACGGATGAGGTCGTATTGACACAACGTGTCCTGATCTCTTCCAGGCGAGGGAGCACCTGCTGTAACACCCAAGGCAGAGGCAATCCTGAACAGTGAGCGCAGATCACCATCGGGTAGCGTGTCCGACCCTTGCCGTCCATAGACGACCACATCCGCCCCACCACAAGCTCGTTCTCCCCCCGCTCCCCCTTTGTGTCCTTCGTGTTCTTCGTGGTTCGACCATTCCTCCAGACGAACTGGTGGTCAAACCCCTCAAGCCGCTGTCGTTCCGACAGTTTCTCCCATGCCCCGGAATCTACATTCCCACTGATTCCATCGAGATAGAGAGTCCGCTTGAGGCGCACGAGAAGGTCGGTCTCGAGACCGAGGTCCTCTATGTGGTCGTTCCAGCCGGGGTGTTTGCCGAAAGCAGCGAGGAACACCCGGTTGGTCCCGCCTGTGGCGGGACTTGCCTTTCGCGCAAACAGTCTGCGCATCATCGCGTGTCCCTTACGTCGAAGTGGCATGGGCATCTTGCCCATGATTCACGGGCTGGAAGCCCGTGCCACGGGCCAATCCGTAATGCGAGGGAGTTCCGCTTTGAATTTCAACTCGATGGTCGCTGCGGCCTCTGTGTCCCTTTCATGGGGGAGAGAAAGCGTGATCCTCCAGGTCTTTCCGTCATCGTCCCGCGTAGCAGCGGAGGACAGGGTCACCGGTTCCTTTTTCCGCTCGGCAGAAAACTGCTCGTTGTGCAGCATCAGGATACACGCCCAGGGGCCGCTGATTGGCAGTTTGTAATAGGGGAGGTCTTTCTGAAGGTTGGAGGGCGGGTAATCATAAAACCGGAAGACCACGAGGCTGTCGTTCGGGTGGGGGAGATCGAAGCTCTGAGAACCCACGGTGCGCTTTGTCTCGATCACCCCCTGACGCTCCAGGCCTACGTCCCAGTACCGGAAGACGTTACTGAACCTTTGCCCTTCGCGTATCAGGCCGGTGCAGGTCTGCGGATTCCCTGCCGTGGGCAGAGCGCTTAAGACTTGCTCCACCTTCTTGACCCAGGCCTGATCCTCCGCCGCGAGCTTCAGCTGGAACAGATAAGATAGCATGTCGTCAACGTCCGCATTCTCCGCGTAGATTTTCGGGGCGTCCGCTCCCGATTTTTGCAGGGCACGGAGGGCTACGCGAGCTTCATCAACCTCCGTCGGGGAGAGATGCTTTGCAGTCGAGTCCGGGCGAACGAGAGGAAACCTGCCGTATTTGTTGGCAAATTCGTTGACTGCTGTGGCGCCGTCCACGCTCGCCGGGTCGCGGCGAAGCGTATAAAGCGCTATGTACGTCAGGTCAGCCCAGTACCTCGTCTCAAGACTCTGGCTTGGGTTGGTCTTGGTCGGGGTGAGCCGGAAATAACTGCTCGGGAGCTCCGCCGGCTTCTCAAGCAGTTTCGATCGAGCCGCGAAGGCGTCCTCCGGCAGCTTCTGCCAGTTTTTCAGCGTCTCGAACTTCAACGTCTTGTTCGCAAGGGCGTCCTGAACATCCTGCTTGAGCCGTTCCAGAGACAGAATCAATTGCATCTGAAGTTCGCTGAAATCAGTTTGAAGAGGCTGCCCGCCAAAAGACTTTGCGGCTTCGGCCATTTCCGAGGTGAAGGCGCCATTCTCCTTCTCATACAACTGCTGCAACTTCCCGAGCACGTCCGGCAGGATGAGCTTGGAAACCTCGCCGTGGAAGCTCCGCCACGACTCCCCCGCCTTCATCTGGAAATCCACCTTCCGCGGGTCCCAGTATCCGCGATATTCCCCCAGATACGCTTCGAGGTCTTTCTTGAGGTCGCCGTAGCGGCGAGAGAGGGCCGCTGAGAGTCTCGGACTGTGGCTTTCGTTGAAAATCCGCCAGCCCGAGAAATGGTCGGATGCCGCTTGCGGGTGATACCTCTCGTCGAACGTCCTGGCTTGCACGCTCGCCAGAGGAATCTCCGGCCACACCAACGGGTTGTACGTTTTGCGAACGCGGGCGGCCTCCTCATTGTTGGCAAGGCGCTTGATGTCGTCAGCGACCTGCGCGGCCGAAGTCAGCATGCAAATATCGTAGTGATATTCGTATAGCCGCCGCATGCCCACTTCAGCCAACAAGCCCCCCTCAAGACTGAGAGCGTCGGTGAGTCTCTTGTCTATCTTCTCCAGGTCGCTCGTGAGTTTGTCTCGAGCGGTTTCGAGGGCCTGCCGAGCCTCGCCGACCACGCCCGTACTGGGGGACGCCTCGCGCAAAAGGACGCCGTAAGCGGCTGCGCTGTCCGCGATAATCTTCTTGAAACCGAAAAGGTCCGGCTTGGGACTGCCCTCTGCCTGTTTGAGCTGGCTCTGAATGTGTCTCAGCGCATCTTCCAGGGTCAGGCCAGGACCGGCGGCGACACGAAGCGCCGCGTCCAGGTTCTCTTTCTCCTGCTTAAGCCTGTAAGCGCTCGCATATCGAGGTTTTTCATTTTCGTCCAGGCCGGCCGGATTCTCAATCCAGGGGGCGCGAACAGCAACGCCGACCTTCCTCTCGATCCCTTTGAGCTCGTCCCGACTGACGCTGCCGAGGAACTTCGCCTCCGCCTCCTCAAACCTTCCCAGAGCCTCGCTCAGGTTGACAAACTTGGAAAGAAGCCCGTCCCCGCCTTTCAGGGCGAGAGAATTCCAATACTCAATGAAGGCGTGTGCCCCGTCGTAGATGGGCTTACCGCCGGCGTACGTTCCATCCAGAGGGATGCCCTTCGGGGGCCACTCCTGTCCGCCGTGCCCCCTCGTATAAAACCACTTCAAACACGTGTCGAGGAGCTTGCGGTCGTCCTGCCTGAGTTTCCCCTTGTCTTCCGGGCGCAGAACATAGTTCAGCAGAACATCAAGGCTGAAGAAACCCTCTCCCGACAACTCCTGTTGGCGTGGAGCCTGTCCGCGGGCTTCGAGACGAATCAACTGCGCCAGAGCTTGCGTAGCGGCGTCGTCTTCCCTCCATTCCTGCGTCACGCTCGGCGTGGTTCGGACCTTCTTTCGTGCTGCCTCTATGAGCGGACGAAGAACGCTTAGCCGATACAGCTTCTCTTGCGCAGCCACGATCTCCTCGCGGTAGTTCCTCACCGTCCCTGCCATGCGGAACACCCATAGGATGTCCGGAATGCGCTCCTTTTCTTCTTTCGGAGACCGTTTCGGCGTCTCCTCCCCGTAACGCACCAGATTCAGGGTTTTGTAGTGAAACTCCGGAAGCCGGCTTTTCGTGCCCCGGAGCGTCGTATCGCTGTAAGAGTAGTCTTGTTCGATGATCGGTCGCCAGTAGCGCGTGTCTCTTCCCTCGTCGCGGAAAAACTCCGTCCAATCGGACGCCGCGGTCTCCCAGTGCTCCTGATGGACTCCGACGCTGTTTTTCAAGCTCAGCCAGCCGAACAACGTCCAGAGGAAAAGGAGGACCGCGCTGGCGACGCCAGCCCCCAAGACTGTTGCCCTTCGCTGATGGTGCTGCCGATTCGCGTGGGTGGCTCGTGTGACGAGGCCTTTCTCGCGGAACATCTTGTTCACGAACAGGTCCCGGAGGAAATACGACCTTTCTCGTTCCCACATTCGCCCCTCCGGCAAGGACGCTACGGGGACCCCCAGCACCTCGGCAAGTTCCTCATCCAGTGCCGACCCCTCTCGCATGGAAGACGTGAAATAAATCCCACGCAGAAACAGCGGTTTCGGCGACCACTCGCCCGTGGCGAAAACCATCTCTAAGTAGCGCCGAAGGCGAGGGATAATCCTCACCAGGCTCTTGGGGAAAGCGTACAGCGCGTCAACTTGATCAATCCTGCGGGCTTCGGAATCCTCCGTGGGTACGGGGTCCACCAATAGCGCCAGCCTGCGACGCTCCAGTCGTTCAACGACCGAGTGCAGATGCTGGTCCACGAGTTCCGGTTGAAACTGCTCGTCAATTGACGCCGCGTTCGACCACCCTAACATCTGATGCTGGAGGTCCGGGTCGTCAATTTTGTCGAAGAACTCGCGAAAGCCATTAACCAGGTCGCATTTGGTGATAACCACATAGACGGGGAATCGCACACCGAGCGTCCGCTGGATATGATCGAGTTGCTGAGCGATCTTCTGTCCCTTGCGCTGGATGTCATCCGCCGTGTCCACGATGAGGCTATCGGCGGGAATCACCAGCAGCATCCCGTTGATGGGGCAGTTACGGCGATGAGACTCTAACAGCTTGAGGAACTCGCCCCACTCGCTTGGGGCGCCATACTCGACTTCCTCGAACATCAGGCGGCCCGCCGTGTCCAGAACAACGGCGTGGTTGGTGAACCACCAGTTCATGTTAATCGTGCCGCCAGCGCCCTGAAGGGAGTCGTGCAACCCCGGGGGGAAACCGATGCTCGAGTGGCGGATCGCTTCGGTTTTGCCTGACCCGGGCTCCCCGACGATCATGTACCAGGGAAGGCCGTAGAGGTTCTTGCCGGCGCTCCGAAACGCGTCAATCCCCTTCTGGAAGCTCTTTCGCAGGTCCTCCAGGGCCGCCCGGCGAGCGGCATCCGTCACAGCCTGCGGGGTGGCGGCTGCGTTATCCGCGATTCCGCGCTCCAGGGGGGCTGCCTTACGCTTCTTCAGCTTCTTCAGCAATCGGGCGTAGGTAGCAAGAATCAGGGCGACGAGCGCCAATCCGATGAGGAGTGGGAGGCGATACGGCCGCGGCAGCACTTTGACCAGCAAAGCCACACTGCCCCCACCAAGACCGAGAAAAACGACCTTGAGAACAGGGGGCAAATTCATGAAGGCGGACACGGATGATTTCACGTCAGACAGGTCCTCCTGGTGCTATCCGCCCGCCTTGGGTCTGGCACCGACCTCCTTCTCGGAAGGATTGATTTTGTCAAGAGCTTCACCTAATTTCCTTGAGGCTGACCTGAAAAGGAATAGATTTGCCACAAACAGAACAAGGAGTAAGCCGACCAGAGCGATAGCGATTCCCAACAACTTCTTGCCCGGCGGTTCGACGAAGTCCCTTGTATCCGTGTGTTCGTAGGTTTCGGGGCAGATGCGCGAGAATTCGTCCATGTCCATCATGTCGCGGATGCGCGACTTGCAGTCCAGCATCTTCCTGCGGAGGTAGTCCGGCTGACCTGCATAGAACCCCGTGAATCCCAAGCCGATGCACGTGTAGAAGACAGATAGACGCTCCGTTGCCGCTTTGCTGGAATCGTTGAGTGTCTCTTCCAACAGGTCGAAGAACTTCTCGTCGCCGGCCAACTCTTTTTTTTCGTACGCCAGTCTGTTTTGATGCCATTCCCGAGCGAATGGCAGACGGCTCTCCACGATCATGGAGTCCACGAAGAAAACGAGAACCGGCTCGATTTTTTCATATTGGGCGAGGAGATTGATGTCCGCAGCCGATTTGGATTTCATGTCTTCGAAGAGCGCCTTGACCTCCGCGCGGACATGGTTGTGTTCGTGATGACCGCCCTTCCTGGCGGAGCGGTTCAAGCGGGACACGTATTGAAACAGCGGTTCGCACAGCTCTAAGAGCGTCATGAGCTACTTCTCCTTCTCGGGGACCGTCATGTACAGTGCGACCTTGAAATCGGATGACTCCATACCCGGCCAGCGCGCGGACATCGCTTTTTCTTCCTGCACCCGCTCCCACATGCGGGCGCTTTCGTCGCGACGCAACCGGAAGTAGTGCAATCCCACCTCCGCCGGGAGGGTTAACGGAGGGTGGCGTTCCTCCTCAAGGCGCACGCCCCAGATGGCCCGAGTCACCAGGCTCTTCGCCATGAGCTTGAACTTATCAGGGTCTTCGACGAGTCTCGCCACCGTCGAGGGGT
This sequence comes from bacterium, assembly GCA_030691545.1. Classification (GTDB taxonomy): domain Bacteria; phylum Auribacterota; class JABMQX01; order JABMQX01; family JABMQX01; genus JAUYEE01. The sequence continues at coordinate 10,307 of JAUYEE010000069.1, read as the reverse complement.
CCTCCTTCGTGCGAATGCCTAGAAAGTACTCGTTCGGCCGCGTCAGGTGCTCGTCTTCGAGGGCTGCCACGAGGACCTGCTCCATCGGCACGAATTCCACGCGGATGAAAGAGGGAGCAACAGCGCCGCGAAGAAGAGAACGAATCTTGATCGAGAGTTCGTTGAATGCGATTGCAGGATTGTCGTGGTCGTACTTCGCTACTTCAAATTGATCACGGTCGGGGAAAAGCGCGGCCAGCTCCCCCAACAGTTCTCTCAGTTCCAGGTACATCTCAAACGGGGTGACCGCTGGGGCCTGCACGAGGTGAGGAAGACGACCGCTGAAACGATTGAGCGTCCTCAGTCGGAGCAACTGCTCGAGCTGGATGCCTCTGATTCTCTCGATGCTGAACCCCCCGCGCGTGAGCTGGACGACTAATTCCTGGCGCGTAGCTTCAACCTGCTGGGACAAATCTCTCACGAGGTCTCGCAAAATGGCTGACCCTCGCAAGACGAGGCACGCGGGAATGAAATTGGGGTCCTGCCTGGGCACCTCCGCTTCCTCGCCTGCTCCTCGGCCAATTCTCAGCAGCGGGAGGACTTCCATGTCAGAGGGATCGTCGCTATCTAACAGCAGCCTCGCATTGAGGCGACGAACGAGAATGGGCTGAGGGTTCTCCCCCGTGTTCTCATCCGGCCTTTCGACCTCGGCGACACGATAGAGGCGCTTGACTCGCCAATCCTCGGCCCCGCCGCGCTCGATCGTGTTGCCTCGCTTCGCCTGCCACAGCGGGACTCCAAGATAGACGGGAAAGAATCCGCTGCTCGCCTCGAATGTCTCCTTGATGCTGAGCACGGGAAGGTCCGTATTGTCGGGAACGTTGACCTCCAGCCCACTCGGCATAATGACCCTGAGTCTGTCGAACTGGATCAATTTGTTTTCCAGGGCATCTCTGGACAGTTTCGCTTCGACCAGTCCATAGGGATAGGACCAGGTCAGGCGACGCTCAGCGGCGGAACTCTCTAAGATGCTCCGCTGCATGGACTGAAGGTGATGAGGCTGAAGGAAAAGACCTTCTTCCCAATGGACTTGTCCATTCATGGCTACGAGGTAACCTCCCCTGGCCGCTCCCGTCGCACGGGACCGTGGCGCGCGAACACATCGTAAAATCGCTCACGCGCCTGTGCGCGAGCACGGGCAGGCAATGCTTCGAGGTGGCATGGGCATCCTGCCCATGAGGCATGCGCATCTTACGCATCATTCACGGGCTGGCCTGCCCGCGTGAGCGCTCAAAGGTATCGGATTGAGTAGGGCGCCGCGCGCTCGTCTGAGGCGTGCGCCCTCGCGGCCAGGGAAGCCCGTGCCACTTCCTCCAATGCTTTTTACTGAGCGCTGCTGGTCATGAGACCCTCAGCGCTGCTGACTATGGCCTCAATAATCTCTCGCTCGATGGACTCCTCTGTTATCTGCCCGGCAAGCTCGACATACTTCTGCCAGCATTTCGCGTCCGGGCTTTTCTGGATGAGGCTTTTCAACCCTCCACCGGATTCTGTCTGCACAAGCAGCCTGATCTCCGAGGGAGAGAGTGTCTTGAAGTGAGCCACCCCAACCCGGCGGCCCGCCTGGGCAACCGCCGAGATCAGGGACGCGAGAAGTCGCCGAAGCTGATTGACATCCTCGGCGATCTGCCCGGAGGTGACGTCGGAATCGCCCCGGATGAATCGCCGCATTGTGCCTTGCAGGCGAGGGGGACGGCGGATCGTTGAACGCGGAGCCATTCGTTTCCACGTCTCCCATGCCAGTTGTTCGAGACTCTGCATGAGGTGCACAAGGAGTGCAATCAGTTCCAGTAACCGGCTCAAGTCCAGCGGTTCCTGGCCGCTTAACTGGAGTTCTGAAGCTAACGCCTCGGCTGCCTTCTTGGGCCAGTCTTGCTGAACCTTAGACGCCAGCCCCGCTTTCCGCAACTGTTCGGTGATAGCTTGCCTGTCCTCTTGGGAAAGAGTTGGGATCAGTTCGGCAAGCCGAGTAGCTAACAAGACCGGGTCTTGCAGGGCCTGTTCTTCGATGGAAGACAAACCCGCGGTCTCTCCCTCGGCAGGCATCATCAACTCGACATTCGGGTCCCAGGTGGGAAACCTCGTCGTCAATTCCTCGAGAAACGCCTGCCGTTCGCCAGGGACAATCGCTGAGAGAGCCCGTTCAATCTCCTCCGAAAGGAACTTCCTTCTGACTTCAGCGTTCTCGTCGCCAAAGTCGGTCTGCACGAGCCGTAAACGGTTTGCAAGGGCTGTGACGCCTCTAAGCTTGTCGTCCGTCATTTCAGGCATAGCCATCTACCACCTTCGCCCAGCCGGGGTGGCACGTGCTTCCAGCCCGTGAATCATGGGCAAGATGCCCATGCCACCTCTGAGGCACAGCTAACAACTTCGTGAGGGACTATCGGGACCCAACAGGTATCTGACAGGCTCCATTATATACTTATGCGCCGACAATCACAAGCTGCGAGTCTGCGCGCCAGCGATTCCGAAGGTTTAGATTTGGAAGGGTCGGACGGGGAGAGAATTGGTGGGTGTAAGGGCAGTACGCAGGCAGGGATGAGGGTTGGAGCGATTCAGGACAGGAGATTTTGGGCTTGAAAGGGAAAGGAGGGGAGAGGGGTTTAGGGTCGCGGCTAAAGGAGGAGCGATGGGGTTGGAGAAGGGGGAGTGAGAGAGAAGGAGAGGCTAACTGGGAGGGGGCCACCAGTAATCCAGACGGAAGCAGGCGGCCATTTGGAGGGCCCAGAAGATGATGGGGCGATTTTGTCGAAGCTGGGGCTTGAGGTTGCGGGTGACGAAGCAATGGAAGACGGCGTGGGCGATGAAGAGAATCAGCCAGACAGCGACAATGGCGTTGGGGTGATGGTGGAAGGAATGGTCGGCGTGCCAGGAATTGACGATTTCATTGAATCCCTGGTTTTCGATCTGCCAGCGGGCGTGACCGAAGCGAACGATGGAGGCGGTGGGCACTTGTTTTTGGGACAGCGTCGTGACCCAGGTCCAATGGTGGATTTGCACGGAGGGTCTCCATTGGTTGGCGACACGTTCTCGCACCGGGGTGGATTCTACGGAGCGAACCACACGGACCGGATGGTCCAGGCCTGTCCATGAAGTGAACCCTTCGACGTCCCAGTGGTGCAAGGTCGTTTGGCCCTGTTGGACGACGGAGGGCGACTGCAGGCGGAACAGAGCTTCGGCGTCCACGAGGAGGTCGCGATGTTCGTCTTTGAGGACCATGACGGCGTGCTTGTTATGCTTGCGTACCAGTCTCAGGACGGGGGCCTGGGCGTACAGGGCATCGCCGGTCAAAATGTCGAAACTGCGGAGGCGACAGAGAAACATCATAACCAGGACTGCAGGGAACATCTCCGTCGGAATCTGAGGCTGACAGCGAGAATCCCTCACCCGCTTCCACCAACGTTTCAGTTGAAAGACCCTGTCCGCATACGCCAGAGCGCGGCGGAGGATACCCCTCATTCCTTCCGAGCGCTCAGTTTGCTCCACCCATCGTCGCTGATCTCTTCGAGAAGGTCGCTCGCTTTGCGGTAGTTGAGCTCCCATCGTCGAATCCTCGCCTCCCATCCTTTCGGGATGTACTTCATCCGGGTTTTTCTTTTCCTTGTTTGCCCCAGGTACAACGACACGTGCTTTTCCCCCTTCAGGGCACACTTGCACCGGGGATTCCCACACACCCGCGCCATCTCAATCACGCTGCCGTGAACAAAACCGTCCGCCGTCGCCACCAACCGATGGAGCTGACTCCGCAGACTCCGCTCCTTTTTCGACCAAGTGCCTCGATGCTTCATGACAATCCTCCTTTTTTCTTATACTATATATTATAATATATCAGTTGGCAAGGAAAAAATAAAAAAACCACCAAGCGAATTTGCTCCCCCGCCATCCCTGTGCCTAAAATCACCCCAACTCCCCCATCTCCAGAACCTTATGCCTCATCCCCTCCCAAACCTTTCGGAATCGCTGGCGGTGCCCTCCGCACCCCGCGGTCTTCCTGATCCCCGGCGTTCGCCTCGTGGGCGATCGGATCCACCTCCTGTAATCGAGTTGACACGGCCATGGTCGGCTCCGTACTGTACGTCCTTGCAAGGGACGACACCTTGAGTTGTGGTATAAAACTGCGTGCTATGCAAAAGAGGAACCACCATTCGGAGCAACGCTCTTCCGAGCAGCGACGCCCAGTGGTAGGGAAGCTGACCAGGTACGCGGAGACGGTGTGCCGCGTGTTGGACTCGCTGCGGGCGGCTGAGATTCTCGCGACACAAAGGCGCATCGTCATCAAGCCGAATCTGATTGAGGCGCGGCCGGCTCCGGTGACGACGGATGTGAGATGCGTGGAAGCGATCGTTGCCTATTGCCGGCGCGCGTCCGACGCGGAGCTCGTTGTTGCCGATGGGGCGGGCGGATGCGAGACGTCTGAATGTTTCGCCAAGTTGGGATACGAGCGGCTCGCAAGGGAGTACGGAGTCGGGCTTGTGGACCTGAATCATGCGAAGACCGTTACGCTGACTGATGAGTCAAACATCTTTCTCAAGGAGTTTCACATCCCGGAAGTGCTGATTGACTCGTATCTGATCTCGGTTCCTGTGCTGAAGGCTCACTCGTTGGCCCAAGTCACGCTCGGAATGAAGAACATGCTGGGCGTCGCACCGGAGAAGTATTACGGGAGCGGCGGACATTACAAAAAGTGGGGCTTGCACGAGCAGCTCGACCGCGCTATAATAGAAATCAACAAGTTCAGAAAGCCGGATTTGACTCTCATTGATGCGGCGGTAGGAATGGCGACGGCTCATCTGTGGGGTCCGAGGTGTGATCCGCCGGTGGGTAAGATTGTCGCCAGCTTCGACCCTGTGGCCGCCGATAGGGTCGGATGCGATTTGCTGGGCAAGGACTGGAGGACTGTGCGGCATCTCCGGTTGGCAGAGGGACTCCTCGGCTCTGCGGAGGGTTGCGTTCGGCAGATCGAACTGTAGTCCTTTGTCCTTGGTAGCACGGGTGGGCAATTAGCTCAGTTGGCCAGAGCGCTTGGATCACACCCAAGAGGTCAGAGGTTCGACTCCTCTATTGCCCACCATTTCTTTTTGCCCTCTTGCTCTGCTTCCCCTGATATACTTCTTCCGGAAGCCCGCTTTTCGCCGAAAGGCGGTCGCCGCGACCACGGGACATTGTTCTCTTGGATGGCGGGAGGCTTCATTCAGAACGGTCTATAAGAACACGAGTCAAATCTTCTTTTTCTCAAGCGGCAGCATAGGTGACACATGAACCGACATCTGACTGGCTTGATTCCAGCGCCGTACACCCCAATGAACCCGGACGGCTCCCTCAATCTGGAGGCGATCGGGACGCTGGCCGAGGTGTTTCTCAAGGCGAGACTCCGTGGAGCGTTCGTTTGCGGGACGACGGGGGAGGGGGTGTCGCTCACCATCTCCGAACGAAAGAAAGTCGCGGAACGATGGCAGGCCGCGGTCCGAGGCGACTTCGTCGTCATAGTCAACGTATCGGCCCTGTGTCTTGAGGACTCCAGGGCGCTGGCCCGTCACGCGCAGGGAATCGGCGCGTATGCCATCGCCTCGATGGCTCCGTGCTTTTTCAAGCCCGCCTCTGCAGAGGACCTTGCCCTGTTCTGCGGAGAGATCGCCGATGGGGCGCCAGACTTGCCCTTCTACTATTACCATATCCCCGAAATGACAGGCGTGACCATCCCGGTGTACGACTTCCTGACCGCGGCGGCAAATCGGATTCCGACTCTGACGGGTGCGAAGTTCACGACCCCGGATTTGATGGACTTCGGACGCTGCCTGATGCAGGACGGCGGGCGGTTCGATATGCTCTTCGGACGGGAGCAGATGCTGTTGTCCGCTCTTGTTCTTGGAGCAAAAGGCGGCGTGGGGACCACGTACAATTTCGCGGGACCTCTTTTTCAGCGCATCGTCGCGGCGTATGAGAGCGGCGGTATAGCTACCGCACGCACAGAACAAATCAGAGCCGCGGAGATGGCCTCTATTCTGGGGCGGTTCGGCGGGCTGGCGGCGGGCAAAGCTGTCATGAAGATGGTCGGTCTCGACTGCGGGCCGCCTCGCCTGCCTCAACGTCCGCTCTCTGATGGTCAGTGCAAGGAATTGCGTGCGGAGTTGGAACGCATCGGGTTCTTTGAGCGCTGCTTCCGTTTTTGAAAACGGACGGCTCAAAACACGGCGGGCACGTTCTCGATCACGCCGCAACTTGACGCGCAGAGCGCCCGTGAGACGAATGGGGAACGGGAACTGGGGAGTGTTGGCACGGTGAGAAAGAGTAAACGGCTGGAAGCGCTTTCCCAACACCCGCCAAAAAGGGAAATGCGCCCGGCAGGAATCGAACCTGCAACCTTTGGATTCGAAGTCCACCACTCTGTCCAGTTGAGCTACGGGCGCATCATACTTTCGTGAACGGGAAAAGGGACGCACCCCGTTCCCCTGCGGTTCAAACTTTCCTTCCTTCGCGTCACCATCCAATTTATAACGGATCGGCGCCAACAAGGCAAGCCGATTTGATGACCTCATCGGTGAACGGGCGACGTCGTCTCCAATCGCGGCGCGCCGGAGAAAGAAGTTGGCGAAGGGATTGCGCCTCGATCATTCTTTCTTCTGTAACGGGTAGACTCTCTCGAGAGCTTGACCGGTGCTGTCATCCGTCGGAGACGTGACAGAGTTGATGATTGCGATGCCGTCCGGGCCGAGGCTTTCCACCCAGTCGGTGTCGTCCGGCGCCCGAAGAAGGAGTTGCTTGATTTTGCCCTGGTCCACTTTCTCCCCCCGCTTGAGCGCCTCGATGAGCCTCTTGGTCTCGAGGTCGTATTTCTCGTAGTACCCCGTGAACGCCTTGCCGTCGGCCCCCTTGAATTTGATGGCGTGCACGGCAGTGAGCGTTCCCGTTTTCGGGCACTTGATCGGGGGAATGTCGGTTGACGACGCGGTGAACTCGTAGTCACAATCCTCGCAGTAGTAATACGCATCCCCAGGAGGAGCCCCGGATTGCTCCTTGAGTCCTTTGAAGATGAAGACGGCGGCAATGGCGATGCAGATGATGGCTATAATAGCGATGATGCCCTGACTTCCGCCACGGCTTGAGTTAATTGAAGCCATCGGTCACCTCCTATGTCGGTTGCTCATTTCTTCTTGCAGCTTGACGAACCGTTCAGCGACAACGTAAACGGGAATGTCGGGTCTGTCGCCGAAGCGAAAGAGGGACGCCCGCAGGCTGTCTGAGAGACCTCTCTGCTCATTCCGCTACGATGTCCAGGTTTTGCTCGCTGGAATCCTATATCATATTACCAAGTCGGTTTCCTTTGTTCTACTGGGAATCACGAGAGGCCGCGGCTCCGTTTCAGTGGCGGCCGGCCGCACGTGCCGGTTGGCGAGGGCACTCCTCCCCGGATTGGCCCTCTATGACGCCCTTTCCCTGGCCCCCGGTGCGCGCGAGGCGGCCTTGGAAGCACCAGCGGTCGTAAGGGCCCCCTGACTCTTGGACCTCGGCGGGCAGGCAGGGCTTTTGGAGGTTGGGCTGAATGGCGTTCCCAGGGCGGGACCCGTTGGGGCTTGGTATCTTCTTTTGGACGGAGCCCTGAAAGGGCGCCATAGGATAGCCCAGGGCAACGCCCTGGGTCCCTATCGAATCGAAGCATCCCAGCCCTGAAGGGGCGCAATAGACCATGCCACTATAACAGAGCGACACGCGTTGCAGAAGCCATTGCCGCGGTGAGGAACGCGAGTTTGTCGGGGGAGCATCACCACACTTCGATTTTGTAAAAGCGGCGTCTCGATAGTGGGGAAACTGGCTCGGTGAAAGTCATCAAGCTCCCGCCCTGAACCGCGGGCAGACCCGATACTCTCTGCCAAACAGGCGATTCGCCGACGAGGTCGTCGCTATAATACAACCGATAAGCCCTGTTTTCGTCGTAAGGCCACGAGAGGGTCACGAGCTCGGGCTTGGATGAAGCGTCCTGAGAGATGGCGGGGACTATGGGTTCTGCCGGAGGAGACCAGACGGTCGCAGAAGTTGTCAGCTCAACGCCCGTCGGCTCAGAGGGCCGCTCTGCGTCAAAGTAGTGGGCTGTGATTACTTCGCCATACTGGACGTAGAGATGACCGCTCTGCGGTTTCTCGGAAAGCGTCAGGAAGAAGGTTCCCGAGAAGACGGCGGTGTTTCCCGCTGTCTCCTGGAGTTCCACCGTTATCCCGATGGGGTCAGAATCGCTGGTCGCAGTGACGGTGGCGAGGTCTCTCTCCGTGATGTTGAGGTTGAGGTGCCCATCCTTTAGGGTCACGACAACCGGGCCGGGGACAGAGCAGGTCTCCTGGTCGAAATGGATTACCCCAGAACCGAAGGGCCGCAAACAATAGACCGACACATCGTCCACGTACCAGCCGGGGTAGAAGAAGTCAATCCATTGGTCCGCGCGAAGGCGGAATCGGAATCTGACATTTTGCGCTCCGAAGGACGAGAGGTCGAATTCCGCCGGCTCCCATGCATCGGTCGCCCCGGCGAATGTCGCTCCGTTCAGGGGCGTCCAACTACCTTGACCGACCTGTATCTCGACCGTTCCCTCTCCGTCGTCGAGAGCGTATTCGTTGATGTTGTACCAGTGATAGAAGGACAGCCGCGATGCCTCCTTCAACTCAATAGGCGGGCTAATCAGGAACGCGTCGGTCTGGCCGGGGTAGGGGCCCGTCAGATTGGTTGCCCAGCAGTCCGAGGGAGAGTGGGCGGAAGTCACTCCGTACTGCGGGACGCCCCATTGCCAGACATCGCCAAACCCCTCGTGCGTCCATCCTTTGCTTTCGCGGTCGAAGTTGTCTCGGAAATACTCCCACCGCACCATCGTGCGGAGCAGGTAATACGAACCGTGGTTATCGTCCGTTGCGATGTTCTCGGCTTCGTCTGTCGCTGTGATCTTGACGTAATAGGAGACATTCTCTGACAGCTCCGCGATGCGGATGGCATGTTGCTGCGAATAGGAGGTCTCGGTAAGCGTGCGATCGAAGGGGCCAGAGGGCGATTCTGCAACGCTGACTGAGCCAACAGCGGGCACATCGGTCGTCCATTGGACGAGGGCAGAGGTGTCGGTCACCTCAGACATGGCGACTCCGCTTATCAGGGGCACGGCGGTGTCGAGAGGCACGCTCGCGACGACCAAAGCCGGTTGCCCCGCTCCGTCATCCTCATCCTCATAATTGGCGGTGATGCTGTCGTTGAGCCTCACATGGAGGTACTCGTCGCCGACGGCAGGAGGTCCTTGTTTCAAATAGACTGTTCCCGTAAACCGCCCAGTGGAATTGCCGGTCTCGACGAGCTGCACTGCGATGGATTCGAGCGAGCTCCTCAAGGTGATGAGAGCGGTGTCCTTTGACAAGGGGTCGCTGTTGAGGTGGGCATCAGTGAGGGTGACGGTCACGGGCACATTCAGGCTGTAAGCTGAGCGGTCGAACGTGAGCGTGCCTCGCCCATAAGAAACGACATTACAGATTGCCACGTTGTCAACGTACCATCCGGCGTAATAATATAGAACGATGTCGGCTTCCTCGGACCACAAGCGAAACCGAATGCGAACCGGACCTCCGGCCGAGGGAGAAAGGTCGAGTTTCACCTGCGTCCAATCGCCGCTTGCGCCGGCGTACTGCGAGACCGTCTCCCAGAAGGAGTCGTCTGTGCTGATTTCGACGGCTCCGTAGGCCCCCTCCCAGCCCAGTTCATCTATGCTGTACCAGTGCCAGAAGCGGAGCTGCGCTCCTGCGGGGAGCGTCACCCAGTCACTGGTGAGGCTTGCGTCCACGGTGATAGGGTAGAAGCCGTCGAGGTCTGTTCCCCAGCAATTGGGAGGCGAATGCGCGGCGGTCGGACCGAAAGTGGGCGTGCCTAACTCCCATATCCCCTCGCCGGAGAACTGCCATCGCGAAGGGGCCCCGTCGAACGCGTTCTGGGCGACAATGATTTCGGCGCCCGTTCCGAAAGAGAATTGGTCAAGCGGCGCGAGGTAGGTCGCCGTGTTTCCCGCCTCGTCGGTCACGCCGATTCGGAGGCGGTACAGGGTGTTCTCAAGAAGGTTCTCCAGGGCAAACTCCCGGTACGTGGAGCGGTGGCGCGATACCTGGGACTGTTCATTTCCTTCCGGGGTCGAGTAGGTGATCGCTGCGACGGCGGTCGCTTCAGTAGTGAACGAGACGGTTGCCCGGTCCGTCGCCACGTCGGATACAAGGAGCCCTGAAACTGCTGGCGGCGTGAGGTCAACGATAGCG
>JAUYEE010000038.1 GCA_030691545.1 bacterium | reverse complement strand
GACCCGGAAATCGTTGGAGACCGTCAGACGGAGGGGTGTCAGCCGGATTTTCCCCGCCTCCTCCATCATCTTTATTCTCTCCGTTTTCCTCAGCGTTAGGGTGACCTCGTAGCCTTGCTGGGTTTTGCGGGTCTTGACATTGGCCTTGGGCAGCACGTTGATCAGGCTGGACGTCGCCAGCTCCCGCAGCCCCTTGCTGATCCTGCCAGCAGCGAATCTCATGTTCGCGTCGGACATGTTCGTTGTCTCAATGGTGACCTCGTCTTCGGTAAGCATTCCGTCGTTATCACCATCCTCGAAGGAATAACTGAAGCTCACCGCGGACGGAGGAATGGCTGGCGGCGTGAAATACGGGTTCGTGGTTGAGGCGATCATCTTCGTGCTGATCACAACGTCAATCGTGCAGCTCGCGCCTCGAACGTAGCGGAGCATGGTTCCTCTGTCGAGGCTCATTTCGAGAACCTTCGGGATCACCTCCCTCGAAAGCTCGTCCCAGGATGAGGCGTCTATGACCGGACCGCCCGCCGCTTCCGCACCTTCGGCAGTGACTTCCCCGGCCGCCTCGGCGGTCGCGGCAGCCTTCTTGAAAGTCACCCCATCAAAGCTTACCAGGCGCTTTGTGCGCTCGTAGAACTCGGCCCCGACGAAAGGCGCCCGGTGGCTCTCCGTAATCTCGAGTCGCTTAATCAGCGCCACGCCTTCCTTACGAAAGTACGTGTAGGAGAAGCTTGTCTTATTATCCCCAGATATCACTTCAAGGGTCTCCAGGTAGCGTTTGCCCCCTACCTCCTGGTCGTGATAGAGCCACTCTGTCTCCGACCCGTCTTCGCCCTTCATCACGTCTTTGAGGACTCGATACTCTTTCGAGACAACCATATACGTCTCCTTGGCACGGCTGCTATACCACACACGAAAGCCCTCATCCGATGCCTCTGCCGTAATAACCCGGCGGCTAAGGTCGTATAGCATCGGAGTCCAGGCTACATTGACGTGGTTCTCGATCAATGCCTTCTCGCTGTCACCGACGTTGCCTTCGAACTTCACCGTCCAGCGGGGAGAACCGCTGGGCAGATTCGCCGAGATCGTTGCCTTGCCGACTTCCTCGTCGTCCTTCTGAACGGTATAGGTGGCGTCAAACCCCCCAATCACCTGGAACATCTTGTAGTACGATTCGTTGACCTTCTGAATGATCTGTTTGGCGAGCGCTTTGCCTTCAGCGGTTGGGGTTGCCACTGCTGGCTGGCCTTCGGCAACGGGCTCATCATCAAAAAGCCCCTCGGCGAGCAATTGCCCGCTGCCAGTCTCGAGCAATGCGAGAGAGACCAGAATCGCGATGCCTGCACGAAGAATTTCCCGGTTCATCGTTTCAACCTCCCATAGTTGTCCTGCCCTCCTGTCTGTGGCAGGTTCTACAGCGTCTTCTCGGATTTCGCCGAAACGCGGATGCGTTTACAAATTGCACGCCCCCTCACGGTGGGTCTCAAGGTGAATCTTCGCCTTGGTCGGCGGAGGCTCCTGTGCCTGCCCTTCCCGGCACAACACGCCACGAACCTTTATCTCCGCTCCGACACGGCGCAAACAACTAAGAAGTCGCCAGAGGCGAGAGTTGACGCATATAACCGGACGAATCCTGGACTGGAGACAATGACCGCCCGGCAATTTTCCTGCGCTCGCGGGTACCAGCCACCTGCCAACGGCCATACTATCCTCCTGCCAGGGGAAACGCGGAAAACGACTGTCAAGGCGCACTCTAAGGGTCAGACTACCTCAAATTATAGACAGGGAAATGTGGAAAAACAACGAAGAAAGCGATTCTGCGCCCGCGTTCTGAGGTGGCATGGGCATCTTGCCCATGATTGACGGGCTGGCCTGCCCGCGTGCTCGCTTCCTCCACCGTCTCAGAGATACCGGTCGGCTCGCGCGCGGACCTTGCCTGACGCCCCCACGGGCGAGACGCCCGTGCCACCGAGGACAATCCCGATGCGAGGGTATCCCAGGGGTCAAAGCGCGGGATGGCAGCTTTAAACCCAAGCAACGCGATCCGTTGGAATTCCGACCGTTTCTTCAGAGTTATCTTTATACAGCCCGCTCCGCCTTCCGAGGAGCGATCACATTTCGCCCCAGAATCGGTCGCGGAGTCCTTCGGCGGCGGAGTCCTCCGGCGAGCCCGCGCCTTTTTCGGAGCCGGGCGTTGCGACGCCCTTACGGAAACTGACGCTCTCAAGAACAGCGCTCCAGGTGGTCGTCCTCGTTCCGGCAGTGCGCTTTGTGACCGCCCTTTTCACGAAAACCGTCCCTTCGGTGTGTGTATAAGTGAAGACGACATCAACCGTCCAGGACGCTTTGCCGCGGGAGCGGTTGGTCGTGGAGGTGGTACTGACAAGTTGCTTCCCCCCAGCGTCTTCTGCCAAATACGTCATGTCGAGAAGCGTTCCGTCCCTCCTGGCGAGGAGGTTCCGTAACCGACTGAAATCCTCTGAAACAAAGAGGAAATGGGACTCGATTTCGGGATGTTTCTTGGAGGACTTCTCGGTGATGTCCACGACGTATTGATTGCCGGACTTGACGGCGTAGGCGCCGGCGCCCGGCCCGAGGGCGGACTTGAACGGTCCCCAGATCAGCAAGGACAAAACGTGGTCGCCAACGAGCGCTTCAGCGGCACTTCTGTCCTGGTCTTGGGCTTCTCCCTCGAGCGTGGCGGAGACCTCTTCCTCCCCGCGATTCCAGGACACTTTCATCTTACCGAGGACCTTGTCGTCCTTCTCCACCGTGAAGACGGCGTCGAACCCCGCGATGTCGGAAGAGAGGAGATTGAAGAAGGATGAGGCAAGAGAACTATACACCTCTCCGGCCAGGCTCGCCGCCCTTTCGGAGTGAGGAACACTCGGTGTCGAAGCGGACCAAGCCGGGGACGCCAGGAATAAGAGGGCGAGACCGAAAGAGCTGGTGTTCATCCGACGACCTCCGTTGATGGGAACGAATGGACTGCTGGAAACTGCTTGCCTACGGGCTCGGCGGCGACAAACGAGCTGTGGCTGGCCGCTGAGGCCTGGCGACTGCCCTCTGTCCCCTCAGCCGTGGGATCGGGGGTCGGGGATCGGGCATGCCGCCGCCGTCACCATTATATTCTCCCCTCTCGTTAGCGTCCAACGGCTTTGAAATTCAGCCGACAGGCCACATTTAGGCATAGCTGTCATCAGGGTCTTCAGCAGTCCGCTGACAGCGTAAGAGGCTAACCCGGCTTTGTGCAGCTCCTGGCGCCCGGACCAAGTGAAGGAGGCAACCCACGAGGACAGGATACTCGGGAATGACCCTCTTGAAACGAGAGTGCCGGGAGCGGGATTTGAACCCGCACGGGGCTTGCGCCCCAAGGGATTTTAAGTCCCTTGCGTCTGCCAGTTCCGCCATCCCGGCATCGCCAAGAGTATGACCGGAATGATACTACCCGTCTCCTCGCGAGTCAACCGGCCGCGGCGAGTTAATCCGCGTTTGTTCGCATTGCCGGCTCCGCGCCGCTGTTGACAACTCCGCCCCTTTCCTCGACAATGGCACGCTGTAGTAACCAATCAAAGGTTCATTGTTTTCGTGTCAGAGTATCCGTCAGTCAACTGTTCTCGGTTCGATTCGTCAAGCAGGGAGGTTGCTTCATGAAAGAGAGAAAGGTTACGCGACGCGAGTTCATCGGAAAGTGTGCAATGACAACGGCGGGGATTGGCGCGGCTTTGGTGGCGCCGGGACTCGCTGCGGAGTCGGCCGGAAAAATCGGCGACTACAAGATTTCCCTCGCGGAATGGTCGCTTCATCGCCGCCACTTCGATGGGAAACTGAATCTCATTGATTTCCCAAAAGTCACGAGGGAAGAATTCGGTATCGGGGCGATCGAGCTTGTGAACGTTTTCTTTCCCTCGCCCACGTATAATTTCCTTCGCGACCTGAACAAGCAAGCTGCGGACAACGACGTGAAGATTCTCCTCATCATGTGCGACGGCGAGGGGGACATGGCGAACGCCGACGTGAAGGAGCGGCTTCAGGCGGTCCTCAATCACCACAAGTGGGTGAACATCGCCGCCATTCTCGGCTGCCACTCCATTCGCTGCAACAGCGGGCAGGGGAAAGCCGGAGATGAGCAGGCCATCGAGCGATGCGCGGATAGCTTCGCTCGCCTCGCCGAGTACGGAACGAAAAGCAAAATCAATGTCATCATCGAGAATCACGGGGGGCTTTCTTCGCATCCCGAGTCGCTGATGAAGGTCATGAAGACTGTCAACTCGCCTTACTTCGGCACGCTCCCGGACTTCGGTAATTTCCCGAAGGAAGTGGACAAATACGACGCTGTCCGGCAGATGATGCCCTACGCGAAAGCGGTCAGCGCCAAGTGCTACGATTTTGACGCGGATGGAAACGAGACGACGATTGATTTCCGCAAAATTATGAAGATTGTCACCGACGCTGGCTACAACGGTTACGTCGGGATCGAGTACGAGGGGAACAGACTCAGCGAACCCGAAGGCATCCTCGCAGCGAAGAAGCTGCTGGAACGCGTCCGCGGCACTGAAGCTTGAGGAGCCGAGGCCTCAGCCTGGGGTGCGCAGCGTTCAGAAGCAAAGGCTAAGGGTATGCAGGTCAAACGCATCGGCTGCGAGCGGCGGAGCCTCGAAGACCCCGGCGAGGCGGGCCAGCGGGCTGATTGATCGGGAGTGGAAGTTTGGCGACCGGGCGGCTCAAATGTGGCGCGGTGACATGCCCGAGTTTTCTCTTTTCGGCGTTTCGTTGCGCGAAATATGCTGATACGGGCGGCACAGAGGTTAGATAACAGAGGAGGAGGGTGTCATGAAAAGCATTTGTGCTTTCGCGTTTGTGGTGTTCCTATTGACCTGTGCGGTCTCTGCTTCCTCTGCCGTCTGGTACGTGGACGGCTCGCTTTCGGCCTCGGGAGATGGCAGGTCATGGGGGGGGGCGTTCATCCGGATCCAGCGAGGCCTTGACTCCGCGTCAGACGGGGACACAGTCCATGTGGCCCCGGGGACTTACAAGGGCACGGGCAATAAGAATCTCGATTTCCTTGGGAAGGCCTTAACCCTGCGGTCCAGGGACGGCGCCGAGTTCACAATAATCGACTCTGAGGCTCTGCATCCGGCCTTTCATTTTTGTACAGGTGAGACGGTCTCGTCTGTTCTCGAGGGCTTCACGGTCAAAAACGGGCCCGTGGGGATTCTATGCTCTTTCGGTAAGAGCCAGAGTCGGGGCAGCGAGCCTACGATCATAAACTGCCATGTGGTTGGCAACTTGGGGGATGGCATTCGCTGCGAAGATAGCTCCCCGACCATCACTGACTGCGTCATCTCGGATAACGGCGGTAATGGGGTCGGTGCCTATGAAGTGTACGGCTTTGGGAGTGGTCCGAGGGTGGAAGGATGCACGATTTCGAACAATGAAGGGCAAGGCGTAATGTGGGCCAGGCAAATAGTTGCCTGCACGATTTCGGGGAACCAGGGCGGGGGCTGCTCCGGTGACATCATCCAGGACTCTGTCATCGCAAAGAACACGCGGACCAAAGGGGGAGGTGTGTTCCGGGGGTGGAGCATCGTAGACTGCTTTATTTCGGAAAACGTCGCGGAGGAGGGGGCTGGGATCTGGGGCCCTTGCGATATCGTCGGGTGCACTATATCGCGAAACCGTGCAGTCCGCGGGGGAGGCGTGTACTACTTTGACGCTGGAGGACCGACAGAGAGGATCAGCGAGTCCGTCTTCACGGAGAACGTGGCGGATTACGGCGGGGCTATTTACTTCTCTGCCGCGTTTCCCAAGGTCGAGCAGTGCAATTTCGTGGCTAACGTTGCGAACAAGAATGGCGGCGCAGTGTTTGTCAACGCCGGCACCTTCGCAATGGCTCCAGATTTTGTAGCATGTATCTTCTCAAGCAACCGAGCGTGTTATGGCGCCGCCATGCATATGTACTATGGCGCTGGCTGGATCGCCGAATGCAAGTTCTTCGAGAACGCTGCAACCGAGGGCGGCGGTGGTGTCTGTTTCGAAAGTGCGGAGGAGGGGGTCCCATCTTGGAATGATTGCTTGATGGTCAATTCTGTCCTGGCACGCAACTCCGCAGCAAAATGGGGGGGTGCCGTCTACTGTTACTACAGCGCTCCACGGGTGCTGAATTGCACGATCGCGGATAACGTCGGCGCTCCAGGCGGCGGGGTCTACTGCGAGCTGAGCGCCGTGACGGTTCACAATACGATCCTCTGGGGAGACGAGGCTTCAGAAATCTATCTGGACGATGAGAGTTCCTGCACCGCCCTGTACAGTGACATTCAGGGCGGCACAGGCAAGTCTTGGTTTGGCGAGGGATGTATAAGCTGGGACCCTTTGCTCACAGAAGACTACCAGCTACGCGAGGGTTCACCGTGTATCGACACTGGCGACAACGATGCGGCGCATTTGCCGGATAAGGACATGAAAGGAATGCGGCGCATTATGTACGGCAAGACGGACCTCTGGGTTGACATGGGTGCTTACGAATACTTCTCGTTTCCGTCGGGACCGGTCGCAATTTCGACTCTCCCGAGCGGTAACACCCAACTGGCATGGGACAGCCACCCCGGAGACGTATACGTCGTTTGGTCCCGCATTGAGCTGTCTATGGGAACATGGGGCCAAGAGGCGACAATCTCGTCGGGGGGATCAGTCACGCTCTGGACGGATGGTGTCTCTGTCGAGAAAAGGAAGTTCTATCGTGTCGAATTGCGTTAGCTCTAGCTTCGGAGACCGTCCTTGGTACTTCGCAGGCGCTCGTGGTTCAACGAAGGGCTCTATTGCTTAAGCTCAATTGGGTGCGAGCTTATCCTTGCCTTGTGCGGCGTCCATGCGCTGTCGTGCCATTCTGGGCCCTACTATGTGCAATGACCTCGACTTCGATTTTGACGTCGAGGGGGAGTTTTGACACCTGGATGCAGGTTCGGGCGGGGAAGTCGGGGCCGAAGTAGCTCGCGTAGATTTCGTTGACCTTCCCGAAGTCGCCCATGTCCGCGAGATAAACCGTGGTCTTGATGACCTTGGTCAGGGAGCTTCCGGCTTTTTCGAGGAGAAACTTGATGTTCTGAAAGACCAGGTGAGCCTGCTCTGCGATGTCGCCTTGATTGACCTTGCCCTCGCAGTCAATCGGAATTTGGCCGGAAAGAAACAGGAAATCCCCGGCGATCACGGCGGGCGAATACGGCCCCTTTGCCGGCGGACCTCCTTCGGGGCGAACAACACGCTTTTCCATCTTTCGTATCTCCTCAGTGCTCCTTTTGGGGAATCGGCCGGTGATTCTCTGACAGGATAACAGGATATACAGGATTCATCTTATCCTGCCGACCCTGTGATCCTGTCGGACGTTTTTTCATTCGCGGCGGAGCGCGCTATCAGGTCTGCGATATCACGCAGGCGATTATGCAGTGCACGCTTTTGCAAGGGCCCTTCCGAGGCCCATGAGCTTCTTCTGCGCGGCTTTGGTCTTCGGCATGTTCTCGATGAGGACGGGCGGGGCAACGAGCTTGAATTTGAATCTCCGACAGAGCTTCTTCACGCTCTGGACAGCCTTGCCTCCGCCACCGTGCGTCACGAAAATCGCACAGGGCTTGCCGGTGACATGTCCCTCGGTCGGGTAGCACGTCCTGTCGAAAAAATCCTTCAAGCCGCCTGCCATGTAGCTGAAATAGTCCGGTGTGCCGACGGCGATGCCATCGCAACTCAATAGGTCCTTGACCCCCGCTTTCAGACCTTCTTTTACCTGTACGCGCGTTCCTTCAACTGCCTGTGCTCCTTGCGCGACAAGTTCAGCGGCGGCTCTTGTGTTTCCGCCCATGGAATGATAGACAATTAGAATCTTTCTCATTGCTCTGTTTCCTCTTTAAGCGAGTTCTCTTCTCCCTCGGACTGGTCGGTCTCGTCCTCAGCCGCGGAGGCTTCCTGCGCCTTCTGCTCAGCGTCGAGAATCTCTTTCACCTCCGCCTGGACCTTGCCAATGCGCGAGAGGTCGAGGTGGGGGTCAATGACGATGAACGTCTCGCCGCTCTTGCCGTGCTCATAAACGAGCAGCGTTTTGCCGGAGGGGTCTTCCTGGATGGTGTGTTTCTGGGAGAGCACACGACGCCGTTCGAGCATGAGAGCCAGGATGTAGCAGAAGTTGGCATGCTTCGGGTCGGGCGAATGGAGGTATTTCCGCAGAAGCTCCTCGGCGACGCTCCGTTTAATCACTTCCTCTTTTGGCTTCGCCGGTGGAATCCTGACGGTGCTTCGCCACCACGAGATTAGCTCTTCGCCCTGCGCGAGCGGGAACTCCTCCTTGCCATCCCAACATCCTTCGCAGAAGTCGTGCCGGAGAGGCTCATCCCCCCGGTAGGCCAGGACGCAGCGATACGTGTCGCCGTCGAGAAATTCCTTCTCGCACTTTGTGCAACATCGTGATCTCGCCTGAATTTCCCACTGCATGAATGCTTATTCCTTGCCGATCAGAATTCGTGAATTTGCAGGCGAGACGCCTGCGCTACTTTCAAAGCGGAGTATCCGCGGAACGGTTTACCCTACTCTACTTGTCTTTTCCACAATTTTTCGAGGTCCGCGAGCGTTATGCCGAGGACCTTCTGCAAAACAAGGTCGAACGCAACCGGCTGTCTGAACGCCTCTGCCATCTCGCGGATTTTGGGCCCCCCAAACCGGTCGAGAAGAAGGTCCATGAGAACCAGGGACTCCAGGTAGAAGCTTGACACCTTCTCCGCATCGGCGGGGTAGCCCCTGAGCGAGACCAGGTCGTTCAAAGGAATGTACGCGTTTGTCCGCTGAATGGTCCGGATCATCCTGGGAGAGTCTTCCCTTCTCCTCTCGTCGTGCAACTGAGCCAACCCCTCCTGAAACCACAGCGGAGTGTGGCTCAGGTCACCGACAACCGTGTGAAGGACAACGTGAGTCAATTCGTGGGGAAGGATGTTCCCGACCATGTTCGAGGTGTCCTTCGTCTCGTACAGATAAATCTCCATCGCGTTCTCGATGGTGAACGCCTCGTACCACTCGAGGACTTTCCCCTTGTTCGTCGCCAGAAACTCCTTCCAATCCGAAAGGTTGCTGAACAGATAGATTTTGCACTTCTTGTCCCATGAGGGCTGAGGGTAGCCGAAAAGAGCAAAGATTTGCGGAAGAACTCTTTCCGCTGCCGGCGCAATTCGATTGAAGAAAATCTCCTTCTCGTAATAGACCTCGAAGTGTCGCGTCTCTTTCCTTCTCCAGGCCGGAGGAAGTTGCAGCCCCGTCGCCGTGCGGACGACAATGACCTTCTCGCCAAGCTCTTCCAGAACCTGGTTGGCTTTGCGGGCGAAAAACGTCTCCGGATAGCTCCCGGCGATCCCCCGCAGGATCTTCACTGCTTCGGTTTTGTCTCGCGCGGAAAGCAGCCCAGCCGCCCGATTGTATTCCGCAGATGCGTGGGAGAGCGGGTTCAACCTGTACGTCGCCAGCTCAAGAGCTTTGTTCCGTTCCTCTCCCACGTAATTCGTGGCGACGAAATCCAGGTACGCGCGAGCCGCCGCCACCTGTCCCTCATTCATCGCCTTCTCCGCCGCCTCGAGGCTTTCTTTCCCGATCTCGATGATCGCTGTGTTCGCCTCGGGGCTGTGCAAACTACCCAGAGCTATCACCGCACGAAGGTGGGAAAGCGCCGACTGGAAATTCCTCGCCTGCTTCTCGATGATTCCAAGGCGATAATGAGCGTCCGCGTGCCTTCGGTCCAGCCCCGCCACTTTCAGAAAGCACGCCTTCGCGTTGTTCGCGTCCCCTTTCTCAAGAAGCTGTTCCCCGTACCGATAATACACGTCCACGTAAAGACTCAATTCCTGAGGGGAGAGTCTGCCGTTCTGTCGCCAGGTCTGGTCAAGCAGCCGGATCGCGTCAACGTACTTCCCGTCGCTGGCGAGCTCCTCGGCTGTGGCGCATTCGACACAACCTGGCGCCAACGCGAACAAGACTGCGCCAAGGAGCGCCGGAAGAAGCGCCCTTCTCTCTTGGCAAAAACTCGGCCGGGTTCTCCTCATGCTATGTGGACCGCGTTGGCGCAGGAAACAACTCCGTTTCTGTCACGTCGCCTTTTGACACTGTGTTTGTTCCGGTGAGAATGCTACAGAGAAATGTCCATCACCAAAAACTACTTCGCGTCGCGCCCCCGTTTGGTCCGTTTTTTCTTCGCCGAGCTTTCTTCGTCTGGCTCTGCTTCCCCGGTTGCAGATTGCTCCGCCTTCGGTTTGTCTTCCGAAACGCGAGCCTCTACCACCTCTTCCTCGGCGGCTGCTTCTTCCTTCCGCTCTCCCCCGGAGGACACCGCTTCCTCACCGGCCTTTTCTTCCTTCCTCGCCTCGGGCGGTCTTTCCTTGGGTTCCTCTTTCGCTTTCTGAGCGTCTGCCCTCGCCTCGTCCACATAATTCAGTTGGAGACTGCTGAGCAGCGCGTCCAACGACCTCTTCTCACGGTCCGAGAGGTTGCCCTTCGTTTTCTCCCGAAGCATCCGAAGAAGGTCAATCGTCTCCCGGGCGAGTTCCAGGTTTCTCTCGATTTGTCCGGTCAAGGTATTCATGACCTTGCCCAGATGTTGCATGGCGTTGCCCGCCAGGCCCGAGATTAGCGCGAGAAACCGTGCCTCGTGGTACTGTGCTTCGTCCGCCTGTTCCGCCATCGCTCCTCCCACATACGCGCTGTTATCAAGCCACGCTCACGACCATGCGACAGGTCAGTTCTTGTATGGTTTATCAAATGCCTCCTCAAAATCATACCCACCGCGGAAATTCTCCATCGAGTCTTCCGCGGTCTTGGAGAAGACCTTCTGCTCAACGAGGTTGAAGACGATTGCCCCGAAGTCCTCGCAGCTTTTGACCCCCCACATGTTCAACACCGTCTTCGCCATCGGTCCAAACTGGTCGAGCGCATACCGCCGGATGCCCTCCAGGAGCTCCTGCCCAGTCAAGTGACCTTTTCGGTCCATCCACACCCGCGTGTAGTCCAGGGCTTCCCGAACGAACTCGTACGCATCGCGGGCAAACCGCTTGTCCCTCTGGAGAATCGCCTTTACTCCGTCGTCAAAGTCAACGAACATCGTTGTACTCCAAACCTCAGAAGGCTCTCGAAACATGTTCCTTCCTTTTTTCACGCTCACCCTCTGCAAGACACCATCGCAAGCCCTGTATCCTCCCATCCTCTTTCTATAAGCATAACTCCGCCGCCCCGTCTCGGTCAATAGAATTCAAGGCGGATGTCCGACCCTGCCGTCTCGGGCGGGACTTACGGGATGCTTGCTCCAAGCGAATTGGAATTGACGAGCCGGGTCAGGGGTTTCTATCATAGAAGGTTGGCCTCCCGGCACGGGAGGCGGGGCAAATACGCGACAACTTGATCACGGCGGCTTGTCTGTTAGCGCCGTCCCTTATGGGTGCCTCCCACAAGGCGGCGTCGAACAGACCGGAAGAAGCATGAAAGACAAGATTGTTATCAGAGGTGCGCGCGAGCACAACCTGAAGAACATAGACCTGGAAATCCCCAGGAACAAGCTGGTGGTCATCACGGGCCTGAGCGGCTCTGGCAAGTCCTCCCTGGCGTTTGACACGATTTACGCCGAGGGCCAAAGAAAGTACGTGGAAAGCCTTTCCGCTTACGCCAGGCAGTTCTTAGAGCAGCTTCAGAAGCCGGACGTGGAGCACATCGAGGGGCTGTCGCCGGCGATTTCCATCGAGCAGCGGACAGCCGGCTCCAATCCCCGCTCAACCGTCGCCACAACGACGGAGATTTACGACTATCTTCGTCTTTTCTACGCCAGTATCGGCATCCCTCATTGCTACAAATGCGGGAGGGAAATCTCGAGTCAGACCGTCCAGGAGATTGTGGACCGCATCATAGAGCTTCCCGAAGGCTCCAGAGTGGAAGTTCTGGCGCCGGTCGTCCGGGGAAGGAAGGGGGAGTACCAGCAACTCCTCGATTCGTTAGCGAAACAGGGGTATGTGCGCGTGCGGATTGACGGCGCCGTCCGAGAGCTCTCCGAGGAGATCAAGCTTTCGAAGCATGTCAAGCACGACATTGCGGTGGTTGTGGACCGGCTCGTCGTGAAGCCGGATATTCGGTCGCGACTGACGGATTCCGTGGAGACCTCTCTTAAGCTGACAACGGGACTCGTCATTGCGGCCACGAAGGACGGCGACACTCTCTATAGCACGGTCAACGCGTGCGTGGACTGCGGGATCAGTTTCGACAAGTTTCTCCCGCGGATGTTCTCTTTCAACAGCCCGTATGGGGCATGTCCGGAGTGTCATGGATTAGGCTCTATCGAGCGTGTGGACCCGGAGATGGTCATTCCGAATCCCCGGCTATCGCTCCGAGACGGGGCGATTGCGCCGTGGCGACGCGGCGGGCATGCCCTGCACATCTACAATGACATGATGTTGAATGCGCTGGCTGAGAAGTACGGCTTCTCTCTCGACATGCCGTTTGGAGACCTTCGCCCCGAAATCCAGAAAGCCATCCTCTACGGCACGGGAAAAGAGGAGATCCGCCTGCACCATTACTACACGGGGGACATCCACTACTACGAAAAGCCCTTTGAGGGGGTGATCCCGCAACTGGAACGGCGGTTCAAAGAGACCGATAGCTCATTCATGAAAGCCTGGATCGGGGAGTTCATGAGCCTGCTGGTCTGTCCCTCGTGCAAAGGGGGACGCCTTCGCCCGGAGAGCGCCGCAGTGACCGTCGGCGGCAGGACAATCATCGAGCTGGCGCGCATGTCGGTCAAGGAAGCTCATCATTTCCTGAACAACCTGAAGCTGAGTAACAAGGAAGCGGCGATCGCGCGAGAAATCATCAAGGAACTCCTTCTGCGCCTGCAATTCATGCAGAACGTTGGACTGGAATACTTGACCCTGGACCGGGAAAGCCGAACGCTGTCCGGGGGGGAGGCACAGCGCATCCGCCTGGCGACGCAGATCGGCGCCGGGCTGGTGGGCGTTTTGTACATTCTCGATGAACCGAGCATCGGGCTGCACCAGCGAGACAACCGGCGGCTTCTCAAAACCCTCATGGACCTCCGGGACCTCGGAAACACGGTCATTATCGTGGAGCATGATGAAACCACCATGCGCTCCGCGGATTACATTGTGGACCTGGGTCCTGGGGCCGGAACGCACGGCGGATACGTCGTGGTCGCTGGAACGGTGGAAGACGTCATCGGCTGCGAGAAATCCCTCACGGGAAAATACCTCAGTGGGGAGATGTTCATCGAGGTGCCCGACAAGCGCAAGCCCGTTGTCCCCGGAAAGTCTCTTTTGGTGAAAGGGGCCCGCGAGAACAACCTGAAAAACATTGACGTGGAGATTCCGCTGGGGGTGTTCTGCTGCGTGTCGGGGGTTTCCGGTTCCGGCAAGAGCACGCTGGTTTCGGAGATTCTGGACAAGGGGCTGCGGCGGATTCTATAC
This sequence comes from bacterium, assembly GCA_030691545.1. Lineage (GTDB taxonomy): Bacteria > Auribacterota > JABMQX01 > JABMQX01 > JABMQX01 > JAUYEE01. The sequence continues at coordinate 33,079 of JAUYEE010000038.1, read as the reverse complement.
CGCAGCCGGGAGAGACCGGGCGACCACGATGCTATCCTCGGCGCCGAGTGGATTGACAAGGCGATTGTAATTGACCAATCGCCCATCGGGCGGACGCCGCGCTCCAATCCCGCGACCTACACCGGCACGTTCACTCCCATTCGGGAACTGTTCGCCAACCTTCCCGCCGCGAAGGTGAGGGGATACCGCCCAGGGCGGTTCAGCTTCAACGTCCGCGGGGGGCGATGCGAGGCGTGCGAAGGCGACGGCATCAAGAAGATCGAGATGCACTTTTTGCCGGACGTTTACGTCGAGTGCGAGGTGTGCAACGGGAAACGCTACAACCGAGACACCCTTTCCATTCGGTACAAAGGCAAGAACATCCACGAACTGCTCGATATGACCGTCGAGGAAGCGCTTGACTTCTTTCAGAACATTCCGAGGATCAAGGCGAAGCTACAGACTCTTTATGACGTCGGCCTCGGTTACGTGAAGTTGGGGCAGCCCGCGACCACTCTGTCCGGCGGAGAGGCGCAACGAATCAAGTTGTCGGCGGAGCTCTCCCGGAAGGACACGGGGCGGACTCTCTACCTGCTTGACGAGCCGACCACGGGACTTCATTTCGACGACACCCGCAAGCTCCTGCGCGTGCTGAGCCGCCTCACCGAGCAGGGCAACACCGTGGTGGTGATCGAGCATAACCTCGACGTCATCAAGACAGCCGACTACATCATTGACCTGGGGCCGGAAGGAGGGGAAGAGGGAGGAACCATTGTGGCCCAGGGGACGCCGGAAGAGGTCTCACGTGTAGCAGGGTCCTATACGGGGCATTTTCTACGGGATTTGCTTCAGCGGGGGAGGCGAGACAAGAGACGCGCCGCAAGAACTCAGACGAAACGCACCAAGAAAGGACCCCTTCCCGCCCCACAGGCGGTGTGATTTCCCCTTTCTGCGGGAAACCCCGAAGCGAGCCTTACAGCGGCGCATACATGATCGGCGGGACCTCGTTATTCATCCGCGCGTCCATGACGTCCCAGAATCGCTCCGCGCTATCAATCAAGCGAGTAAAGTCGGGCACGCGGTTGTCGTTGTAAGCTTCAAGAGCCCGAATGTGCGACAAGATGATTCGGTCGAAATCCGGATGCGCGATTTCACGGAACTGCTTGAGCTGGACGATCTTGTTTTCCACGTAAAGCTGAATGGCATGGTCTCTCCGGAAGTGCCTGAGAACCGAAATCTTTGCTGGTGTGCCCTCGTCGCTAAGATTGAGCTTGATCTCGACGTTGCCGGCCTCGGTTGGCCCCGGCACCCCGACCCGCCGATTGGGATCCCATCCTTCACCGCGGACTGACTTGTAGGTCACCCCGACTCGCACCATATTACGGAACTGGTCGCTGGTTTCCCGCAGGGAGAGGAGCCTGGGCCCTTTCTCCTCCTCTTTCTTCGAGGACGAACTGTCGGGAAATGCGAGGTCCTCCTTCAACACCCAGCCCACGAAGCGATTGCCGTCTTTCGTGTATTGGACCTTGCACCATTGCTCGGTCTTGAGGAGGACCTGAACCTCGGCTTCCTTATCAAGCACGCCGATAAGCACGCGCGAGGAAGTGAACACCTGCACCCCGTTGCGTACAGGCTTAACCACGTCTTTGTTGGGCGATGTGCTCTCCTCGGCAGTCCACGTGCTTGCGCTGAGCAGCCAGGCGAACCACACCGCACTGGCAAATAAATACCACCTTGACCTCATGAGAGTACCCCCTTTCGGGCATTGGTCGGTTTTAAAGTTTCTTCGCTTCTCCGGGCAAACGGGGCCTTGGGCCTCGAATCAAATCAAAATCAAATCTGTCTGAGGTCACAATTCCATGCCGACAGGAAAAGCCACGCACCCATTCGTCTTCGTGCCTTGCTGTTCCTGCCGTCCGCCGCCCCTCCGGGTACCGGCCAATTCCGCTGCGGGGGCGCCGTCAGAAACCGACTTCCATATCAGGAGTCACCGCGGCAATGCTTCTCCAGAACCTCTCAGCCTGCGCGACAAGCTTTCTGAGGTCAGGGAATTTGCCCTCGATGTATGCCTCGAGAGCACGAATGTAACAGTCAATGACCCATGCGAAATCGGGATGCCCTTCGCTTCGCAGTTTTTTGAGCTCCCGAATCTTGTCTTCAACAAAAACCTCGATCACCTCGTCCGGATCGAAAAGGTACAACACATCCATCTTCGCCTTCTGCCCGCCGAAAATCTGCATACCCGTGCTTCCGGACTCGGCGACGAGTTCCTGCATCCGGCTGCGGTTCCACGTTTTCTTAAACATGGGGGCCGTGCCGACAGGAATCTGAATCATTTCCATGAGCTTGCCGTGGGTTTCCTGAAGAGAGAGCCTTTGCTCTTGAGGTTTGGTTTCTTCAGGTTTCGGCGCAGGGTCCGGTTTCGGATTGCGCACGGGCGGATTCGGCGGAGTGCCCTCGACTGCGACCTCGGCCTTGAGTACCCATCCGACGAACTCGGCATTCTCCCGTACGAATCGCACCTGGTACCAGTCGCGGTCCTCGCGGAGTACCTGCACAATGACATCCTTGTCAAGGACACCAATTGTCTCGACCTTCGTGCCGGTTGATGTATAAACCACCACGTTGGCTTTGATTGGCTTGACCCACGTAGAGCCGGTGGCCTCAACCGACGGCGCGGCGCCTTCCGAACTCGTTAGAACACCGGGAATCATGACCAGAGAAAACGCTGTATGGAAAGCTGGCTTACTCCAAACCACAACCCTAAGACCTCTCGGCCTCCGGAGGATGGAGGCGGTAGTTTTTCTTCGCTTCTCTGGGGTGGCGAGGGATCTCAAGCTTTTTATATGTTACCACCCTTCCCTAAACCATGCAAGCAGAAACTTTATATTTTTTCGCTGCACGGCGACACACTTCGATTCTCCTATTGTTCATACACGCAGTTCGACGGAAAAGTTTCCCAAAAATTCATCCCCGATGTTCTTTCGTTTTTCGGTGCGGAAAACTCCGTTGTATGGCAGGGTCCGCGCGCGTCGCTCGAGACAGAGCGCATGTTTCCCCGGAGAGTAAACAGCAATCTTTGTGCCAGGTCAGAGCAATAAGCTCCATAAGAAACAGGAAGAGACAAAAAGGTGCGCCTCCCGCGCCGCACGCAGCCGGTCAGATCAACCCGATGTCCCGTGCGCGAAGCCAGCAGACGACGCCGTTGTCCAGTTGCACCCGCACCCACTCCCCCTCTCGCTCCATCAACCGGAACTCCGTCCCGTCGTGCAGAGGCTCCTTGAAGCTCTGCGCGTAACTTTCCCCCGGGCCTTTCCTCGGAATGGTTGTTTCCGCGAGGATCACACCGGACTGGACGGACCTCACCGCGTAGTATTCGACCGCAGAGGAGAGACCAAACGCCGCAGTGGGAAAAATACTCAGGATCAAAACCCAGCGGAGAGGCGCCCGCCGAAACAACAGTTTCAGGAGTAAGACTATCCAGATAATGGAGAAAGCGACAGAGAACAGGAGGAGTTTCGCGCCCAGGCTGAGCCGATAATGCCAGAAGAAAATAGTTTGATATATCGAGCGAACCTGGCTTTTCTGAATGGCATCGGTCCGCCGGGAACGGGCCGACCGAAGATTCTGTTTCAGGTCGGCGTTGTTCGGAACGAGGTTCTCCGCCCGCCCGTAGTTCAGAATGGCTCTGCCGAGTTCCCCCAGATGGAAGTGGCAGTTGCCCAGATTGTAGTAGAGATGTCCATTGCGGATTTTCTTCTCAGAGATGATTCGCTCGTAAAGGGAGGCGGCCTGTCTGATTTTCTCCGACCTTTCAGGCTCGGGAGAATTCACGGCCTTCCGGAAAAAGTCGTTCGCGCGGATGAAGAGCTCCGCCGCTGATTCAGAGGGGCAAGCCCCCGATGAGGCAAGGGACGCCATAATGACGATGAAGCACCAAATGCCCTGTCTCATAGCCCCTTTTGCAGCTCCCGAATGACCTGTTCCGCCTTTTGAAGGAGCTTCCTTCGATGCTCGACTGACTGCGCAAGGGGCGCAAAACGGGCCGCGTCGCACTCCCTCAAGATTTCCGCCATTCGCTCGGCGGCACTCCGGTCAAGGCGGTTCTCCTCCGCGAGCCTCTCGACATCATAGGCGGTCAACTCACCGCTGCCGAGGTTCAACGTGTCGGAAGCGAAGCGGCTTACGGCTCTCGCCAGAGAATCGCAGAACTGACGGTCATCCGCGTGAAGGTGACTTCTCGCTTCCGACAGGCGCCGTTTCAGCACTCTCTTGGCGGACTTCGCTCGCGCCAGCGCCGCATCCCCTGCGAGTTTTCGACGACGGGTCACCATGACGAGAGCGACGAAGTACGCCACCGGCGGCAGTCCCACGAAAGAAAACAGGGACCAGTTGATGGATTGGTCTTGCAGGGCGTCGAGGTGCGTGTGGTTTGCGAGAATTCCCCCCGGCTGTTCCTCAAGGAGAGTCGTGGCTGCCCCAGAAGACTCCTGTCCAAAACGAATCACGTCCTCTGCCGTCACCTCCGTCGTGGGAAGCACCGCGATCGGAATCGGCTTGCTCTGAGCGAGTTGGTAGGCGCCCTTCTCGGGGTCAAAATACGGAAACTCAAGACTTGGGATTGCCTTGACATCTTCGGACTTTGCCCTGAGGGTCTGCTCGAATACGATTCTCTCGCCGGAAATGTCGCCTGGGGCGAGGCTCTCGTTAATCGCGAAAAGGCTCGAGAATTGAGCATCCTGCGAGAGAAGCGGCCGCTTGATTTTCTCGAGAAGCCCGTTTCCCGTGATGGCTATTTTCAGCAGAATCGGGTCTCCGACCTTGACCCGCGTGTCTGCGGTCTCGAGAGAAATCTGAAACTTCCCGACGGCGCCGGCGAATCCGGCGGGTCTTCCCTCCGTGGGGAGGTCTTTGACCCGAAGCTCGATCGCATCCGAGGCGGCAAAGACCTGCTTGTAGTCCGGCACTCTTCTCGTCACGAGAAAGAAATCATCCCGAACCAGTTTTGTGCCGGTCTGCACCTCCGCTCGAACTGTAGCGCGGCCCAGGGCAAGCACCCCCGGTTGGGGAGGAAAGATGCGAAACGCCAGCGACACGACGGTGAACCCCATGCCGTCAAGCTCTCTGTAAGACCTCGTGGCTATCAGCTCGTACCGGTTCGCTACGATTCTGAGCTTATCGGCTGAGGGCGCCGGAGGAATCGCCTTCAACGATAGTTCATCCTTCTGAGCCAGCAACGGGATATTTACCTCCGGCTGTCTCACGTCCGCCGAAATGTACCAGTCGAGCGTCACATCCACGGGTTCGAGGACATAGCATTCCCTCTTGGAAACCGACGCCACAAGGCGCATTTCCGCACTCTGGGGGATCTTACTGACGATGAGGACAAAGCCGTTCGTCTCGTAGATTTTGCCGTCCACCTCGACGGATATTGGCGGTATGACAAGGCGGCCATCGCGAGTCGGCGTGAGCGTGTAGTTGAGTACGTCGCTGCGTCTCCCATTGACCCATCGCATTCCCGAGCCGGTGCGCTGCACACTCAGTCCGTCCACCTGCGGGAAACGGGGGCTGATTGTCCCGCCGGGGGAATCGCTCACCACGATCTCCACGCTGACGGAATCCCCATGCTGAATCTGCTGCCGTTCAAGTTCAGCACGCACGGTGACGCTCCAGGCAGCATTGGTCCACAGCACGCTCATCAGGAGAACAAGCGACACTCCTGCTGCCCTCTTTCCTGTCAGCATGGTGAAAGGCGCGCGACGAATCAGACTCTGTCCACCAATCCTTGTCAATAGGCTCACACCACGAAGAACACGAAGGGCACGAAGAAACCCATAGACTGCATTGGCCCACAACACGCCCATCAAGAGAACAAGCGACACTCTTGCTGTCCTCTTTCCTGGGAGGTGGCATGGGCATCTTGCCCATGACTCACGGGCTGGAAGCCCGTGCCACTTCAAATTCTGTTCACCAATCCTTGTCAACAGGCTCGTACTCCCTTCTCTCGGGGCGATACTGAGGATACCGCTGTTGCAGTTCCTCGAGCATTTCTCGTCTCGCCTCGCTCGTTTGTTTTCTGAGTTTGGCGAGTTCCTCCTGCGCTTCTTCCGGCGTCATTTTCTCCTGATCTTCTCCGGTTTTTTGCCCCTGCTTTTTCTCCTGCTCTTGCTGTTGTTGTTCGTTCTCCCCCTTCTGTTCCTGCTCTCCTTCCTGTTGCGGCTGGGGCTGCGGAGGCTGCGGCTTCGTCAGTTCCTTGAGAGCGTCCTGCAGATTCTCAAGAGCGGCTTCCTCTCCGCCTTTCGCTTCTGGCAAGTTTTCTTTACCGAGATGCTGAAGAGCTGTCCCCTGCTCGATTTCCGCGTTCTTGAGGGACTCCTGGGCGGCCTGAGCGTTTTCGTCAACGGATGGAGGCGATTGGCTGTGGGCGGAAGGCTGGCTTTGTTTCGCCTGCATCATCTGTCCGAGTTCCTTTGTCAGCTCGCTCGTCATCTCTTTGTTTTCAGTCTGCTTCTTCGCAATCTCGTCCACCGATTGTGAAACATCCTCACCCTTCTTCTGGCTCTCCTCTGCCTCACCCGTGTCCTTGACGACCTCGTCTTGCTTCTGGATGGCTTCCTGTAGCTTCTTGATGAACTCCTCCTGCTGCTTTTGCTGCTCTTTCCTCTGCTGCTCCTGCTGCTTCAACTTATCGAGGATGTCCTTGATCTTGAGGCGAGCCACCCCAATATTAAATCGGGCGTCCTGCTCGGTCTTATCTTCCTTTCCCCCGCTTTCGACGGTCTCGAACTCGTCCCTGGAAATCACGTCCTGATACCGGAGGATACTCAGCCGGTAGCTATCGAGCGCCTTCTGCAAATCGGAGTCGAGCAGTTTGTCGCCTTTCTTGAAAGCACAGTTCCCAAGATTGTAAAGAGCTTTCTTGCGAAGGCGCCAGCTCGCGTCCGGTGATTCCATCGCCTTGCTGTAATATTCGTCCGCCTCGTCGTAGTTTCCTTCCCGATACGCGACGTTCCCGAGATTGAAATTCACCCCCGGCGATTCCGGAAGCAACCTCTGCGCGTCCTTGTATAACAACTCCGCCTTATCGTACTTTTCGCTTCCATAAAGCCGATTCGCTCTGGCGACAAGCTCGGAAGCCTCTTCCTTTCCTTTTCCGAAAACATTGGCTGAAAGGCAGAGGATCGCGAGCAACAACAATCGAGCGAGATGCTCCGAGACAGGGAAGGCCGACCGCCCCCCTCCGGGTTCTCTGCGCCCTCTGCGGTAAGCCTGCTTCACTTGCCGAATCACTTTGCTTCCTTTCGCCTCTCGCCGATCAGGCTCTCGATGACCAGCAACGCGAGCGCCACAAGCAGGAATGACTGATACCACTCGCTATAGACCGTCGCTCGCCGCGATTCCTCTTCTCTCTTTGCTGCGGTCGCGATCACCTGCTCGTAAAGCTGTCCTAAATCCATCGTCCCTGTTCGCACGGGAATGTACGTGCCGAGGGTCGCCGCGGCAATCTCCCTAAGCAACTTCTCGTCGAGCTTCGACCGAACATAGTCGTTGTTGTAGCGAAGGTACTGCCCGCCAGCAATCGGAACTCGCGTCCCATCCGGATTGCCCAGTCCGACGGTGTGAATCCGAATCCCGTGTTTCGCCGCTTCCTCCGCCGCCTGGACCGGCATCGAACCGTGGTCTTCTCCGTCCGTGATGAGGATGATGTCGCGGTACTTCCCTTCCTTTTTCCCGAAGACTTTTCTGGTGGCTGTCCGAATGGCGTCACCCAGATTCGTTCCCCCGCGGCTCACGTCGTCCGGCGAGACCTTCTCTAAGATCGTGAGGAAGAAATCATAATCGTGCGTCAGAGGGCATTTCAGTGCGTTGTTTCCGGAGAAAATGACCAGCCCCACACGGTCCCCCTCCATGATCTTCAACACGTCCTGAATCGCCATCTTGGCGCGATTCAGACGGCTGGGCTTGAGGTCCTGTGCCAGCATGCTTCTCGACACATCCAGCAAAAACACAACATCCCGCCCTTTTTTCCGCACCGTTTCCTCTCGCGGGTCTCCCCAGGGACGCATCAAGGTCAGGACCAGAAAAACAAGAGAAAGGAGCACAAACCCCGCCTTGACGAGTTGCCTTTTGCGGCTCACCGAGGACGAGAGAAACTTCAAGGTCTTCATCGAGGCAAAGGCTCTCAACGCGCGGCTCTTCTGATGGAACGCGTACACGTACAGCACTGCCAGAGCTGGCACAATGAAAACCAGCCACAGCCACCGAAGCTCGCCAAATTTGAACTGCTCAACTGCAAACATGGGTCGCTGTTTCGACACTACCTGAATAACACGTCAACCATGCTGTTTCTCTGCGTCCTCTGCGGTTAGGCGCAGTTCACGGGACCCTCCTTAGCCACGTCGTCCGCAGGATAATCTCCAGAACAAGAAACGACAGCCCGGCAAATACCGGGAACTGAAACCGCTCATGGTAGCGAAGGAACTTCTGCTCAAACTCGGTCCGCTCTAACCGGTCAATCGTCCGATAGATGTTTTGGAGGGCCTCGCCGCTCGTGGCTTCCTCGAACCTTCCGCCGGTGATGTCTGCCACTTGCTTCATATCCCGAACAGCCTGCTCGTGCTCAAAGTCCCCGAAAGGAAACTGAATTCTTCCGAACAAGTCCGTATCAATGGTCCTCACGGCGCCTGAGGAGATCAGAATCGTGTAAATCTTAATCTCGTTCTCCTGGGCGAAGCGAGCCGCTTCCGCAGGGGTTTTCAGGCCCGCATTGTTTTCTCCATCCGTCAACAGGATCATGATTTTCGATTCAATCGAATACTCGTTCTCCTGCCGGCCCGCTTCTTTCAGAAGTCCCTCGGCGCTGATGAGGCTGAGAGCCGCGTGGTAAATCGCGTCGCCAATGGCTGTGCCATCCTCGTGGCGGGCAGCGAAATCTATCGCATCCACGAAATTGATGAGATTGTCGTGGTCCAGCGTCAAAGGGCAGTTATCTTCGACAAACGCCGCGAAGGAAGTCAGCCCAATCATGTCATTCTTCCTCCCTCTCAACTCCCCGCTGCCCAGGACAAAATCCTTGAATACTCTCTTCACGGCGTCGAGGCGGCTCATGGGCCAACGCTGCAACCTCATCTCCTGCCGCATGCTTCCCGAGTGGTCCACCACCATCTGGATGGCGATGCCTCTCGTCGAGACAGTTGTCGTCTCGTCACCTTTCCGGGGCATGGCGAACGCAATGAGAAAACACGTCACCGCCAGGACCCTCACAAGGAGCGGAAAATGCCGAACCCGATACCGAGCTGTCGGGCGCACTTTCTTGACGTTCTCGAGGGACGAAAACCTCACCGAGGCTGTTCTTCTCCCACGCGAAAAGCCCAACGCAAGCAGAGGAATCACAATCGCGAACAGGGACAGGGCAACTATCGCAGATGTCCCGCTGAACTGAAGCCCTGTGAAATACGCGATTATCCCGAAGGGGATTAACACAACGAGCGCGGCAATGAGATTTCTCACCAACCACCTCACAAACCGCATTATCGTGCGCCCTCCTCCTTCGTCTGCTCGATGAAATCCCGCGTGATGTCAATCGCTTTCTGGATTTCCGTCGTCTCCGGCCGGTATTTGGCGAATTTCACCATGTCGCAATGGGACATGAATTCCTTCAGGGTACTCCGCGTCGGCACATCAAACACGCCATCTCTGGAGACTGCTTCCAGAAACTCTTCGGTAGTTTGCTCGGGGGCGTGAATGCCGAATCGCCGCTCGATGTAGAATCGCATAATGTCTGATATGGCGATGTAGAACTCTTTGATCTTCCCTTGCCCGATGAGGTCCATCTCCCGCAGCCGTCTCAACTCCTCAAACGCGAGAATGTGAGCCGGAATCCTCTTTTCCACGGGTGTCTTTTCTCGTCCGCGCTTCACGAGAACAAATGCCACAACTCCCCCGGCGGCAACGAGAACTCCACCCACAGCCGCCCATAACGCCGTCCGGCTCCTTCGCGGCTCCGGAAGAAGCACAGGGGGCTGAATGTCCCTCAGCTTCGCGGTTTCGAGCGAATCCGCTCCGAGGGACTTCACGACGATTGTGACGGACTCCGTCTCGATCTCGTGAACCGGCACTTTTCCCTCGGCGTTTGGAAGCTCGCCCTCGACCGTGTATGTGACCTTGAACGGAGCGATGGTGTACTCGCCTGACAGTTGCGGCTCTAACGTAAACTCGATTGCCTCGATCTGCGAATCATTCTCTTCTCTGGAAGACAGACGATAATGATCCTTTACCAAGAACTGCCCGAAGTTCAGGTCCTTCAGCTCCGGCAGCTCCGCCACACTCCCCTTCGCGGCTTTTGTCTCAATGACCAGCGTCAGGAAATCCGCGATTGTGATTTCTTTTCTGGAAGCCTTGACTGTAACCGTCACCGGGGCGCCGACCTCTGTAAACGGTTTCACAAGCTCGAATTTCTCCGCGCGCTCCTCCGGCGTCTTCTCCTTCCTGCATCCGGCAAGGAGCAGAATCACACACATAAAAGCAATGAGCTGTGTGACAGTCGGCCTCATATCGTTCCCGATGGAGTTGGTGGCGGGCTAAGTTTCTTCTCTTCTTCCTTCTCTTCGGGCTTGTCCGGCAGGAACTTCGACCTATGGATAATGACCTTGTGCTCGTTTTGCAGCCGCTGGATCAACGCCTCCCGCACCTCGTTCATCTTCTCCTGCGACTTCCGTCTCTCGACCTCATCGCGCACTTCATCGAACGTCTTGATCCGCCCCGGAATCACCTTCCTGACTTTGAAAACATAGAACTTCTCATCCACCTTGACCGGTTTCGAGCTGACCTCGTTCTCCTTCAAGGCGAAGAGGTGCGCGTGGACGTCAATGTTGTTCCCGATTCCCGGGATTTGTCCGCCCTTCTCAATTGCCCCTTCGACCACGCCCCCTTTCTCCTTCGTCGCTTCGTCAACCGAGAATTCCTTCGCGCACTCCTCAAAGCTTCTTCCTTCTCCCAGCTTCTTCAGAACCTCCGCGGCGTCCTCCTCTTTCTGCGTGACTATCTGGCTGATCTCGGCCTTCGCCCTCTCCTTGAACTCCTGCTCGTGGGCCTTGTAGTAATCCCTTAGGTCCGACTCAGTAATGTTTACCCTCTGGGCGACTTCCTCGTCGAGAACCTCGTTCGCCAGGAACATACTGCGGTATTCCTCGATAGCCTCATCGTTCTCCGGCTTCTTGTCCAACCCGCGTTTGATCGCCTCCCTCAGTAGCACCTCCGATGCCACGATGTCCTCGAGAACCTTCAGCTTAGCCTGCTTGTTCTGAAACCGGTCAACAAGCTGCTCCTTCTGCTTGCTGACCTGCTCCGCACTCATGAAGGAGGCGTATTGTTTCAGTTGAAGATCAACGAGCCGATCAATTCGGCGATTCACCTCCTCGAGGGTGATTTTCTGCGGCCCGATTTCGGCAACTACCTCCCCTACCCCTTCTTTCTTTTCTCCGGGCAAAGCGGTTATCGTCGCCAACTCCTGGTTCAACCCCGCAATATTCCCCAGTCGGCGGAAACACTCCCTTTTGCGGCGGCTCAGCTCGAGCTGCAAGTCTTCCACCTTCGCCGCCGCCTCCGAGCGATAGTAGTTCACCAGCGCCCTCTCGAAGTCTCCCGCTTCCTGGTAAAGCTTTCCAACCTGGTAATAAACTGTCGCTCGTTCCCCGGCGTCGAGCTTTTTCGCCTCGAGGTACTTCAGCCATGTCTCTGCGGCACTCTCCTTCAACCCCCGATCCTGCAACGTCGCCGCGAGCGCCCGCTCCCGCTCGGCATCAAGAGCACCCTGTTTCGACGTCGCCTCTTTCCCTCGCATCAAGGTCATGATAGCCACGCCAACGACAGCAATGAGAATAATGAATAGAAGAAAGGTATTCGCAATTGGCCCTCTCGGCGGTTTCCCAGACCGAGGGCCTTCGTCTGGCAAACGGAAATCCAATTGCGCGCTCATTGTCTCCTCTCCCTCATTCGGAAGAATTTCAGAATCTCGTGGATGTACGGCTTGTCCGTGACAACATCAATCGAATCAATCCCTACCGAGCGGAACATCTCTTTCCGCGACTGGTAATCGCTTCGTGCTCCGCTGGCATATTCTCGCCTCGCCCGAAGACTGCGAAAATCCACGACGATTCGCTCGCCGGTCTCCGCATCCTCCAGTTCAATTAGACCGATCTTCGGAAATTCCGTCTCGCGGGGGTCCGTGATGGTGATCGGGATCAGGTCGTGCCGCTTGCTCGAAAGCTGAAGGTCACGCTCGTACCCCTCGCTCAGGAAATCGGACACCAGAAAGACCACAGCCCTCCGCCGTGTGATTTTGTTGAGGTACTCGAGCGCCGCGGCAATATCCGTCCCTGAGCCTTTTGGCTCATGATAAAGCAGCTCTCGAATCACCCGCAGAACGTGCTTTGGCCCCTTCTTCGGCGGAATGAACTTCTCGATCGCGTCCGTGAACAGGATGACGCCGACCTTATCGTTGTGAATGATCGCCGAAAACGCCAAGACCGCACACAACTCCGCCGTGACCTCCTGCTTCAGCCGATCCGTCGTGCCGAACTTCCCCGAGGAGCTCATATCCACCAACAGTATCACCGTGAGTTCCCTCTCCTCGACGTACCGCTTCACGTACGGATGCCCCATGCGCGCCGTCACGTTCCAGTCAATGCTGCGAACCTCGTCTCCGGGCTGGTACTCGCGCACCTCCTCGAACTCCATTCCGCGACCGCGAAACGCGCTCTGGTAGTCCCCCGCAAGCACATCATTCACCATGTGCCGCGTGGTAATCTGTATCTGCCGAACTTTCTTGAGAACCTCTTTCGGTATCATGTCTCAGTGAAAATAGGTAGTTATCCGCGTGTATCTGCGTTCATCTGCAGTTTCTTCTCACGGCACCTGAATCTCATCGAACACTTTCTGGATAATATCCTCCGACGTCATATCCTCCGCTTCCGCCTCATACGAGATAATGACGCGATGCCGCAGCACATCCATCCCGATAGACTTCACGTCCTGCGGAGTCACGTATCCCCTCCCCTGCAAGAACGCATACGCCTTCGACACAACCGTCAGATACAGCGTCGCCCGAGGCGATGCGCCCCATTCGATGTACTGCTCGATGTCCAGCCCATACTTCTTCGGCTCCCGCGTCGCGAACACGATGTCCACGATATATTCCTTAACCTTGTCATCAATATAGATTTCATCCACCACCGTCCTTGCTCGGAGGATGTCCTGTGGAGAAACAACCGGCTCCACCTCGATCAGCTTCTCAGTAAAAGCCATCCGGTCGAGAATCTGTAGCTCCTCCTGCCGGTTGGGGTAAACGATCTTCAGCTTGAGCATGAACCGGTCCACCTGAGCCTCCGGCAGCGGATACGTTCCCTCCTGCTCGATCGGATTCTGCGTCGCTAAGACTAAGAACGGCTTATCGAGCGGAAACGTCTGCTCGCCAATGGTCACCTGCTTTTCCTGCATGGATTCCAAAAGAGCGCTCTGCACCTTTGCCGGCGCTCGGTTGATTTCGTCCGCGAGAATGATGTTGGCGAAAATCGGACCCTTCTTGACCGTGAAGTCGCCAGTTCTCGGATTGTAAATCAGCGTCCCGATGAGGTCCGCGGGAAGGAGGTCCGGCGTGAACTGAATCCGCTGAAACTTCATCCGGAGCGTCCGCGCTAACGTAGTGACCGCCATCGTTTTCGCCAGCCCGGGGACGCCCTCAAGCAGAACATGCCCATTCGCCAACATCCCAAGCAGTAGCCGTTCCACCACGTACTTCTGCCCCACGATCACCTTCCCGATCTCGTCCGTGACCCTCTGGACAAAACTGCTCTCTTCTCTGACCTTCTCACCAATCTGTTTGACATCCACGTGCATGTATCCTCTCTCCTGCCTCTGCGTCCTCAGCGCTCTCTCCGGTTCAATTCCTCATCTGGTCTGCGTTCGTTTGCGGTTCCTTCCGAAGCAGAATCATATACGTCCGTTCGTCGGGGCGGGTTCCCGACTCAGCGTCACCCTGCCTGGCACCGCGTTTCCCCGGCAAGCCCGCATCCGCCGATACAGTACGTTTGCCATACTGCGGTTCCTCTGTCAAGCGATGCTGAACGAGCACGCCGCGACTTCCTCGTTATGGAAATGGCTCTATCCGGCCCGTTTTTTCTCGCCAAGACGCTAAGACGCCAAGGTCCTACTGGGTGCTCAGCTTTGTGTCCTTTGCGCCTTTGCGAGACATCCTCCCTGCCCCTACCCTCCCTGCGGAGCGGCCACTTTCACGCCGGACCAGAATGGCGCGTTCGTTGACATTGATTCGCCATGATGCTATATGAGAAAGTGGTTTTGTGAACAGACTTTTCAATAGGTTGGGGTACTGAGAGATGATTAAACTGGGCATCAACGTGGATCACGTCGCAACGGTGCGAGAGGCGCGCAAGACTGTCGAGCCGGACCCCGTCTGGGCAGCGGCAGCCTGCGAGCTGGCCGGCGCAAGGTCCATCACCGTCCATCTTCGTGAAGACAGACGGCACATCCAGGACCGAGACGTCCGCATCTTGCGCCAGACCGTCCGAACGAAGCTCAACCTTGAGATGGCGAACGCGGAAGAAATCGTCGCCATCGCCCTCGATGTCAAACCCGACCAGTCCACGCTCGTACCGGAGAAGCGGCAGGAGGTCACGACGGAAGGCGGGCTTGACGTTGCTGGAAATCTGAAAGCCATCTCGCAGAGCGTCCGGAAAATGTCCGATGCGGGAATCGTCGTCAGCCTTTTCGTGGATGCTGAGGAAAAGCAGATCAAAGCCTCCGCGGATTCCGGTGCTCAGTTTATTGAGCTGCACACGGGGAAATACGCGAATGCTCGTGGCGAAGAATCACAGTTGAAGGAGCTTCAGGTCCTGATTGACGGGGCGGAATTAGCTCTCAAGTTGGGCCTGAGAGTCAACGCCGGTCACGGACTGAACTACACGAACATCGGCGGAATGCACAAGGTCCCCGGACTCGAAGAAGTCAACATCGGCCACAGCATAATTTCTCGCGCCATCTTCGTCGGGTTGGACCGAGCCGTCCGCGAAATGGTCGCCCTCCTCCACGGCCCCGGCGGCTCGGCAACGATTTAGCCTCACCCCAGGACCGCAAAGGGTGTGGCTAAATTTACGTGCAAAGTTCGCACTGGTAACGCCGCCGTCTCGGTGGCAGTCGCGAGGGCGTCTCGCCCTCGCAATCGGGGGCAGGATGCCCCCGAGACAGCCGGCAAGATGCCGGCGGTACATGCCCGCCCAGGCGCGAGGCTGGCAGCTCTGGTTCCAGCGCCGGGTGTGCCCCCACTCAGGTGCACCGAGACGCACCCCACAATCGTTGTTGACTTCCCCTGCAATTGGCAATATTGTTAATAGTATCATAGCAGGTATTGCCAATGGCTAAGATTCCCAATATCGTGCCGATTACCGACCTGCGGCAGGATGCCACATCTATCGTAAAACGGGTGAACGATTCAGGACAACCTGTTGTCATCACTCAGAGAGGTCGGGCGGCTGCGGTGATGGTCAGCATGGAAGCGTACGAGCATTCGGAGCATGAACGGGAGCTTCTGCGGCTTCTGGCGCGTGGCGAAAAAGAGATTCAGGCAGGGAAGGGGTACGACCTCGAGGCGGTTCTCACTCAAGCCGATTCCTTGCTCAATGAGGCCAAGCCTTGAAAGTTCTTTTCACCCCTTCGGGGCGAGACCAGTTCCTTGCCGCAATCCGTTACGTCCACCGCGAGAATCCAGCGGCGGCAATGGCTTTCCGGCGGCGGGCGGAGAAGGTTTTGTCGAGGCTCCGGAAGTCTCCGCAATCCGGCAGGGCGCTCCCGGAGTTTCCCGACCTTCCTTTTCGGGAAGTGATCGTGAATCCTTACCGGTTCTTCTGCCGTATGAAAGGGAGAACAGTCTGGATTGTGGCAGTCTGGCATGGCGCACAACTTCCGGAAGAACCAAAGCAGGAGTAAAGCGCCCGGCAAGGCGCCGAGCTCGCAAGGGCCAAGGCCCTATAGTCGTGGAGGATGGCGTGGGATACACTTGACGAAACGGATTCGCAGGTGGTTACATAGGCAACGGTGGCCGGAGGGATTTCACGACTGATGGTCCCATATAAAGGGCCCAGGCAGCCCGGCAAGGGAGTGTCTCCATAGCGGGACGTTCGCAGGCAATGAACTTCGTTTTGCTCGCACCCGGCGTTGTCATCTTCCTGGGGAACGCCTTTGCTTTCGTCAGGAAGTGCAAGAAAGCCTGCCGTCAGCAGGCACGCTTCTCTTTAACTTTCTCCTATTTGAGCTCGTTCCTCTTTTTGTTCTCGATATACGTCCTGATTCCGGTAGGCCTGAGCGAGGCTCATCCCGATATTATTGTGCGGGCGCTTCTCCGGCCATCGTATCTCTTTGCGTTAGCTGTGATGGCGCTTGGCATGGCTCTGCCGCTCTACTTGACGCCCTCGCGGAGGGAAAACCAGCCACGCTTCCTCTCCGGCAAGGAGTCCCTTGGTATCGTCCTTTATTTTCTGATAATGCTTGTCTCCGTTGCTCATCATGCCTACGCGGCGGGGAACCTTTTACTTTTCGGCATTCTGTCACTTGGCGGAGGCGTCATCTTCGCCTTCGGGCTTTTCCCGTTCCTCAGGAAGTTGAAGGCGACATGGAAGCGGCCGAGGGCGGTCAACTGGCTCCCAGTTCTGCTTGGCTTACCCTTCATCCTTGGCGGCGCCATCCTCCGTGCTCAGAGCATCAACCGCTTTGTGGAACCGTACTGGTTTGGATTCGAGCATGTGCGCGTGTCCTATTCCGGCCGAATTGCCATGCGTGCCTGGTCTAAGGAACGGGGAGCCTTCATTGTCTCGGACCCTGAAGGTGAGCGAATCCTGGAACTCCTCAAAGAGAAAGAGGATGAGTCGCAGCCATACGCAGAATGGTCACGGGATGGGCGAGATTTGTATGTGATACGACGAGAGGGGCCGCCTGGGGACGAGGGGACGGTGCAACTGTGGCGGTACTCCGTGTCTGGCCGTACTTCCGTTCTTCTGCGTGAGATTGGTCACTCAATATACCAGGTCAGCCCGGACGGCCGGAAGGTTCTGTTCGTCCGCAAAACGAGGCGTGAGTCCGAATGGAGAACTCAGCTTGTCTGCGGAGCGATGGAGAACGAACACAGCGACCAGATTATCTGTGAGGGGGGACCACGCTTTTGGGCAAGGGCGTGCGCCTGGGGACCATCCTCGGACAGGCTTTACTTCCCGACATTCCGGTACACGTCGGTGCCTCATGGTCCCGGTTTATGGGTGCTGGACTTGGACGCGAAAGGAGTCCCTCAGCCCAAGCTTGTGGTCGCAAACGAAGGCGCATCTGCGCTCGTATGCAATGCAACAGAGACGCATCTGGCAATGCTTCGACACGTCCGAACCGGGGAACGGTGGCGACCCGTTCTTGAGGTGGTCGAGCTGGCTTCGTTGACCGCGCAGAGAATTGCAGGCGAGGCACGCCTCGTCAATGTCTTCTGGGAAGACGAGTTGGTGTGGGACAGGGATGGCTTTCGGCTGGCGTTTGCAGATTCCCAAGGGCTTAAAACCTACGACGCCAGGACAGGGAAAGTCCGCCGCCTCGTGGCGGCGAAGGAGACTTCGGACTCGGCGTTCGGCTATGAGCTGTTCGTCCCGGTCATGTGGCTCCCCAAAGCAGAGTTGCTGTTCACACGAGATTACCGGTCGTTCCACACATACGATCCCAAGTCCGGGCGGGTGAGGAATTCGCCCCTCACCAAAGGCATTCGGAAATGGCTGAAGAGACATTGAGCTTGGCTGACGACATACCCACCATCTTGCCGAAGCGGGGGTCATTTCTTCTCGGCCCGTGATGACAGCGGCACGTCAACGATCAGGACCTGTTCTTCGTTGCCTTTCCCAAGGGCGAGGATGGCGCCGGAGGAGTCAGCGACGACGCTGTGGCCCTCGTAGGTTTTGCCTTTCCAGGGTCCGCAGGTGATTCCGCCGAGGAGGTTCGGGCCGACGACGGGGACGCCGACGTTCCTGGCGATGCGGCTGACGGTTTCCTCGAGCTTCTTTCCGTGGCCGGGCCACTCGCTTTTATCGGCAGCCCAGCCGTAGGGAATGAGGAGAATGTCGGGGCGGAGCGATCTCATGATTTCGTGATGCTCGTCAATGAAACTGTCGGCGCAAATCATGGCTCCGATCCTGCCGAGCGGTGTATCAACCGCTGAGAGGTCTTCCTTTTTCCCCTGGAGGTACGGCGGGGTCATCAGTTCCGGCATGGTGTTGATTTTGCGGTGTTTGAGGAGGATGCCACCGTCCGCACCCACGACAATCATGGAATCGTAGATGCCGCCGTCGGCTTTCTCGGTCAAGCCGATGGAAATCATGATGTTGTGCTTTTTAGCAAGGCGGCAGACGATGTCGCTGAACTTCCCCGGAATCGGCTCGGCGAGTTTGTGGGCGGCCGTGTTCACCCAGCCAATGAAAACCGTCTCCGGAAATGCCGCCATCTGCGCTCCTTCTGCGGCAGCTTCCTCGACGGCTTTCGTTATCCTGGCAATATTCCCTTCGACATCGCTATCCACGCACCTTATCTGGCACACGGCGACCGTAACGCTTCGAGAGATGCGGCGGACCTTCATTTATCCCCCCGGATTTAGTGGTCCGTTTCATAAGGACGGTGACGTATTCTCGGATGAATCCGCTGGTCGAGAAGCCCGGCTGAAGCCGGCTGCCATGAGGGGCCCGCGGCATCCGGGACCACCACCGCCTGAAGGCGGTGCCTAAAGGAAACCTGCCGGCTAAAGCCCGGCAGCCCTGCCTGCGCCGGGGTGCTCAGAGAGCAGCGTCCCGCCGCGGGTCCACGTGTCCGGTTCGTAACTGTATCTACGAAAACGCGCACTTAACGGTCATTCCCACCAGTAGAATTGCTGGAGGTCTCGCAGTCGCTTGTCGAGTTCCGCTTTGGGGATCCATGCAGCCCGGCCGTCGCAGAAGGCGAGGTTTCCGCCGCCGGTGTGGAGTTCGGTCCCGACGTCGAAGTTGGATTGCGGCATGAAGTGGCCGTCGTTGAGAGAGTACCCGGACTCGTCCACGAGCATAATCGTGCGGGATGGGTTTCTAATCATGCTGAGTCGGACGCCCTCGGGACCGGGGAGAAGTACACCGCCGCGGTTTTCTTCAAGGAAGCAGTTCATGGGGTAACTGAAGCCCCTGGCGACGCCGGGCGGCACGGCGGAGGGACAGAGATAAATGTTCTTCTGAGCGGAGCGGTACCACTCGTCGGGCATTTTCTTGAATCGCTGAAGCCCGGAGTAAACGTACGTCCAGAGTTCCCCTTCTTCGATGAGGATACGCTGGCAAGCGGCGGGGTCCTGGGGGAAAGAGACGTAATTGCCGCCGACAACATAGGCGCCTTGCGGAGCTCGGCCCATGCGGCCGGTGTGCGGAAGGCGGTCATCGTATTCGCCCGCGTACATGTGCATGGCGACGGCGAGTTGATGCATGTTGTTGAGGCACAGAGCGGTCCGCGACTTCTCTTTGGCGGAGTGAAGAACGGGAAGAAGAAGTGCCGCGAGAATGGCGATAATCGCGATGACGACAAGAAGTTCAATAAGAGTGAAGGCGCGCGTCTTTTGCATGGGAAAAACCTCCTTCGGGGAATTCTCCGGCGCTCCCCCAAAAATGAAAGATGACACGCCTGCTTTATACCATCGAAGAGCCGGATTGTCCAGCCGTGATTTGCAGGGGCTGTCACTGGATTTGCGGGGCGTTGGCCGGAGGCAACGCAGCCCCGGAAGACGAAACGCGCCCCGGCTCACTCCAGGCAGAAAGTAGCGCAGGCGTCTCGCCTGCAAATGCCAAAGGGCGATGGGTGTGTTACGACCGGGGGTGAGCGAAATTGAGGCGCCCCGTGGCCCGCATGCCGGCACAAATGGCCGGCGCACGCCCTTCCATCAATCCCCGCAAGGGATGAAAGTCAATAGCCTCGGGCGTCAGCAGTGGAACCAGGCGCCGATATCCAATGTAGCCCGCGCAGGGAGCGGCACATTGCCTCAATGGAACGTGGCGCTCCCTGCGGGAGCCCGGGATTTGTTTGTCTTCCGGGCATCCACGGGCTTACGCCCGATGGCAAGGGGAGTGTCGCCCCCAGCGGGGGCTTATTGTTTTGCGGAGGACCTACCGAGGTATCGCCTGGTAAACGCTGTACACTCCCACGGCGACAATGGCGGCGATGCTCAACCAGAGCCAGAGATCGTATGCCCTCGAGGGTTTCAGCGGAGTCGGAACTCGCTTATATCGAAAGTGGAGCGCAGCGTACGCGACCAACAGGAGCATTACGGATGTCGCAATCCCGCCGAGAACAATCATGGCGACAGGCTCCTTCATCGTTAGGAAGAGGGCGCACCAGATGAGCGGGCTGACCCAGGCAAAGACGGCGATAAAGCGATGGCGGTGTCGGCGATTGAAGAAATCGAGGAGACCCAGCCGCCCAAAGGCGTCGGCAAACTGCCTCGCCCACGCTGCAAGAGCGGCGAAAAGAGTCGAGAAAAGGACAATGAACGCCCCCGTCAAAAAGATGCCCTTCGCCCAGCCGCCGAGGGTTTCGGTGTACATTCGAGAAAGGACTTCGACGGTCTCGTCCTTCGCGGGGACCTCGCCTAACTTGTGGAGGACGGCGGCTCCGAGAAGGTAGAAAGCGGCAGTGACGACGGTATAGACGACCATGGAGAAGATGGCGTCTCGGTACATGACCCGAATCCAGCCTTTCGCTCGGCGGGTCCAGTCCGCTCCCTCGCGGAAGGGTCCGGCGTAGCGCGTGTAACCCTTCTCGATGCACCAATACACATAGTGCATGATTTCATCGCCGCCAATGCCGGTAATGCCAAAGGCGCCTAAGGCGACAGCCACTGCCGTAACAGGGAGACGGAAGGTCAGACCGGACGCGACATCAGAAAACGAAAAGGCGTAAGGAGTAAACTGGAGAATGATGACGCAGGCGAGTGTAAGGATGGTGAACAGAGCGGTCATGACGACGGCAGCCCACTGGATGAAGACGTAATGGCCGCGGAACACAAGTAAAGACACGACAACGGCCACGATCAATGCCCACAACTCTTTCCCGATTTGAGGGAACCCCGTTCGCAAAATAAGCGCGACTCCACCTAAAACGCCGCCTTCCTGGACGTATTTCAGGACATAAATTCCCAGCCAGGCCCAAATCGCCCAACTGACCTTGAACCTCGGGCCGGGCAGCTTGTCCAAAGCAACCATCGTCGGCTCGCAGGAGCTTATGGCGTGTTTCCCGAACTCGAGCTGAAGGGCGACTTTGACGAGGCAACTGACCAAGATGACCCACAAGGTCACAAAACCCCCTTTGGCCCCTAAGACAGTGGTTGCGATTAACTCCCCGGACCCGACAACGGAGGCCGACAGGATTAACCCCGGACCAAGGAATTTCAGGCTCGCCAGGAAGCCGACCGGCGGTTCCTGGACATCCTCTTCGGTTGGCTTGTAGGGATCAGGATCGCTTTGTGCCATTTCAGCCCTTTCAGTAGAAGGTCATTGTTCCAATAAGGGAACCCGTCTGGCGCGTGATGCTGGGATGATATGTCCTTCTGGCATTTTCTTCAAGGCAGAAGACTGTCTGGAAATCCCTGACGCGATGTAACGCCTCAGGTATCGGAGGTGAGGAGTGGCATGCAGTCACATCTCGGCATCGCGGCGCACCTCGTAGCGCCAGGACGCCACAGACGCGAGATGCGAAAATCGGTGTTGACGGGGCATCTTCGTGGTAGAATAGTTGTACGCCTTCTTTACTGCCATGCCTTCTCAACTAACGAAAGGAGACCCGCCCCATGAGCCTCACCCGACGCGTTGTTCTTAACCAGGCAGTCGT
This sequence comes from bacterium, assembly GCA_030691545.1. Taxonomy (GTDB): domain Bacteria; phylum Auribacterota; class JABMQX01; order JABMQX01; family JABMQX01; genus JAUYEE01. Next base: position 11,173 of record JAUYEE010000038.1, on the reverse strand, counting down.
CCTTTTTGTGTCGGTCGTCGCTTTCATCTTACTCGGTTGCAGCGGGGACGCCGCGTGGATCCGGGGAATCTCATCGAACTTTGACCTCCACAATTTTACTGGCAATCCGGTCAACGACCTGGCGGTGACGCTCGAGTCGTCCCCCATCGTCGGAGCGTCAGGAACGATTTCCCCTGCTGACATCGTCAGGCTGTACGCCGGACATGCTTCCCGAGGGTGGACCCCGCAACTGGTGGAAACGGAACGCGGAATCGTTATCATCTGGAAAGCTCCCGATGGAACGTATCTTGAGCCGTGCGAATGGCTGCACCTGGGCATCTCCTTGCGAGCGGGCACCCCTCCCATCCTATACGCGAGAGCCACCTGGACGCTTGACGGTCAGCCCGTCGGCACAGTCGCTTTCGTCTGGCAGAACTGGGTGGGTTACGCCGATTCAAGCGTGGGCGACATCATTATCCCGCCGATGGAGTTTCCCACGCAGCCCGGCACCCAGGAGCCCGACGCGCTCATCGTCTCGCGCTCGTGGGCGACCTCCGGGTCGGTCATTCCTCTGGACAATCTCACGCAAGACGACCCGCTCGTGATTCAGCTTAACTGGCCGCCGCGTCCCCCCCAAGTGGACGTCCTCACCCCAGATAGCGAGCCATCGGAGGTGCTCATCGGGCCCACTCCCGAAGAGATTCAGGCGATCGTCGTGCAGTACACGGTAGCCCTGGAAAGCACCCAGCAGGTTGAAGCGGTGTTCACAAACCAGGCGCGCATCGTCCACGACTCAAGCCCGAAGCCCCGCCTGCTCAAGCCGGTGGACAATCTCGGCGAGAGACCGGACATGATCTATGGTTTCGTCAACCTCTGGGCAACGGAGGAAACGGGGCTGTGGGACGACGAGATTGTTCTGACCCAATTTGATTTGTCCACTGACGGAGGACAGACCTGGGAGCCCATCGGTCAAGACGACGACGGGACGGTCCCTACCTTTTCCACCACCGATGAGACATATCAGCACAACTGGTGGAACGTGAAGTGGGACACTGCGCAATACCCGGAGGGATCCTACCTCGTCAAGGCCGCCATGACGGATCGTAGCCAGAACACGGGCGAGGACATCATCGAGCTCTACATTGACCCGACTCCCCCAATCCCCACCCTCGAGGGACTCCACGACCACCAGTATTTCCCGTGGGAGACGACCATTTCGTGCAATAGTCTCGACGACGACATCGTCAGCGTCCTCTGGGAAGTCCAGCTCAAACTCGTCAACTACACGAAGGGAATCCCTCTCCTCGACCAGCACAATTACGGAGTGGGGCAGACAAACAATGGCAACATGTACTGCGCGCCGACCGCAAGTGTGGCGTGCCTGAAGTGGTGGGCGGCTCACGGGTATTCGAGCCTGACGCAGTGCCTTGAGGGGATGCCCCTCACGGACACACAGTTTGTGGAAGGGCTTGCCGACGCAATGGGCACAAGCAGCGTCGGAGGCACCTCGGGGCCGGGAATCGTTAACGGACTCAGAAAGTGGATCAATGACCGGCATCTGGCTTTGACTGTAACCGACCACGCGACGATCAATCCCACGACCATCCGCAACGAGCTCGAGAACTGCAAGGAGGACGTGATTCTCGGCGTCCTGTGGAACGACGGCGGCGGGCATATTGTGACGGTCAACTCCATCGCCAACTACACCAATGCCGACGGCACTACGAATATCGGCGTCATGGACCCGTGGGACGGGGTAATTGTCAATGTCAAGATGGAGCCCGACGGCGATATCCAGTGGCCCGGGAAAGCTGGCGTGCAGGCTGCCGGGCTTCTGGTGACCGTGTCGCCCACAAAACCCCGCACGCCCTGGATTCCCATCGGCAGAGACTGGAGCATACTTTTCGACCCGATGACGCTTGAACCGGGGCTGTATTTCCTGAAAGCCACGACGACGGACTCCGAAGGAAACCAAGGGTCCGCACAAATCGTGGCTCGCGTGCGGCAGCCTCTTCTTCCTGCCATCCTGACGGATGTCAGCATCACTCGGGACGGCGCCATGAGCTTCGCGTGGGAGGAGACCGACTTCGACCTGAAGTACGCCTACGTGGTGGAGTACACGGACGATCTCGGTTCCGGCGTCTGGAACCCCTTGCCGGGAAAGTGGCCCATTCCGGAGCTTTTCTGGACCGGCGACAGCATCCTCAACCTCGACCATCGCTATTACCGGGTGATGAAGGATTATGAGCCGAAGTAGTGCCGGGTCCCCAAGTTCACGGCTGCCCTCCGATGGAGCAGCTCTCTTGCCCGGGAGACGGCGAGCGGAGACGGGAGGCTCCCTTGCGAAAACCTTGACGGCGTCGCCCGGAAATGGTTCAATCCCGCTCCAGATACTACTGAGGCGTTTTTCGGGCACATCGGTTCACTCAAACGTCAACTTCATCATGATGGAGGCTACGCAGATGGCTTACAAATTCGCCGCAGGTGTGTGGTGCGATAATCCGGGAGCGAGCCGGTTTGGCGAGGCGACCCGCACCGCAAGGACAATCGAGGAGAGAATCAAAGCCTACAAGAAACTTGGGCTGTCAGGGATAGAGGCGCACGACAACGAAATCACTTCCAAGATGGCGCCGGAAATCAAGAAGCTCCTCGACGACACTCGGATGCGCGTGGCTCTGTACACGGCGAACTTCTTCTGGAACAAGAAGTATACGAACGGCGCCCTGGCATCGCACGATGCGAAGGTCCGCAAGGAAGCGGTGGAGCAGTTGAAGCGCGCGATTGACACGGCCCACGTCCTCGAGGCGGACGTGCTTGTGTACTGGAACGGCCAGGAAGGGCAGGACGTGGCGTTCGGCAAGGACGGAGTGGAGGCGTTAGGGTATCTGCGAGACGCCTTCAACGAGGCCCTCGAGTATGATGCGACGAACTACGGCGACAAGGCGATTCCCGTGGCAATTGAGCCGAAGCCGAACGAGCCTCGCTGTTCGATGCTGCTGCCGACGGTCGGCGACGCGATTGCCTTCTCCTATTCTCTCGACCCCAGATACCAGGCAAAGGTGGGCGTGAACCCCGAGGTAGCACACTCCATCATGGTGGGACTTGACTACACGAAGGACATCGAGACGGCTTTCTTCCACAACAAGCTCTTCCACATTCACCTCAACGACCAAGAAGGACCGAAGTACGACCAGGACCTTCCGTTCGCGGCGGTGAACGCCAAGAGAGGGCTGGAGATTATCGCGTGCCTGAAGCACAACGGTTACGGCGGATGGGTTTCCTTCGACCTCAATCCCTTGCGGACCGACGCGGAGGACAAGAGGAACAACATCATCAAGGCGTGCATGGCGAATTTCAAGACGCTGTCTGCCATCGCGGACAGGTTGGATTGGAACAAGATCAAGCGATTCCGCCGGGCGGGGGATTTCTCCGGTCTGGACATGTATATTGACAGCGTGCTGCTGTCAGCCTGAAAGTTACAGCAGCGGCTTCCAGCCGCCCAGCACTCTGTTTCGTGAGTTCGGTCACGTATTGTGGATGAATCCATTTGGTCGAGAAGCCCGGCTGAAGCCAGCTGGCATGAGGGGCCTGGACCGTGGCTACCACCGGCTGAAGTCGGTGGCTAAGAGGGAGTGCCGGCTAAAGCCCGGCATACACTGGCGCTTTTGTGAGTGGGTCGTGTGACCCCGAGTACCATCGGGAGTTTATCACCGTATTTGCGAAGCCGCCTACTCAGCGATAGGGCGGGATGCGGCGTCTACCGCGGCGTCAGGGAAAGGACAAAGAACAGCGCGATGAGCGTTGCGAAGATGATGAGAGCGGGGACAATCATCTTCCTGTAAACCGGGGTAAAGTCCGACGTGAAGTATTCGTGCGTCAGGATGAGGCAGACGTGCACCGGCGAGAAAAGGACGCCGATAAAGCCTGACCCAAAAGCGAGCACGAGGTAAGGGAGAGGGTCCGCGTGGACTTGAAGAAGTAAGGGCATTAGAATCGGAAAGACGATGCCGATATACGCCATGGTCAAACCCATCACAAGTCCGCTGATGAAGGACAGAAGCACCACGAAGGGAAAGAGGGGCACGTTGTAGGTTTTCATCATAACGGAGATTTCGTTGACGGAGCGGCTTTGCTCGATGGTTTCCCGGAAAACCATTAGTGCGGCGATAACATAGACCAGCGCGAGGATGCGTGCCACCGAGATGCTTTTCAGGACGGCGACCGGTGGCATTTGCTTTTTCAAGGTGCTGAGGGCAAGTGTGAGGAGGATAGCCGCGACGAGGGAAAGCAGAAGGCTACTCTTGGATTCCAGAGCGAAGGCGGTCGTGAGAAGGATGACGAGGATGATGATGACCCCGATGGGAGAGATGTCAACCGCGAGAGTCGAGAGGCGAGCATTCAGGGGGTCCTGGTTTCGGTGAGGCGAGGTGCGGGGGATGTTCCGGATGAAGAAGAGAATTCCGCCGATCAGCGCGGCGGCAGTGAGAGGCGATTGGATAGCGGCCAGTTTGAAGACGGACAGGTTCCAGCCTGATTCTCTCCCCAGTTCAGCCGCTAAGAGAAGTCCCGGATACAGGGGCCAGGAGTATTCCCAGATGTGGCGAAACCAGTAGTTGATGAGGGTCTTCTGGTTGGGGGGGATGTTAATGCCCTTCTGAGCGGCTTCGACCATGGGGGCGGAAAACACGGCCCCCCCGGGCATGGGGAGCAGCCCGATAAGGGCGGGGAGGGTTATCAAGACGATGCGAACATCCCCGACAAGTGCCTGAAACGACTCCAGGATTCGATTCATCTGGCCGGTCTTGTCAAGGCAGTGACTGAGGATGAGGACAAGGACGATCACGCCAATGAGTTTTAGAATGGACGCCGGGTCCCTGGAAGAGGAGTCCCAAACGGCGTTGAGGAGGATGAACGGCAAATCGCGAAGGGGGATGGTCACCGGGGAACTGAGAACGGCGTGCCCCAGCCAGGTGAGGAGAATCAGCACGATGGAACCGAGGAGCATGGCGGTCCCAAGCTGGACCTTCTTTCGGACCATCCAGACGATAGCAACAAACGCAGCTAAAATCTTGACCAAACCGGGCATGGGAAACCTGTGAACAGGTTGGGAAGCGAATCCGCACGGAATTGCCGCGAACGCTATCACAGGGGGCGAGAGGTGTCAATCACAAAGCCGTTGACAGGCAGCCGTCCTCATGCTCATTATCACTTCGTTTCACGAAGAGAAGATGCCACGGACACACTCAGGAGAGGCGATGAAGAAAATACGAGTTGGACTGATCGGTTTCGGCACGGTCGGGACCGGCGTCGTGAAGAACATCCTCTCGAATGGCGAGCTGATCGCCCAGAGAACGGGAATCCGGTTAGAGTTAGCCCGGGTGGCGGATATTGACCTCAAGCGAGAGCGCGATGTGAAGCTCGATGCATCCCTCTTGACGACGGATGCCTGCAAAATCGTTCACGACCAATCCGTTGACATCGTGGTGGAACTGATCGGAGGACTGAGTCCGGCAAGGGAGTATATTCTCACGGCTCTGCGGAACGGCAAGCACGTGGTGACGGCGAATAAGGCGGTCTTGTCCAAGCACGGCCTGGAGATTTTTGAGACGGCGAGGGAACATAACGTGGAGGTGTTGTACGAGGCAAGCGTCGGCGGATGCATTCCGATCATCAAGTCGCTGAGGGAATCGCTGACGCCGAACAATATCCTCTCCATTGACGGGATTGTGAATGGGACTTCCAACTACATTCTCACGAGAATGCAGCAGGACGAGCTGAGTTTCTCCGCAGCGCTGGAGGAGGCAAAACGAAAGGGATATGCGGAAGCGGACCCCTCTTTCGATGTCAACGGCACGGATTCGGCGCAGAAGTTAGCGATTCTGGCGTCGCTTGCGGCAAATAGCTGGATTGACGTGGACGAGATTTACGTGGAGGGCATCACGCACATCACGCAAAAGGACATCGCGTATGCGGCGGAACTGGGGTACTCGGTGAAGTTGCTGGCGATCGCGAAGTTTGGGGCGGACTGGGTGCAAGCGCGGGTGCATCCGGCGCTGGTTCCGGGAGACCATCCTCTGGCGGACGTCTGGGGGGTTTTCAACGCCATCTATGTGGTCGGAGATTACGCCGGGGAGATGATGTTCTACGGAGCGGGAGCCGGGCAAAAGCCGACGGCGTCAGCAGTCGTGGCTGACATCGTGGACATTGGCCGTAACATCAAAAGCGCTGCCAGAAAGAGGGTATCATCGCTCCCGGAGGTGGCGATGGCGAAGCGCCTGGTTCCCATGGAGGAGATTGAAACGCGGTATTATCTGCGGTTCACGGTGATTGACCGGCCAGGTGTTCTGGCAAAAATCAGCGCCATCCTCGGAGAGAACAACATCAGTATTTCGGCTGTGACGCAGAGAGAGCGCCACGCGGAGAGCGCCGTCCCCATCATGGCGTTAACCCACTCTGCAAAGGAAGCATCCATTCGAGCAGCTCTATCGAAGATTGACTCCCTCGATGTGGTCAAGGACAAGTCCGTCATGATCCGCATTGAAGGGGGCGAATAGACGCGGCGCCCAGCTCTGCTGGTCAACTTCAACGTTCTCAGGCTAAAGAACGGGATCAAGCGCTTCGTTCTCTGATTCCTTCGTGTGCTTCGTGTTGAGAAAACCAATGCTGTTCACCACGAAGCACACGAAGGACACGGAGGTGAGAGGCAGGCGAGACGCCTGCGCTACAGGGGAACCCCGCGCAAGTGGGGGGCGCCTGTCTTCTGTCTACTGTCTCCTGTATTCCCCTCGAACTCCGCATGGGCGGGGATCACTTGGGAGGTTCTGGACTGCCCCCCTGTTCTCCTGTGAGTTTCTTGATCTCGTCTTCTTTCCCCTGCTGGCGGTAAAGGGAGATGAGTTTGGACCGGGCCTGCGCTTTGAGGGATTCCACGGTCCCTTCTTGAAGAACAAGCTTGTAGAGCTCTTCGGCTTTATCCTCCTTGCCGCTGCGGGCGAAGAGGTCAGCGAAGCGAACGGCGAGCTGATGCTTTTCAATGGGACTCTGGCACGCTTCGTCCGCCTTGCTGTAAAGCTGAAGCGCCTCCTCGACCATGTTGTTCTGGAGGTAAACCTGGGCGACGGAGAGGTAGTTGTAAGGACGAGTTCCGCCCTCCGAAAGTGATTTCTCTGCCCACTGGACCGCCTCGTCTTTCTTGCCGGCGAGCATGTACATCCGGCTAACATGCTGGTAGTAGTAGTTCCGGTTGACAGGCGGGGAGGCCTCGATGATTTTCTGATAGACTTCCGCTGCTTTTTCGTACTCCTTGTTGACCTGATAGAGGTAAACGAGCCGGTTGAGGGTCGCGGTGTCTTTGGGGTTCAACCTGGCAAGACGCTCATAGGCGCGGAGCGCGCTGGCGGGGTCACGAACGACGGAGTTGTAAATTTCGGCGAGGGACTCGAGTGCCGGCTGGTCGGCCGGATTCTGCTCGAGTTGTTTCTCAAGGTCGGCGATGAACTTGCTGAGTTGCCCCGACCGTTGGAGTAGCCGATAGAGGCTCGCCTGGGCGGCGCGTTTCACTGCGTCCCGGGTCGCGTTGGCGACAACGAACTGGTACGCTTTTTTGGCTTCTTCGAGGTCGCCGGCCGCCTCAAGGGTCCTCCCCAGGATGTTATTGTACCGGCATTTTTCATCCAATGTTTGGGCGGAGGCGAGAGCTTTCTTAATCTGTTCGGTGGCTTCTTTTGGCTTTCCAGCGAGCTCGTACGCCTCGCCCAGGGACTCGTAAAAGCGCAGTTTGTTCGCGGGTTCAGTCTCCTTTTCGATGGCTATCTCGAGCATCTCGATCGCCTTGTCGTAAGCTCCATACTTCTTGTGAACCTCGGCGAGCTCGTGGTAGTAGTTCCCGCCCTTGATCGGCAGAGGCTTGCGATAGGGCTGGGGAAGGACAGGCGGGGGCTCCGATCGCTCCGGGAGGATTGTGGGGGGGCCCACCGCGGGGCCGCCGGTCTCCGCGTACGACGACGACAGCTCGACGAGAAGGAGAACGGACGAGAGAATCACGACTGGCCCAAAAATCTTTATCATTGTTGCTTCCTTTCTTAGAAATCCTTGTGATGCTGGCTTCCAGCCTGCCCCGGTAGGTGAAATGAAGCCCATGCCGCGAGACTTCGCAACCGGAACATGGCTGCCATCAAAGGGTAAACGAGCAGCCTCCACCTGTCAATATCGTTCACCGGCGTGACAATGCAGGCGGGACGCCTGCGCTACGCTGCAGGATGCCCATACCACCTCGATGTCCCGCACAGGCCCAAACCACTTCACAGGCAAGGGACACTGCGCGCGACAGGTTGTCACCCTGTCCCACAGAGGAAGGAATCAGTTCTGGGTAAAGACGCCCTGCGCGGACCGCCGGGCCGACTCGACGATGTTCTGCGGTTGCCACCACAGCGAGCGCCAGTACGCTTGGTCGGTCGCATAAACATTGATCTCAGCATCCGCCGGGAGTTCCCAAGGAAGGATGCCGAACCGTTTCATCTCGCGAACGTACGAGGGCTGCGGACGAAATCCGGGCATGTCAAATCGCGTCACACGGTCGAGATGACTCTTGCCAGTCTCGCAAAGCGTGAAAATGGTGCGGTAATCCGGGTCCTCGGTATCTCCAAACACGGCGAATGAGGTGGATGGCCCGTTGGACTCGCCTATGGGCCTGCAGAGGGCGTAGCCGCCAGCGCTCTTTGACAAGGGCGCCAGCAACATCAGCGACTTCTGCGGACGGGAGAGATTGAAGACGTTGTGACGCGGCACATATCCGGGGCGATTGTCTCGGGGAGGCGTCTTCCGGTTGTCAGATAGCGCCAAAGGCAAGGGGAGGAATCGGTCGTGGCAGGCTGCACAGCGCTTCTTTATGGCCGCTGCGGCCGAAACCGTAGCGGGCCACTTAAGGTCGGAAGTGTCCTGATTGTTCTCGTGGTAACCGCCAATCATCCCGCTGCCCACCGCCGCGTATGTGCCCGGATAAGGCGCTCCGGACTCGATCCAATAACGAATCATATCGAGCTCGTGGGGTGTCGCCTCGGCGCCGTAGTGACTGCCGTCGAACTTCTTCATCAAGGGGCTGACCGCGGCGCCGATTGACCTGGGCGGACGATTACTCACCGGTTCATTGCGCCCATCCGCAATCTGACCCCAGACGGTCAGAGAGTAGTAGCTATGAGAGTAGATGGGTCCGCGGTCTCCGGTCAAAATAACACCGCCTGATAGAGGTTCACCGTCGTCGCCCGCTTCGTATCCGTGGCAGCGGATGCAGTGCCTGTCAAGGATAGGTTGAATATCCCGCGGGAAGTCAAATACTTCGGGAATGCCCGGAATGGGCGTGATTCTGCTGGGTTCCTGCCCCAGCGCTGGGAGGGGATTCTGGACGGCGTTCACGGGGGTGCTCGTACGAGGCTCGTGGCAGCCGACGCAACTGGTTGTCTCCCCAGGCATGACCGTCAAGAAGCTCTGCATTCTTTTCACGGAGTCATTGTTCTCGTCGAGGGCGACAAAAAAGAGGCTGCGCAGCGCTGGAACCTCCATGTAGGCTGAACCGTCCGGCTCGACGGGTACCGTCCCCAAAATCCGCTCCAGGATGAACGTGCCGCCGGCGCTGATGGGTTCCATGCCCCCGCTGTAGTGGATCGGCTCGGGAAGCGTCTCCAGAACAAGCAGTTTCTTAATCTCGCCGCGCCGAACACCATCCATGCGCCGCCCTGAGTAAACGTCGGTGAGGATCAACCGACCAGTAGCCTGCCGGAGGTTCACCCGCGACGGGATCACCGACTCTCGCGCCCTCGGCTGCAGGGGTCGCGGCTCGTGGCATTGCACGCCAGCCTGCGCGAGGTTAGCCGGCAGGCGGTAAATCTCGGTCGTTTCTCCCGCGCCGGACATCAAGAGCAGCCTTGTCCCCTGGGCCACGAGAAAACAGTCTTCCGAAAGCGGGTAAGGGTCGCGGTAGTTGCTCCCCCGGCTGACGGGGCGGGCGGACGATTGTGCGTCGGGCCCGGCCTTGGGGGTGACAACCGTGATCTGGCCGTCATGCTCCCGCTGACCGTGGCCCGGGGAGAAAACCGCTACAATGCTTTCCGTACCAGGGATGGGCTTGGCATCAATCATGACGGTGCCAGGGTGAAAGTTCCCGTAATAGACCATCTGAGCTGTCCCGTCCGGATTCATCGTCCATAGGTGATGATAGTGCACCTGGCTTCGGTCAACGTATTCCCATCGCTGGTAAAGCACTCGTCCGTCCGGGAGAGGCCAGGGTGTGTTCTCGTGATCATTGTTGCTGGATACTGGAACGATGTTGCCGCCGTCGGAATCGCAACGGTACAAGACCGCCACCTGAGTCAGCCAGCAGTTCACCCAGCGTTTGCAACGATTGGAGCAGAACATGATCCCGCCGTCGGGGAGATAGGTCGGCTCGATGTCATCGAAGGGACCGTCCGTAAGCTGTCTGAGCCCTGTGCCGTCCGCATTAATCTCATACAGGAGGAAGTTGTCCGAACCGCCTTTGCGATAGGAAAATACGATTGTCTCGCCGTCATAGTGAACCTGGGGATCGCGGACGGTTCCTTCGGGGTCGTCGAGCAGCACGGTCAGCTCGCCTGTCGTGAGGTTGAGCTTGCACAGACGCCCCATCGCTCGATACGCTTTTCGCTGCGAATCTTCCGCGTAATATGCGAAATTGGCGTACCAGTGTGGATCGTAATTCAATTGACGACAGGCAAAGATAATCTCCTTCACGTCCCCCGTCGGCCCGCTGAGGGACTCCCTGAGAAGCTCCGGCATGTTTCCCTGTACCGCAACGACTTGTGGAGCGGGCTTCCAGCCTGCCTCTCCCCCGGGACCGCTCGCTGCAAGAGCGGTCAGAGCGTAACTTACCACGGCCGCCGTACATGCGGCCTTCCTTGCGGTTGCCAGCAAGTTCGTTCCCTCCTATTCCTGTTTGCACCAGTTTGTGGAGCGGGCTTCCAGCCTGCCTCTCCCGCAGTATATGCCGCGGACAAACCAGAACACAAGTAACCTTCGAACAAGACAGTCGTGCGGAATCGAGCAAGCGTGCGAGTGGCGGGGAGGGGAACAATGGCGACGAGTGAGATTGAGGGGTGTTGAGGGGACAGTGGGGTGAGTTCCGGGGGAGCGGGATTGGTAGAGGGGAGAACCGGGATACGCTGGG